>NZ_JACHVD010000034.1:0-5718 GCF_025377055.1 Acinetobacter sp. T_3_1 | reverse complement strand
CAATACCAGCGCACAGCCCAAAGAATGATTTCGCCCTGAAAATGCCGACCATGGAAAGGATTCATATGCTGCACCTTTAGCTAAAACAGTCTTCAGCTTACCATTCGTGGTTATTTGCAACAGTGCCTTTTTTTAAACCTTATGGCTAATATAAAACAACAATTAGTTGCAAATTAGTTGATATAATAACTTATGCTTTTGGAGATAAGTTATGTCTGTTCAAGAACGCTTAAATAAATCTACAGTCCAATTTCTTAAGATTGCACATCATGTTGTATTCGCCAGGAAACGCTATGAAAACGGCAGACAAATAGTAGTTGCCCTGATTTATATTGCACAAGATGCACACCCCATAGCGGCAATCACAGGAACAGACCGATTTTGGGATTGTCACGACATCAGTAAGGCAACACGATCAATTAGACGACACAATAAAAACTGCCTAATCCTGGATCGTAGAGACTTCATTTTTGAGAAAACGGAAGACCTAAAAGGCTTCAATGGCATCCATTGATTATTCGCCAAAGCTAAACAAAACCGTGGAACATTGATTATTTTTTGATCGTGAAACATGAAAAATCATAAAAAAAGCCCAATCGGGTGTNAATCCTGGATCGTAGAGACTTCATTTTTGAGAAAACGGAAGACCTAAAAGGCTTCAATGGCATCCATTGATTATTCGCCAAAGCTAAACAAAACCGTGGAACATTGATTATTTTTTGATCGTGAAACATGAAAAATCATAAAAAAAGCCCAATCGGGTGTGATTGGGCTATAAACTAGAAACTACAGCATTGATTTCTATAGATAATTATAACGCATTTCGTATAAGGTGTATTATGTTAATTTTAGAAAAATTTAAAGATCTAGGTTGATAATGAACATAGGGATTTTTTGGTATTGGAATAATAAAGTCATCGGTATAGCTCATGTGTTTAATTTAGGTGATGCTGATTCAATTGGCTTAATTGATAGTCCTTACACGCATATCGAGTATTGGAAGAATGTACAAAGTGAATATCCAGAGCTTAGAGCTTATGAATATGAGCAGATTCCACGAGGTCGGGTAATTTACGATATGAACAAAGATAAAGTAATTGTCTATATGGATAAGACATTATTTACTTCCCGAACCGCATCTAAGATTTATGATTTCTTTGATATAGACTCTGAGTCAGCTATTCCTAGAAAAGATCCTCACTATCGCACCTAATTGTAAAATTTGAGCTAAGAAATCAGAATCTGAATATTTGGATCATCGATATTCGATAAAAGATTCTTATAAATTAAATAATTTTCATCCTCTCGGCAGATAAAAAATACTTCTACAACATGATCATATTGAGGCAACATAGAGAGTATGGTGCCAATCGCAATTTCAGCAGCCTTTTGAGGTGGAAAACTATAAACACCTGTACTAATACATGGAAAAGAAACAGTGAGTGCATGAATTTCATTAGCTTTGAATAGTGCATTACTATAAGCATCACAAAGCAATTGTGGCTCATTGTGTTCGCCATCTAACCATCGTGGTCCAACCGCATGAATAAGGTATTTAGCAGGCAGATTACCTGCTGTTGTTACTTCTGCTTGACCTGTAGGGCATCCACCTTTTTCTTGATTTAGACGAACACATTCTTCTTTCATCAATGGTCCAGCTTTTTTATGAATCACATAATCAAGTCCACCACCACCAAGCAAAGATTTATTTGCTGAGTTAACGATCGCATGTACAGCAAAAGCTGTTATATCTGCTTGGATGAGATGGACTTTTTTCATAAATTTTATGCAATACCGCGATCTTTTTTAAATTGAGAAATAATAGGATTTAATTCAGATCCACAAAATTCAATATACTCATTTGTAATTCCACGACCACTAGAAGGATGTGGCAATCCAACTACAGTGCAGTTTTCAAATTTATTGATATAAGCCAATGAGCCATGATAATCAGGCATTCTTAATGTTTGCAATTTTTCAATTTCATTGCCCATAATTGCAGTGAATTTATCCCTTACTTTATAAAATTTTAGTACCTTAGTTAAAAGCTCACTTCCCATAAACAGAATTACTTTAGGTCTAAGTTCTTCTATATGTGCTATGAAATTATCAACATTTTCATCTTGTTTGTAGAAAGGAATTGCAGAACGAGATTTTTTTGATTCTACAGCCCAATTAGTTTGTACAATCATTTTGTCGAAAGCATCGCCTAAGCCTTCCTCATTTAGAGGATGCCCCCACATAGAAAACCAAGTTCTAATTCTTTTATCGTATTTAATCCATGTCTTAGCAACATCACCATATCGCAATGATTTATTAGAAAAGGTACATTCTTTAGTCATATCTATTATAACTTCTTGCCCCTTACTTTGTGCTTCTTCACCCCATTCATAACCACAAATCATTAATCCGTTTTTATCATTAAAGCCTGCGAAAATTGAATTTGCTAAATTTAGACTTTTTTCCATTTTATCTTCTCTGATACTTTTAAGATTCAAATTATCACATATATTTCTTATAAATCATTTATATGGAAAGTTTTTTATAGATATAAAAATATACTTAACATAAAATCTCTTATGCGAAATGGGAACTTTTCTTCATCTAAGAATATAGTGTGATTAACAATGTTAATCATAGGAGCTTAACATGGCTTCAAATGCACTAGTCACTACTCGCATTAACGAAAACATTAAGCATGAAGCAACAGAAGTTCTTGCAACAATGGGCTTAACTGTCTCAGATGCAGTTCGCTTGTTGTTAACCAAGGTAGCGAAAGAAAAGGCTCTGCCTTTTGAAATTTGGCAGCCCAATCCTGAAACCATTGCTGCAATGGAAGAAGATCTAAGCAAAGCAAAGAGCTTCACTTCTGTTAAAGATTTGATGGCTGATCTAAATGCGGACGATTAAGTACACATCAGCATTCAAGAAAGACTATAAACGTGAGAAAAAAGGCAGCATCGAAATACATTAGATGCTGAACTACAAACTGTTTTAGAATTATTGCAAGCTGATGAAGCCTTGCCTGAAAAGTATCGTGACCATGCTTTGGTCAGTAATTGGGTAGGTCATCGTGATTGCCATATCAAACCTGATCTCGTTTTAATCTATAAGAAAACAGAAGAAGGTGAACTACTAATTTTGAAATTAGTTCGCTTAGGCAGTCATAGCGAATTAGCAATTTGAATGATGTAACCCCCAAAGAGCGTTGACATACTCCGTGCTAAACCGGTGATTTAATGGGGAGCATGTCAGCCTTCATCGTCAGTTACTTGTCTTTTTGCATTGTAATCTGTTTTTCTAATTCAGCTATCCGTGCATTTGCATTAGTGAGTTGTGATTCCACATATTTGATCGAGCCTGATTTTTCGAGTAGCTGTTCATATTTGGCTTGCAAGGCGTTGTAGTCTTCTTTTGCCTTATCTGTACTAGCAAGAGCGACTTTCAGCTTGTCGGTGGTGTCATCAGTTTGTTTGACCTGTTCATCAAGTTTGATTTGCACCTGTTCCAGTTTTTCTGTGGTATCTGCAAGCTGCTTTTCCAGTTGTTGCACTGTTTCCGCATATCCGCCTTGTACTGCATCAATCCGTTCTTGCAATAGGGTTGCAATGACTTGTGACACGGTAACAAGTTCCGCATCTTTCAGAGTTTTTGCCGTAGTAACGGCTGCCGCCAGTTGCTCTTCAAGGATCTCTTTGCGGTATTTGTTGATAGTGGTCTTTGAGCCGCTACCAAGAACCGCAAGGATATTATCGTTAGTTGGGTTTGAGCCTTGTGCTGCAAGGGATTCGATGGCTTTTGCCACATCTGATTTAGTGATTGCCATGGGTTTACTTCCTATTGTGTACTGTACTGTATTGTACTTTAGTACATTACAGTACAGTACACAATCGATATTTTTTATGAATTATGACTAGCTAAAACGTAAGCGTCCGCTAAACCCCATGCCTATTTTTTAATTTGAGTTGGATTTCCAGCGATGTGGCAGTAATTCTTCTATATTTTTAATTATAAAAATAGCTAGCCATAAATTTTACTAGCTGCAAATATAGTATTGATTTTATTAAGTCATACTAAAATTGACATGATACACGTTATACGAATCTAAAAATGGGAGCTTAAGCTCCTATTTTTATTGATGATTTTTTAATTCTTTTAGCATGGCATCCCGTAAAATTTCATTCATTCGTGTTTGATAGCCTTTGCCTTGAGCTTTAAACCATGCAAGTACATCAGCATCTAAACGAATGGAAGTCTGTTGTTTCACTGGGCGATAGAATTGATTATGACGTACAGCATTGCTCCAATCGGTAATTTCAGGAATATCTGATAGATCTAACTGATCATCAGGAACCGTGCCTTTAGCAAGCAAGCGTTCAATTTCAGCATCTTGCTTGTCGCTGAATTTTTCATTCAGTTCTTTGCGTGAGTGTCTAACCATGCTCATATTTATCTCGCTCCGCTTTTGTTACCTGTCTTGCACTAATAATTCTTATGATTTCACAGTCATCTTCATCAAAGATGGTATGAGCTACTAAGAGCATTAGTACGCCTTTCACTTTTCCAATGGTCTGCCAACGTTCTTCACCATCGGTATGTCTGTCTTGGATTGAGATTCTTAATGGATCATCGAAAATAAGGCTTGCAGTTTCGAAAGAGACATCGTGCTTTTTCTGATTCTTCCGATTCTTAGCCTCATCCCATTCAAAATACTGTTCCATAAAAAACATTCAAATTTGTATATACAATAATGTATCATAAAATTGTATCACTCAAGCTGAAATGCGTAATTTTTAGTCAAAATTATTGGCCGAAAGTGACAAATCTGTTCAATAAAAAGCCGACTTGTTTCGAAATCGGCTTTTTGGGCATTTTTGGCATTTTAAGTTTTTACTAAGTATCTGATACTTATATTAATATACAAGTGTTGAAATGGGGGCTTATAACTCCCATTTTTAGTCTTTAATGCGTTTCTTCGCTTCGTCATAAACTATGCTGTCAGCTCGTTTCCCAACGGTGATGAGCAAGATGACTACTTGATCATCTTTGACTTGATAAGCTAATCTGACTCCAGCCTTTAATAATTTAATTTTATAGCAGCCTGCAAGATCACCTCTGAGTATATTCTTGGGAATATGTGGCTGCTCTATGACCTTAGCGAGTTTCTTCTTAAATTGATCTCTGATAGTACTGGGAAGTTTTTCCCATTCAGCTGTGATTATGAACGTGATCGTAAGCTCTTTAATTTATAAGTGATAGGGAATTAATCATGGCGTTGAGCCAATTCGATATTATTAAGTCTTTAGGTGAATCTATTGAATGGTTTGAAAAAGAACTCTCTTGGGGAATGCCTATTGCAGAATTAAGGCATTTAACAGGAAGAATTGGGGAACTTTATGTAGCTATGATGACCTTAGGGCAATTAGCCGATTCAGTTAATCAGAGAGGTTATGATGTAGTTTCCAGTACTGGACAAAGAATTTCTGTTAAGACTGTTACTACAGCAAGTCATGTAGATTTTAATCTTAAAACGATTAAGTTAGTTGACAGAATTATTGTTTTAAGAATTAACCCAGAGGACCTCTGTATTGAAGTAGTCTATGACTTAAATATAGAGCAGTTTCAGGGGCACTGTTGCAAATAGAGATTTGAGTCGATGAAGTTCCTTTTTAAAAGTGCTTAGAGACCGAAAACCCTGTTGATTAGACACACTTCACC
>NZ_JACHVD010000033.1:0-9194 GCF_025377055.1 Acinetobacter sp. T_3_1 | reverse complement strand
TTATGGCAAGACATACAGGCCATGCCTGTCATTGGTGGGGGAAATTAACATGTTCGATCTTAAAAACATCTTAAAAAAACAGAGCGGAAAGATTTCCCAACCTCTATTGATTGGTTTGGCCATCGGTGCAACCGTACTCCTCAGTATTTTCTTAATCTTGTCGGGTAAGAATAAATCTGAAACATCAGATGAACATGCCGAGGAAGAAGGCGCAGAGGAACATGGAAGTGAAGAAGGCAAAGAGGAACATGGCGGTGAAACCGAAGAGCATGCAGAAGGCGTGAGCCTGACGGCCAAGCAACTGGTTGAACAAGGCATACAGTTATCAGCAGTCGATCAAGGTCCGGTGGTTAAATTAAGTTCTTATCCAGCAAAACTTAACGTGAATACCGACCAGCAAGCGCATGTCTCTNAAGGCATACAGTTATCAGCAGTCGATCAAGGTCCGGTGGTTAAATTAAGTTCTTATCCAGCAAAACTTAACGTGAATACCGACCAGCAAGCGCATGTCTCTCCGAGTTTTAGTGGTCATGTAGAAAATGTCTATGTAGAACTCGGCCAAAAAGTTCAGAAAGGACAGTCTTTGGCCACGTTGCTTGTTCCTGATTTAGTCGATCAGCAGGCCAATCTAAAAATTGAACAAACCAACCTTGAACTGGCGAAACAGGACTTCGAGCGTGAGCGTCAGCTGTGGTCACAAGGTATTTCAGCAAAACAGGACTATCAACGTGCTTACAACAGCTATAAACGGGCGCAAATTCAGGTTCAAGCGGCCCAATCACGTTTAAGTGCATGTGGTGCAGTGAATGCCAGTAACGGGCGCTATATTTTGAAAGCTCCCATTTCCGGCGTGATCAGTAAAAAGGATTTGGTGCTCGGAGAAAATGTTCAGTTAGCCGATCAGCTCTTTACCATAGACCGGTTAGATCAGCTCTGGCTTGAGTTTATTGTTCCAAATTCTGAAATTATGGGTTTAGCCCCGAATCAAAAGATCGAATTTAAATCCTTGCAAACTGAAAAGGTCTATCAGGCAGTTATCCAGACTTTAAATACTGAAGCGGATACTCAAACGGGTCGTCTTCAGGTTCGAGCAAAAGTTGAATCGAATGCAACCGAATTACGTCCAAACTTGATGGTAAACGTACTGCTGCAACAACAGAGTGAAAGTACCGCATTACGGGTGCTTAAGTCAGCAGTTCAGAATATCGATGGAAAGGATGTGGTTTTTGTCGCCACTCAACATGGACAGAAAGTTGAATTCAGTCCGCAGCCGGTGAAATTAGGTCAGTCATCTGGGGAGAGCCAGTGGATTGAAGTGGTAAATGGGCTTAATCAGGGACAAAAATATGCCGCTCAAGGTAGTTTCTTACTGAAATCTGAAATGGAAAAAGGAGAGGCTTCACATGGGCACTGAAAATTCTCAAATATCTAATAATGAGTCAATAAAGCCTGAAGGACTGTTTGATCGACTGATCCAGTTTTCAATTCATAATGCCATCTGGGTCATGCTGTTTATTGTGGCCTGGATTGGCGTAGGCATTTACAGCTATCAAAAGCTGCCGATTGATGCTGTACCAGATATTACCAATACTCAGGTGCAGATTAACACTTCAGCCAATGGTTTTACGGCTTTAGAAATGGAACAGCGGATTACATATCCAATCGAGAATGCCATGTCAGGCATGCCGAAAATGGAACAAACCCGTTCTATTTCACGCTACGGCTTATCGCAAGTGACCATCATTTTTGAAGATGGCACGGATATTTACTGGGCCAGACAGCTCATCAACCAGCGCTTGCAAGAAGCAATGGGAGAAATGCCTGAAGATGTGCAACCTAACATGTCACCTATTTCGACAGGTTTAGGTGAAATCTATCAATGGGTGATTAAAGCCGAACCAAATGCTAAAAAACCGGATGGGACCGCTTATTCGGCTATGGATTTACGTGAAATTCAGGATTGGATTGTAAGGCCACAATTACAGCGCGTAAAAGGCGTTGCGGAGATCAACAGCATTGGTGGCTTTAATAAAACCTATGTGGTTGCCCCGGATCTGAACCGATTGCAACAATTGCAAATTCCTTTGTCTGATTTACAAACTGCCTTAACAGAGAATAATGAAAACCGTGGTGCTGGCTATATTGAGAAAAATGGACAACAGCTAACGGTTCGTGTTCCCGGCACTTTAAACACGATTGAAGATATCCAGAACATCAGTATTGCCAATAAAAACGGCTATCCGATTCGGGTGGCAGATGTCGCCAATGTCTCAATTGGTCATGACTTGAGAACAGGGGCTGCAACCTATAATGGTGAAGAAACTGTATTGGGTATTGCCATGATGATGATGGGAGAAAATAGCCGTACCGTTGCTCAAGCCATTGATGAAAAGGTGCAATCGATCCAGCAATCGCTACCTAAAGGTGTGGTGATTGAGACTGTGTATGACCGTACGCATTTGGTTGATCGGGCGATCAAAACCGTTCAGAAAAATTTGATTGAGGGTGCAATCCTCGTCATTGTTATTTTATTTCTCTTTCTAGGTAATTTCCGTGCTGCGCTGATCACGGCTTGCGTTATTCCACTCTCAATGCTGTTTACCTTGACGGGAATGGCAGAACAGAAAATCAGTGCGAATCTGATGAGTTTGGGGGCATTGGACTTCGGTATCATTATTGATGGTGCAGTGGTTATTGTAGAAAACTGTATCCGGCGGCTAGCCGAAGCTCAGAAGCTGAAAGGTGGTTTGCTGAGCCGTTCTGAAAGATTTAGAGAAGTCTTCTTGGCTGCGAAACAGGCACGTCGCCCTCTCATTTTTGGACAGTTGATTATTTTGGTGGTTTATCTGCCCATCTTTACCTTAACCGGTGTAGAAGCCAAACTTTTCCATCCTATGGCAATGACTGTAGTACTGGCCTTAATTGGTGCCATGATTTTATCGGTCACTTTTGTGCCGGCCGCAGTTGCACTCTTTGTCACTGGAGAAGTTAAGGAAACCGAAAGTCGCTGGATGCATTGGCTTAAAACCAAATATGAAGTGCTGTTAGACAAGGCCTATGAACTGCGTTTATTTGTGACTATTGTGGCTGTCTGTATTTTAGTGCTTACGGGTGTGTTAGTCACTCAAACAGGCAGTGAATTTGCACCTCAACTGAGTGAAGGTGATTTTGCTGTTCAGCAAATGCGTTCTCCAAGTACAGGTTTAGAGCAATCATTACGAATACAGGAAAACACTGAAAAGTTACTGTTGAAAGAATTTCCTGAAGTTAAAGCGATCTTTGCCCGTACCGGTACAGCAGAAGTAGCCACAGATGTGATGCCACCCAACATTTCAGATGGCGTTGTACTGTTAAAACCTCATGATGAATGGCCTGATCCAAAACAAACGATTGATGAGCTTCGCCAAAGAATGATTACTTTCTTAGCGACATTGCCGGGAAATAACAGTGAGTTCTCGCAACCCATTGAACTGCGTTTTAACGAGTTAATTTCAGGGGTGCGAAGTGATGTGGGGGTCAAGTTATTTGGCGATGATATGGAGATTCTGAATCGCGAAGCGAATAAGATTTCTCAAAAAATTAACTCAATTTCAGGCGCGACAGCCGTTAATGTAGAACAGACCAGTGGCTTACCCTTGTTGAATGTAGAGGTGGATAAGTCCAGAGCTGCACAATATGGCTTGTCGGTAAGAGCAATTCAGGATCTGGTAGCTACAAGTGTCGGTGGCCAGAATGTTGGAACAATTTTACAGGGAGACAAGCGTTTTGATTTTGTCATCCGTCTAGATGAATCCCAGCGTAGTCCTGAACAGTTAGCGGTACTTCCTATTCAATTGCCGAATGGTGGTTTAGTCCAACTGCAAGATGTGGCACGCGTTGAAAATATCCTGGGTATTAATCAGGTCAGCCGTGAAAATGGTAAACGTCGAGTGGTTATTACTGCAAATGTAGAAGGACGTGATTTAGGCTCATTCGTAACAGAGCTTCAGAGCACGTTATCCAAACAGGAATTACCAAGCGGTTATTGGATAGATTATGGCGGTCAATTTCAAAATCTGATGTCTGCAAAAGCGCGTATGCAATTGGTGGTTCCGCTCGCATTGTTGACGATCTTTATTTTATTGATGGCTGTATTCCATAATATCAAAGAAAGCTTACTGGTCTTTAGTGGTGTACCGTTTGCCTTATGTGGAGGCTTAATCGCGTTGTGGTTGCGTGACATTCCATTATCCATGTCAGCAGGGGTTGGCTTCATTGCACTATCGGGGGTGGCTGTACTGAATGGCTTAGTCATGCTTACCTTTATCAAAGAGTTGCGACAACAATATGACCTTTATTATGCAACGTGGCAGGGTGCAATTTTGCGTCTTAGACCTGTGCTGATGACAGCTTGTGTGGCGTCCCTTGGGTTTGTCCCGATGGCTTTGGCAACCGGAACTGGGGCAGAAGTACAGAGACCTTTAGCAACAGTGGTTATTGGAGGAATTATCTCCTCTACCCTGCTTACATTGGTTTTATTGCCCGTACTGTACCGCTGGATGAATGAAAAGAAAGCTTCTTAATCCATTAGATTAAGCAATTTTTAGCAGAGATATTGAGCCTGTCTCAAGTATCTCTGCTAATCATGGATTGAATAAGGAAAATTTTATGTCAGAACATCATGATCATAGCCATGCGGTTGTTACTGAAGGAAATAGTAAGAAATTAATGTTTGCTTTGGGTTTAACGACTACTTTTTTAATAGTAGAAGTTGTCGCTGCTTTTATTACCCAAAGTTTAGCATTACTGTCTGATGCCGCTCACATGTTTACTGATGTAGCCGCATTAGCTATTGCTCTTGCTGCTATCAAAATTGGTAAAAAAGCCGCAGATGATAAAAGAACTTTTGGCTATCAGCGATTCGAAATTTTAGCGGCTCTGTTTAATGCAGTGATGCTTTTTGTGGTAGCAATATATATTGTATATGAAGCTTATCAACGTTTTACGAACCCTGCTGAAATTCAAAGTGTTGAAATGATGATTGTCGCGGTCATTGGTTTGGTCGTAAATTTGATTTCAATGAAAATCCTTTCTGCGAGTGCTGAAGGAAGTCTAAATGTGAAAGGCGCATATTTAGAAGTTCTTAGTGATGCTCTAGGATCGATAGGCGTGATTATCGGAGGAATAGTTATTTATTTTACCCAGTGGATGTGGGTTGATACCGTAATCGCTGTGTTAATTGGCTTCTGGGTCTTACCTCGAACTTGGATTTTATTAAAACAAAGTATTAATATTCTGCTTGAAGGAGTTCCTGATGAGATTGATATTGAGTCGTTAAGAAATGATTTATTGAAGCTAGAGGGCGTTGAAGGGATTCATCAGTTGAAAGTCTGGGCTATATCCTCAAAAAATATTCATTTAACTGCTCATTTGGTTGCTCCGAATAGCAATACAGATCAACTCTATCAAAAGGCCTTAGAAGTTCTAAAACATAATCATAGTATTACTGAAATTACGTTACAAATAGAAAGTAAGGAATGTAATACATTGGAACAGCATAAACATTAAAGTGCTGCTCTTTCTACATAATGGACAGATGACTAGGCTGATAAACCTTACCATTTTCCTGTATTACACTTCTATTTATCACACGCACTTTAAACACCATCCTGAGACATTTTAAAATTACAAGAATGTAATTTATGAGTCCTCTGGGTGTTAATTCTTTAAAGTTAGAATATCTAACAAGTATTAAATGAGAGTAAATAAACATGCTATTCAAAAATAAATTTTGTACTAAATTACTGTTAATTAGTGCATTCTTTAGTATCGCAAGTTTTAGTTATGCAGATGGCGGCTTGTTATTTCTTGAAAAGAATTTAAAAGCTTCTAAAGTTGAAAATTCTAAACAAAAACAAGTTAAAAAAAATGAATCAAATGAATCAAATGAATCAAATGAATCAAATGAATCAAATGAATCAAATGAATCAAATGAATCAAATGAATCAAATGAATCAAATGAATCAAATGAATCAAATGAATCAAATGAATCAAATGAATCAAATGAATCAAATGAATCAAATGAATCAAATGAATCAAATGAATCAAATGAATCAAATGAATCAAATGAATCAAATGAATCAAATGAATCAAATGAATCAAATGAATCAAATGAATCAAATGAATCAAATGAATCAAATGAATCAAATGAATCAAATGAATCAAATGAATCAAATGAATCAAATGAATCAAATGAATCAAATGAATCAAATGAATCAAATGAATCAAATGAATCAAATGAATCAAATGAATCAAATGAATCAAATGAATCAAATGAATCAAATGAATCAAATGAATCAAATGAATCAAATGAATCAAATGAATCAAATGAATCAAATGAATCAAATGAATCAAATGAATCAAATGAATCAAATGAATCAAATGAATCAAATGAATCAAATGAATCAAATGAATCAAATGAATCAAATGAATCAAATGAATCAAATGAATCAAATGAATCAAATGAATCAAATGAATCAAATGAATCAAATGAATCAAATGAATCAAATGAATCAAATGAATCAAATGAATCAAATGAATCAAATGAATCAAATGAATCAAATGAATCAAATGAATCAAATGAATCAAATGAATCAAATGAATCAAATGAATCAAATGAATCAAATGAATCAAATGAATCAAATGAATCAAATGAATCAAATGAATCAAATGAATCAAATGAATCAAATGAATCAAATGAATCAAATGAATCAAATGAATAGTTGGGTTGCATAAATAAATCAATTAGACTTATTCATTCAGCAATATAATTCCTGAATGAATAAGTTTATAACTAAAACCTATTACACCATTAGTTGAACTACATATAATTATAATATTAAAAATAAAGTATTTTTTTTAATCCCATTTCAATGGGTCATCTTTATATATCTCAATTTATGTTGTAAACATACAATGTAATTTCTAAATAAAAATATCCAATTTTTTTAAATCACTTCAGGATATAAAGCTTTAGCTATGCCAAAGCCAATTAAACCTGCTATGGCTAAATATAGGGCTTTCATGTACCACATGCCCCAAAGTACAGTTATTTTATTTGCTGAAAACTTATGTACTGGCTGACTTAAAAAATTGGTTGTTTGGTTAAATGACTTTTCAGATGCTTCAAGAGCATAATAATTTAATGCGGGGAACAAGCAAGCAACCAATAAAATAGCGATTGCGGGAAACACAAATGCTTTAGGCAGACTAAATTTTATTGCGAATTATAAAGCCGCACCTACACCAATAATGCCTAAAAAGGATTTAGTAAAGCTTGCAAAGTCTAAGCCAGTTGTGCCTGCACCTTTCCACATCAAAAAGCCTATGTGGGGCAGTAAAAAAGTTTCATACTAAGTATTAAAGTATCATACTGAGCAATAAATTCTCATACTAGATTGCTCAAAGGATTTATCTATGGCCTTACCTAAATACAATCTTGAATGGTGTCAAAACTATGCGAAACAGCATAAAGGAGAATGTCTTTCAAAAGAATATCTAGGTAGGACTGTTAAACTCCTATATAGATGTGAAAAAGGCCATGAATTTTATGCCACTCCTGCCGTTCATATACATAAAAAATCTTGGTGTAATGAATGTAGCAATAGAGATGTTGCACATACCTATGAATTTGTTAAGGAATTTATAGAAAGTAAAGGCGGTGTTTTATTTTCTACAGAATACATCAATGTACGTCAGAAGCTTGATGTGCAATGTGAAAAGAAGCATAAATGGAATCCTACTTTTCAAAACTTATTTCACAATAACTCATGGTGTCCAGTTTGTTCTGGTACAGGTAGGCGTACCTATGGCAAACGTGTAAGGGTCATAAGCTAGTATGAAACTTTATTACTCATAAATGTTTCATAGATTCATATCTAAAGTTCCAGTATGAACATTTATTGTTTTTTCAGTTTATATGCTTTCACATAAAATCAAAGGCTTGAGAGTAAGCCAATGTGATAATTTTTTACTCTCGTACAAAACCCTAATTACTGATCTTCTTTAGAACCAAAGAAAAACCAACTTCAAGTTGGTTTTTCTTTTTTAATCATCAGTGGCGACCTTAACACCATATCCAATTAAACCTGCAAGGCTAGCATAGGCTATTTTGGCATAAATCGAACCCCACCAGACCGTAATTTTACTGGCACCAAATTCCCGAACCGTTTGCCCCATAAAATTAGTGGTTTCATAGAAATTTTTAGCAGAATAACCTAACGCAATATGATCAAGGACAGGGAATAAACTAAAAGCTAAACCTACTGCTGCTGCGGGGAAAGTAAACTCTCTTGGTAGACCGAATTTTCCAGCAATAAATACAAGCGATACCACGATAATTAATCTGATGATAGTCCATAGCATCACTGTGAAAGGCAAGTTAAAGATGCCTGCTCCCTGCCACGCAAGACCGCAGACAACTAACACGATAAAGCCTACAACTATCAGGAATAATAAAAATTTATCATGATCATCTTTACTCATTAAAAAGTCCTTTATGGTTTGTTATTTTCACTTACTTATGCCAGGTGAAGTTAGATTCTAGGTGTATTTCTAGGGGTAGTATTAAGATTGCTTTGCAGCTTCATCTTGTGATTAGGAGCATTCAAATTTTCTTCCGGTGCAGTAATCTTTTGCTTCAATAACTGCTCACGGTACTCGCTATAAACTTCAGTTTTATTGCGGGCAGTAAAACGGTGTGCGCTCTGATCTTTAAACTCTGTGAAGTACCGATCTGAATACTTAACAGAAAGTTTTTCAAATGGAATCTCATATTCCATATCATTGATTCGAGCTTTAATCATTGGTTTATCTTTCACCTTGTAGGCATCAAGAACCTTTAATTCTGTTCCCTTCTCAAAGGTTTCTTTCTTAAAGAATCCAGTCTTGATCTGTAACCCTTCCTCAAGTTTGAGAAGCTCACCTTTTGCAATTTTCATACCTCTAATGCTACCGATCTCATCACCTAAAATAGATTTAGATTTAAGATTCGCACGAACCTCGGTAACAATTTCTTCCTTCGTGAATGTACGATTCGCTGAAGTTAAAGCATGTATCTTCGAGTTAATTCCGTATATCTCCCGCTTATCTTCAATATGGTGGCGGTGATCTTGAAGGGCACTGTTGCAAATAGAGATTTGAGTCGATGAAGTTCC
>NZ_JACHVD010000032.1:6842-9476 GCF_025377055.1 Acinetobacter sp. T_3_1 | reverse complement strand
TTGAATATTGAAACATTGATGATTATTTTGCCTTATTCGGTAGCACTGGCGGCTGTAGGTTTACTTGAATCGATGATGACAGCAACTATCGTGGATGAAATGACAGATACGCCAAGTGATAAATATCAGGAATGTAAGGGACAAGGGATTGCGAATATTGCTTCTGGCTTTATGGGTGGCATGGCCGGTTGTGCCATGATTGGCCAATCTATGATTAACGTAAAATCAGGCGGCCTTACACGCTTATCAACATTCTCTGCGGGTATTTTTCTTCTTATTCTGGTTGTATTTATTAGCGACTGGCTCAAAGTGATTCCAATGGCTGCATTGGTAGCGGTAATGATCATGGTCTCTATTAGTACTTTTGAATGGCGTTCTGTCACTCAGTTAAAAGATAATCCTAAGAGTAGTAATATCGTCATGATTGCGACAGTGATTGTAGTTGTTGCTACGCATAACTTGGCTCTAGGTGTATTAACGGGCGTTTTGCTTTCAGCCTTGTTCTTGGCGAATAAACTTGAAAATGATATCCAGGTGACAGCTTCTTTTGATGGAACGGACCGTTTGTATGATTTGAGAGGTCAGATCTTCTTTAGTTCTTCTGAAAAATTCATGCAAGGTTTTGACTTTAAAGAGGATGTAAAGGATGTGATTATTGATTTGACCCATTCTCACATTTGGGACGTAACATCAGTCGCCATGCTTGATTCTGTTGTAAATAAATTTCAAAAGAATGGTGTGAATGTCACTGTGCGTGGCTTAAATGAAGCCAGCTCTATCATGATTGATAAGTATGGAACACATGCCAGAATCTAAGTGAAGGAGACTCTACATTTATGTAGAATCTCTAAAATTAACATAATACACCTTATACGAAATGCGTTATAATTCCACTTAGAAATCAATGCTGTAGTTTCTAGTTGATAGCCCATCTTCCCCAAGGTGGGTTTTTTTTATGATTTTTCACGTTCCCCGCCTATTNTACCTCTTCTTTCATTTCTACAATGGGAGCTGATTTAGGGAGTTCGAGTTCACTAGGGTCTTGGATCTTTGGTTTGGGTGCTTCCAGTAGACGTTGCATCGTCTCAATTTGATTTTGATAAAAGGATTCACGCTCTTTTGCATCATCAAGCTGATTTTTTAGCATGTCTATCTGTTGCCTAAGTAGTAAAACTTCTGCCGAATTTGGACTGTCTATTTTTACAGACTCTTTTACATCTAGTTTTTTTGAAGGTTCGCCAAAAACACGGATAGCTTCAGCCAGATCAATTTTATTATCAGAATTTTTACTTCAAATTCCTTTCTTTATGTTGTTGTAAATCGTATGTCTATTGATATTGTAAAGCTTAGAAAGCTCAAGAACTGTAAGGCTTTTCATGCTGTAAATCTATGCCTAACTCTGTCAAAAGTTGTTGTCTATGAGACTGCCTAATAGACAAATGATCAAGTATAAATGTTAGGCAGCTTGATAGCCAACTTTTTGAAGATAAGTGAATAATTCTTGGTATTTTTCACTATCTTGAAGCATTTCAGCAATACGTATAGCGAAGTGTGGATAGCTTTCTGTACCCTGAGAATACTTACCCATTTCTGGTAGTTCGGAAAGTTTAGTAGCGAATAAGTGGCGCTGCTTATCTGTCATTCTCGAGACCAGATCAGTTGTATTAGGATATCTATTAGTTTCTATAGATCGAATAGTTGCTTTCTTTGGCTTAAAGCTAAAAGAAAATCCTGAGATTGAACGACCTTTTTTATGTTGTTCGTATTTAACAGTGATATCTGAAAATTCGTTGATTTGATCTACTGCAATATCTAAAACACGTCTCTTAAATGCTTCCATTCGAGTGTATTCGTTAATCCCTATACCAAGTTGGCTTCGAAATTTATTTAATTCATAAACAGGCGTTTTCCCTACAGACTTCCATTGCATTAAGAGTTCATAAAGACGTACTGCATAAACGCTATTGAAGTCAGCAGTTTTTTTCAAATGATAACTAGTACAGTACTGTTCAAACCCATCTATTTTAGTGACATGGTCAATTACCACACGAGTTAAGGTAACTAAAATTCTTGCTTCACCCTTCCGATAATTAGCATCTTGAATCCAGCGACTTTTTGTTAAAGTTCCATCTTCATTAGTAATCGTAAATTGTCTTTTAAAAAGAGAATCTTCTGCTTCAATTAACGCTAGATAAGCTGCATCTGGAGAAACGTTAAATGCTTTAGCATATCTAAGAGCATTTAATTCTAAAGGTTCATCTGTTGATAATCCTTGTCCAGTCTCACGAGCGTCTCCAATTGCGAGCTGAAGTAAACGGGTTTCGCTTAACGTAAGTGTCTGTAAAGCTTGTACAAGTTTATTAGATTTTACGACTAAGTCTGTCATGTCATTCTATTTAGCAACAATCTTATTGTGTTGCTATAACAACATAATAAATATTTGTTGTCAAATACCGAGGAAACGTTGCTATATAACCGAGGAAACGTTGCTATATAACCGAGGAAACGTTGCTATATAACCGAGGAAACGTTGCTATATAAAGCTTGAAAGTCTTATAAATAAAAGGATTCAGTCGAGTTAAAAACATTTAAAAAATTTAAAAAATAATTAAAAGCATATTTCATGAAAAATTG
>NZ_JACHVD010000032.1:0-6834 GCF_025377055.1 Acinetobacter sp. T_3_1 | reverse complement strand
ACCGAGGAAACGTTGCTATATAACCGAGGAAACGTTGCTATATAACCGAGGAAACGTTGCTATATAAAGCTTGAAAGTCTTATAAATAAAAGGATTCAGTCGAGTTAAAAACATTTAAAAAATTTAAAAAATAATTAAAAGCATATTTCATGAAAAATTGCCCTTGGTTTTCGCTTCGCTCAAACTCTATTGAATCTCGCTTTCGCTCGATTCGTCGGGGCAATTTTTGGTTCACGTTTTCGTGACTTTTAGAAAAAGCAAAAGCAACTCGGAATTCGCTTCGCTCATAAGCTTTTTTTTTCTCGCTACGCTCGGTTTAGGAATCAAACTTGGAAAGTTCGCACCCATTCGGGATGCTCTGTAAAGCAGGTGATTGATGGATAGGGAGCTTGTAATCAGGGAAAGGGATAAGCAAATTTTTTCAGTTCGCTCGTAGACACTCGCTCTGTTTATCGACTCATGCCACGAGATTTCATTTTTGGCGCATGTTGCTTTGCTTTGAGCTGTTGTTCTTGTCTAAGTTTCATTTGTTGTTCTGCTTTGATCTCATCCACACATTTTTTAATGACTTGATAGGTTGGGTATAGAGTCTGGTATTGCTTGGCTTTGGCCGGATGTTGTTGTTGGTAGTGCTTCCAGGCATGTTCTTTGAATTTTTCATTTTCCAATAAATCCTTCACACCATGTTTTTTCTGGTGCTCATGCTGACCTTTCAGTTTTTTGTGTTCTGGGTAAATCGCATCACGTTGGGCTCCCCAGGCTTTTTTTCCAAACAGTAAGGGTTTGTTCTGGGTTATTTGGTTGTGTTGATCCACCAGGCGTTGCAATTTGTCATGACTTTGTTGGAGTCCACTTTTCACGATGTCTTGGGCGAGCTGCTGACTAAACTCGTTTTTATGCTTTTGCATCTTACCCAAGGTGTTTTCTGCCTTTTTGAAAACATCCTGCATAAAATCCAGGTCTAGATTCGCCTCTGTTGCGCTGATTTCGCGTTTTAGCACTTTGCCAAGGGTTTCCCTCTGTTTTTCCTCAAACAGGGCTTTTTCGTCAATTGGTGGCGTTTTAGCGCGATTCTTGATTTGGATCTGCTGGTCTGTTTTCAGTGTGCTGAGTTTTATCTCATTTTCAGCAATTAGNCGTTTTAGCACTTTGCCAAGGGTTTCCCTCTGTTTTTCCTCAAACAGGGCTTTTTCGTCAATTGGTGGCGTTTTAGCGCTATTCTTGATTTGGATCTGCTGTTCTGTTTTCAGTGTGCTGAGTTTTATCTCATTTTCAGCAATTAGAACGTCCATATTTTTGTCGTATTGCAACTGAGCCTGATTTCTCTGTTTGATTTCATCATTGCTTCGGCTGATTTCGGTTTCGATGCCTCTTCTACGTAGTTCCGTGATTTTCGGTCCTTCGTGCAGGGTGGCTTCCAGGCCATTCTCCTGGGCTTTGTAGCTGCGGTGGTCGCCCCGGGCTGTGGATCCGGCTCGATCCAGGTGCACATTGCAGATAGCGGCAAAGTGTTCACGCCAGTGCTCGATTTCTCCACTGTGTTTCTGATCGAGTTCCCGGGGTTTCTCTGTAAAACCTTCTGGCGTAAGTTTACGTGAGCTCATTAGGATATGGGCGTGATACTTGCGCTCATCACTGCCGGATCCGGTATGCGGTGCATGAATACAGGCATCGACTGCTACCTGATGTCTTTCCACGATGCTGGAACATAATTCTTCGAGCATGGTCAGACGTTGTTCCTGGTTCAGTTCACTTGGAAAGGCAATTTCAAATTCCCTGGCTACAGTCGAGTTTTTTCGGGTTTCCCGTTGTTCAACTTCGTTCCAGAGTTTTTCTCGATTCTTTAAATGCTCTGGTGCGCCTTCTGGTAAATAAATTTCTTTGTATTCCACACCGGTTTTTCGGCTGTAGTCATGTTCTCGGCCTTCACGTTCGCAATAGATCTTTTCACCTGCCCGATAGGCAATCGCAGCAGTGGCGGAACGCCCTGCTGATCGTGCTACGGTTTTGACTGAAAAGTGGTAAATCGCCATGCCTATTTTTCGCTTTTAAATTTTCACGTAGTGAAATACAACCGTGAATACGGTTGTCGGGGTATTGGGGAGACCCCAATCGGACTTGCAAACGAAGTTTGCATAAGTGCGCTCTTCGAGGAAAACATTACTATACATATAGCACCTTGAATGCAGATTCAAGTGCGCTTATGTTAGGGATGGTTTCCCAGGATGATGGTATTAGATTAATGAGCGTTACTGAAACTCTAGATAGTAAAATTAAGGCACAGGAAGAAAAGCTAAAGCAGTTAAAGGCTCAAAGACAGGCAGCACTGGCAAGAGAACGTGCCAAAGAGAAAGAACAGGCACGAAAGGAGGATACCAGACGCAAGATTTTGATCGGATCCTGTATGTTGAAAATTACCGAAGATGATGAACAGGCTCGGGCAAAACTGATTGCTCAGATGGATAAGTATTTAACGGATGAAAGAGATCGTAAGCTGTTTGATCTGTCGGCAGTTAATTATTAATTTTTTGAAAAGATACATAGGAATTTGAAATGAGATTGCTAATTGCTTTAATTTTTCCCTGGCTGCTGTTTTTCACCATAGGGCGACCATTTGCAGGCATCATTTGTTTGCTACTTCAGATTACAGTTTTAGGTTGGATCCCGGCTGCCATCTGGGCGGTCTATGCTTTGTCGCAATACAAGACTGATCAGAAAATTAAAAGAACAATTCGCTCATCATAAATAGTGTAATTGTATGATTTTTAGATCTGATTGATTTTGTGGTTTCCATCACACTTATCCATGAGTGAATGATCAGATTGTGAAGATTATTTGAGCAATAAGTGATTTAATAAATTTTATAACAATAATTATAAAACTCCAGAGGTAAAGAAATTAATCCTCTAATTCTTAGTTAGAAAAATAATTAAAACAAGAATTAGAGGATTTCATTTTTTATCGAATTCACTCTATTTTTTGCCATAAAGCTCCTATCCAACATGGGGGTGGGGCTACTTTTTTGGCTTCGTATAAGAGTTTTTATGTTAAATAAATAAAAAGACGCCTTTACATAGGCGTCTTTTGAATATGTCTAAATTATTGAAAAGCTTGTCTTAGAACTTCACCTTTCTCTGTAGAGGTTTGGCTAGTTGTCGAGTTCTCATCATTAATATCTAAAATATCTTTTCTTTTTTCAGGGCCATAATATGAAATAAACTTATTTATAGATTTATCCCATGTTAGATAACTGTCGTTATATTCAGATATAAAACGATAGCCATCTTTTCTTTTTTCAAGTTCTAATCCTTCACGTCCTAACCAATAGTTAAGTACATGATCATATTTACCTGCTTTATTTTGAAAGTAGATATCTATAAAACCATCACTGTTGCCAGTGAACATTGAGTAAGCACCTTCACAGGTAACTTCTGAAGATCGGATAATGTAGTCTTTTAAGCCATCATTATTAAAATCTACATTTACTAGAAAACCTTTATCGAAAGTGATTTTAGGATTCTTGATCGCCATCTCTTCATCTTCAGCTATGCCTTCACATGCTTCAATATAATGATTTTGGACTACTTCTTTGATTTCTATAGGAAGCTTATTAAAAGGAATACTATTATTTTTTACAGGAATTTCTGCTAAAGAACTTGTACAAATAATAGCTATAGCTGTGAAACCTATTAACTTTTTCATTAAGATACCGATAAAGTTTAATTTGATTAATATTAATAGGTGTATCTAAAACCTTGAGCCATCATACAATCTTGTATCATTTCAGCTTTTTCATTCTGGTTTACTTTAGCCAAACCTACATCATAGCGACATTTTGCTAAAGCATTATTTACATCGTGTGGAGTTATTCCTGCTTTTCTCCACATAGGTTGTGATGTACTGCATGCAGAAATTAAAAGTGTTGATGCAGTTAAAACCCCGATAATAATTTTTTTCATAAAAAAGCCATAAAATTTAATTGAATAATTTTTCCATTCTATCAAATTTTATAAATTTTGTAATAAAAAAACGGGGAGTCGAGCTCCCATTTTTTATTGAGGATTTTTTAATTTTTTTAGCATGGCATCACGTAAAATTTCATTCATACGTGTTTGATATCCTTTAGCTTTGGAATTATGTAAGAATTAAAAACCAAAAACTCAGAATTAATATTTAAAAATACTACATAGTCGTATAGAATAAATTACTACAAGGTAGTATGAATACAAGCAATGTATACAATATGTGAAACCCCATTATTTACTAAATACTGTCTTGTTTATTGGACTCAGGAAGAATACGAAGAATTCAAAACATTCTTGGCATTAAATCCTGAAGCAGGAGATGTAGAGCCTAATTCAGGTGGCATTCGTAAAATTAGATGGACGAGCGGTGGGAGAGGTAAAAGTAGTGGTGTCAGAGTCATCTACTTTAATCGTTTAACAAATGGAGAGATTTGGTTATTGACCCTGTACAGTAAAAAGCAAACGGTACAGCTTAGTAAAAAAACTCTTCAAGCATTGGTGGAGAAATTAAATGACTCGTTTAATGACTGAAAAAGAACTCGAAGCTTTTGAAGCAACCAGAGATATTGAAGCTGAAATCTTGCAAGGTATAGATGATATGCTTGCTAATAATGCAGCTAAAAGAACTGTAATCACTGAGACCGATGTAGCATTAGCTCGTAGAAAGGCTCAACTGACACAAGAACAGTTTGCCAAACTTCTGGGTGTTTCGAGACGTACACTCGAATCTTGGGAACAAGGTGCTAGAAGACCTTCAGGAGCAGCAACATCGCTTATTCGATTATTTATTGTTGATCCACAATTTGTAAAAGAAAGCCTGGCTTGATTTATATAGCTCTCGATTGAGGGCTATTGGCTATAACCAGATTCGAGAATCATGATGAAGCATTTAGGATTTGTCGGAAAAAATACAGAACATCTTGGATACACACATGTTGAAATTATTAACAGTTCTCTCCGACTGTCCTTCAACGTGCCATTAAAGAATAATCCTGAGGAAGTCTTTAAAAAAATGGTAGAAAGCAACTACGATTTATTAATGGCAACCTCATCAGAAATTTCGTTTGAATTAGACCATGAAATAATTGAAAATTTAGAAAAATTAATTAAAAAACAAGGTGTTGAGTTGGGTGAGTTTATTCAGGATACGTTGATTAAATTTATCAATCAAAACCAATTAGATACTGCCAACTAATTACTATTTCTAGATAATAAAAAACCCCGGCATCCTGCCGGGGTTTTTCATGTTTTCTCATGTGCTTTCACTATCCTCTGATCCCTATCGAATAACTTATAATTATTGTTTTATGTTATGAAACTTCCTGTTCCCGATGAGTTCATCATAGGAAAATTCCAGTATGCCGCATAGGAGCAAAGGGCCGAGTTTCATGTGAGCCAAAGCGTACAAAATAGCCTAAATTTTATCCACAAAAAATGTGGATAATTTTGGACATTGAGGTATTGATAAAATTTGAAAAACCTCAAAATTGTTTACTTTTTAAACAAAATTATTGGCAAGAACTATCAAAACCGCTCAATAAAAAGCCGACTTGTTTCCAAGCCGGCTTTCCGACATCGTCGAGCACATTCTTTATATCATAAGTTTTTGATTTTTATAATTTTAAATGTATGCATTTCGTATAATGCCCATTATGTTAAATAGCATAAAAAGGGACCTCAGATTTGGGTCCCTTTGATCTAAATTATTTGTATGCTTGGATAGATTTTAGAATCTCCTGTCTGGCTTCTTCTACATTGCCCCAACCATTAAATTTCATCCATTTACCTTTTTCCAAGTCTTTATAATGTTCAAAGAAATGTTTCATTTGATCTAATTGAAGCTGAGGGAGGTCGCTCAGATCTTCAACATTGTTATATAGAGGTGTGAGCTTAGAATGAGGTACAGCAATGATCTTTGCATCAATACCGGCTTCATCTTCCATATACATGACTCCGACAGGTCTGCTGCGAATTACTGATCCTACAGCAACCGCATGGGGAGCTATTACAAATACATCTAAGGGATCACCATCCTCGCTTAATGTTTGAGGAATATAACCGTAATTGTACGGATATGACATTGCTGTACTTAGAAAGCGATCAACCAATAAAGCATCATATTCTTTATTCACTTCATACTTGATGGGTTTAGCATTTGCCGGGATTTCGATGATGCTATTAAAGTCATCTGGTGGATTAGTACCTGCTTTAACATTTTTAAAACTCATTGTTTTACCTTCTAATATTTAGATTATTAATGATTAGTGAAAAATTGATAGGAAAGTATTCCTAGTACTGTAAAGATTAATGAACCTATTACATGGATGGCTATTGTTGAGATAGCATATTCAAACTTTGAAGCTTGTAGCAACGCAACAATTTCAACTGAAAATGTTGAAAAGGTCGTTAAAGCACCGCAGAAGCCTGTCACAACGAATAACTTATAATTAGGGCTTATTGAGCTATTTGAAAAAAATGATACAGCTAATCCAATAATAAAAGCACCGATTAAGTTAACAATCACTGTCCCGAAAGGAATATTTTCAAATACGCTATTAAATCTTAGACTTATGCCCCAACGAAGCCAGGCACCGATTACAGAACCGAGAGCAATTGATAAAAGAGAAAGATACATGTCTGCTCCTAGTTATGAGCAGCAAAAGATATATAAATAAAGAACTTTATGACGGGAAAACATAGCGTAGCTCCATTTTGTAAAAGCAGAGCACGCGACTACGTACCCTGCTTGAGGGAAACGTAGGTATCATCAGCCAGAATTGGCGGTTTGTGTAAGGAGGATAGCCATCTC
>NZ_JACHVD010000031.1:0-10544 GCF_025377055.1 Acinetobacter sp. T_3_1 | reverse complement strand
ATAGCTAATCGCAATATCAATATGTTTTTGTCTTCGACAAAGCGTACTGTAATCTGGTGCGGTCCAATTTAATCCACAAAGTTTAATCAGACTTTGAACAAAACCTGTGACCATGCGTAAAGAGAGTCTAAATAAAGATTTGATCATTTTGAAATTATAGGACTGAATAAACCTTATAGGCTAGGTTTGTGCAACAAAGCCCTGTGTATCTGATATTTATGCATCTTTCAATTTCTGAAGATACTATTCATCCAATATCCGCTGTTTTCGATTGAGAACAGCATTCAAAATCACAGCACAAAAAGCCGTTAGCAAAATTGGGCTGTTTAACAGAGGTGAAAGATAAGATGGTAGTTGTGAGAAAATAGTAGGTGAGAATACAGGCAACATACCTATGCCGGCACTGACTGCAATGATGTAGAGATTATTCACATTTTGAAAGTCGACACGCTGCAGTACTTTGATACCATTAGATGTCACCATCCCAAACATAAACAATGCGGCTCCACCTAGAACACATGAGGGTATAGACGCAACAAAGTAAGCTATTTTAGGAAATAGACCTAAAAGGATTAAAAACACACCAGCTAAAGCACATACACTGCGATTCTTAACACCTGTGATCGCTAGCAAACCGATGTTCTGAGCATAGGATGTATACGGGAAGATATTAAAAATCCCACCAATCATTGTGCCAAGGCTGTCAGCTCTAAAACCGCGAGTCAATTTTTCCTGATCCACCTCTTCTTCAACAATTTCACCTACAGCCATGAACATCCCAGCTGTTTCAATGAAAATAACCAGCATGACTACGCACATAGTCAAGACAGCCCAAAAGTTAAACTCTGGAATACCGAAGTGAAATGGCATCACCCAACCTAACCATGGGCTTTCATCTATCTTGTCTAAAGAGATGAGGCCAGAAAATGCAGCGATGATATAACCAATTCCCATCCCGATTAGAACTGAAATGTTGCCCAAAAAGCCTTTAACATAACGGCTGATGATAATAATGCTTAATAGAACACAGGCAGCGATAGATAAGTACAATGGATTTCCAAAGTCTTTTACCCCATATCCGCCAGCGGACCATGTGCCTGCAATACCAATGAGAGATAGACCAATCACAAGAATTTGAGTTCCTGTCACCACAGGAGGGAAGAATCGTATTAACTTTCCAATAAATGGTGAAATCAGGAAGCCAAAGATCCCTGCGATAATGATTGCCCCAAATACACTTAGTAGTCCCATATCTGGATTAGTCCCAATTGCAATCATTGGGCCTACTGCAGTAAAGGTAACTCCCATCATAATGGGAAAGCGAATACCTACATTTTTAAAACCAATAGTTTGAATGAGGGTGGCAATGCCACAAACAAATAGATCTGCAGTAATTAAGAAAGCAATTTCTGCAGTGCTTAACCCTAAAGCTCCTCCAACAATTAGGGGAATTGAAACAGCACCTGCATACATTACCAAGACGTGCTGGATACTGAGAAAAATCATGGAGCTTGGTTTTAAGTTATTGGCTGTGATTGTGTTAGTCATATATGTTTTTCTCCTTCAGCCTAAAAGGTATATTTGACGATGAAACTAGTAGCATTTTGATTAGTTTTAAAATATGGAGTGTCTTCGATTAAGAATTTGTTTTTCCAATAGTCGTATTCAATACCTGCTGCTAATTTTTTTGGGCTTAAGCCTAGATGAGGGCTAAGGTCATATTTGATTTGTGGGTTAAAGTGAAAGTCGGAAGAGTTATTACCTTTGGAATTGACTACCCAATCAATGTATCCATCAAAAATGATTGATGATTTAAGAAATGGGACGGTATATGACCAGGAAGGAGTGATTTGCCATTGTCCACTTGGGGTGTTTCCATCGTCTGGAATGCGATAGTAAAAATTAAGGGTGAAATAATCAAAGCCTTTGATATCTAGGTCAAAACCTGGACCAACTAAATAAGTCCACATATCGTCATAGCCAGGCTGATCTTGAATACTTAAGTCAAAACTCGTAGCTATTAGGACATCTTTCACTGGCCCAAAGCTCAAATTCGTATTGGTTAGTTTTCCTATTGAAAAGCGTGGGGCTATTTCTGTATAGACCGCATTATGGCCTTGGGAAGCTGTCTTTTCGCCATCAAACCAATAAGTGTCGACGAATAGATAAAGATCTCCCCATTTCCAATTACTAGCATGTTCGAAGGTAATGGTTTCATGTGTATCTGGTTCAACTTCAAAACCTTTACCGTAAAGTGCAGAAATACTATTGGATTGCCAATTTAACCATGATTCCTCAGCAAAAGAATAAGTGCTTATTAAACATGTGCTTAAAAATAGATAGGGCGCATTTTTTTTCATATAATTGTTTCCGATATTCAAACTTCAGCACGATGTTTGTAGGTTGCACTAAAACGTGATTGCAAATATTCCATACTAGTAATTGGTAAGTACTTAGGTGGATTGGATTCGCTGTAACAGTTAGGTAGGCAACGGATTACAGTTTTTGGACTAGGTTGTATGAAAAATGGAAATGAGAATCTTTGTTTTCCTTTAGGACTCGAAACGCGATGAGGTGTCGATTTATAGAGATCATTTGACCATCGTGCCATCATATCTCCGATATTGATTACATAGGTGTTAGGTATAGGAGGAGCATCGATCCAATTACCATTTACATCCTGAACTTGTAATCCACCTACTTCATCCTGAGCCAAAATAGTTACACACCCATAATCAGTATGTGTTCCCGCATTAAAACCTTGAGAGTCTGTATTGTCTAAGGTAGGCGGATAATGAATTAACCGGAGAAAACATAGGCTGTCTTGCAGACAATGATCAAAATAATTTTGCGGAAGACCAATGGCATGAGACATGGCATTAAGCAATATTTTTGCTAAATCCACCATTTCATCAAAATACTCTTCTGTAGCTACTTTCCACCCTTCAATATTTGGATAAACATTTGGTCCCCTTAGAGGTTCTTGATTAATGACTTCGGGATGATTAGCTTCTAAATGGACACCCATGTCATATATTTCTTTAAAGTCTTCAGGTAAGTCAGGGTTCAGTTGTTCTACTCCTAATGCACCATATCCTCTATGTGCAATTTTATTCTTTTGAATATCTATTTCTAATTTCTCTTGTAGAGGCTTACTAAAAAACTCTTTAGCTAAACTTTGAACTTCTGCAAGGTGATTCGGTTTATAACCACTGATATAGAAGAATCCCCATTCACGACATGCTTGGTCAATTTGGTTGCATATATCTGCATAATCAGGATGGTTAACGTCATAAAGAGGTGCAATGTCGATAACTGGTAATTTTTTCATGGGAAACTCCTTATTATTAGATATATGTTTTTTTGAACATGTTACGATAATGCTGTTCAACACTGATTGGTGGATATAGCGGTTCTGAGTTTTCCTCCAAACACTCTCGAATGCATTCAATCTGATACTGGTGATTACCGCTGTAGAAGAATGGAACAGAATATCGTTCCCCACCTGAGATGTTGATGACGCGATGGAGGGTGGATCTATATGTATTGTTCGTCCACATAGAGATTAGGTCACCTAGGTTAACGACATAACTATCTTCAATAGGCTCTGCCCAAATCCATTGGTTTGTTGACTGATCCCATACTTGTAAACCACGATTATGGTCTTGAAGTAATAGAGTAAGCCCGCCGAAATCAGTATGTGCCCCGCAACCTTTTTCATTTGGTTGAGCATTAGCTGGTTGAGGGGGATAGTGTAATAAGCGTAAAGTGACTAAATCTGCATCCTTACAAAACTCTGTGAAATAGTCAGCTTCCAAGTTTAGAGATAATGCAATAGCACGCATGAGTCGTTCAGAGACTTTAATCAATTCAACTTGATATTCCTCCATTACCTCTTTAAATCCATCAATATCTGGCCATTGGTTTGGGCCTTGGTTAAAAGCTTTATGGATGACAAAAGGATCTGAAGGTGAGCGTTCCTTCCCGATATAAAAGCCTTCCTTTATATCAGGCGGAGAATTAGGTTCAAGTGTTTGTGCTCTTAATGATTCATAGCCTCTATTTGCTTCAGAAAGCTCTTTGGACCACTGCTTTTTCTGTTCTGGGGGAAGACTAAAAAATAATTTGGAATATTCAAAAACCTTATCTTGTAATGCTTTAGAAACTCCATGTCCCGTAATGTAAAAAAAACCTTTATCTAAGCATGCTTTCCGAATATGTGAGGCAATGTTTTGGTGCGTTTGTATGTCATTATCCAAAAGTCCAGAAATATCGATGATGGGTATAGAGGTAATGTTTTGATTGTTTTCCAGCGCAGTCATGTAGCAATCTCTCAAAAATAATGTTTTCTTTTTTTATAAAATAATCATGAGACCGCATAGCAATGAATATCGAGCAAGCTGATGCCAAAAAGAGAGCTATTCTTAATTAATTAAATAAAAACAATTGCTTAAACTTTTTTAAATGAGTGGTGATGCTGAAAAAGCAACGGGATGCACTGAAAATAATGCTTTAGGTCCAAAAAATGGCTGCTACTTAATGGCAAGTTTTTTGCTTCTATTTCAATAGCTCATTCAAATTTATAAATGGATTGGGGCTTTAAAATTGGAATAGGATGTGATGTTAAAATGAGTACACGTGGTCTTCGCTTTCACTCAGCAGCAATTCATTATTTTGATGCTGTACGCCGGTGCGGTTCAATCAGGGAAGCAGCCAGACAATTAAATGTCGTATCTTCTGCTGTAAACAGGCAAATTTTAAAACTCGAAGATGAAGTTGGAGCACCATTATTCAATCGGGTGCCTTCGGGTATGGTACTTACTCATGCAGGTGAGTTATTTTCAAGACATATCAGTTTAGTATTGCGAGATACTAAGCGATTGCAGAATGAATTGGATGCACTGAAAGGGCTTTATAAAGGTCATGTAGAAATTGCGAGTGTTGAAACACTGGCAATTAATTTCCTGCCAGAGATTATTGAAAAATTCCAAGTAAAATATCCTAATGTAACTGTAGGGGTTACAATTTTAGGCTCAAAAGATATCCCTAATGAAATCATTGAAAATAGGGTGGATCTAGGCTTGGCTTTTGCCTTGCCAAAGCATAATGATTTGCACCAAATAGCAATATCCCATTTTAAATTAGGTGCAATTGTATCGACTGAGCATCCCTTGGCCTCTCAAAAGACGGTGTCATTCCATCAGTGCCTCGACTATGATGTGATTATGCCAAAACCTAATTTATCTATTTATCAACAGTTGGCGCCATTATTTGCGGGTGCACAACATGCTATTCCAAATTTTAAAATGCAAACGAGTTCTTTGGAATTAATGAAACAGTTAATACTCAGGAATAAGGGAATTGGTTTTCAGACATTCTTTGGGTTGGAAAATGAAATAATTAATAATCGCCTTCGCTATATTCCGCTTAATGATAACAATGGTATCTACTGTGATTTAGGTCTGTATGCACGTAAAGGGCATTATCTTTCCACAGCAACAGACGCTCTCTCCAGGCTTATTACAGATGAAATCCTACAAAGAGGCGAAGCTGGACAATAAACATAACCTGAAAAGTACAACTAAAAAGCTAAGCCCTTATCGAAATCCCTCAATAAAGGCTTAGCTTTGTTTATTTTGGATAAGCAGCATCCACGCCTTTAACGAAATAATTCATACTCATCAATTGCGTATTTGAGAGATGTTTACCTTTTCCCAAAAGTAATGTTCCATCTTGTTTGTAAAGTGGTCCACTAAACACAATATATTGACCGTTACGAATTTTATCTCGGACAGCCAAAACCTTCATTTTTTCATTGTTAGAGACCATTGGACCAAAACCTGCTATATCGATGGCACCTTCCTTGACACCATACCATGTCGATCCCGACTTCCATATTTTGTTATGCACTTGCTGCAAAACAGGAGTATAGATTTTTTCCCAATATAACACTGATGCAGCTAGGTGACCTTTAGGAGCAAACTTACTCATATCTGAGTTCCAGCCAAAGCCAAATTTCCCTTTTTCCTGAGCAGCTTTAACTACAGCGGGTGAGTTGGTGACTTGTGATAATATATCAGCATTTTGCGATATTAATGCAAGTGCAGCCTCATGCTCTTTTCCTGAATCAAACCAAGTGTTAATCCAGACTATCTTGGTCTTAATTTTTGGATTTACAGATTGAGCCCCAAGTGTATAGGCATTGATGTCTCTAATGACTTCAGGAATTGGGAATGGTGCTACAACACCCAAACATTACTTTTAGTCTTATAGCCTGCCAATACCCCTTGCAAGTAAGAGCCTTCATAGGTTCGGATATCATAGACTCCCACATTTTTTGCAGTTTTATATCCGTTCGCATGCATAAAAATGGTGTTCGGGAACTGTTTAGCTACCTTTTCAATGGCATTCATATACCCGAAGGTAGTAGCAAATATAACCTTATTTCCTTGTTGTGCGAGTCTCCGAAATGTACGTTCAGAGTCGGCATTATCTAGAATATTCTCGATATAAGAGGTCTTAAATTTACCCTGTAAGGACTTTTCTGCTTTCAGACGACCTATATCGTGTGAATAAGACCAACCATAATCGTTTTTATGAGCGACATAGACAAAAGCCGCTTGATCAGCGGCCAATGCTGGATTGGCCCCACTGATGAGTAAAAGTCCTAAAAGACTGGCATTTACGAAAATATTTTTTAAATTAAGTAGGTTATTCATGCTGATTCTCTTTGAAGAGTATCAGTTGAATTTTGTTTTGCCATAAATATTGCCAGTCGCTCCTCATAAATCTCACGAATATAATGGGCAACACTGCAACTGTCGGCAAACATGTTGTATTTCCAATTTAAACCATACGACTCTAAATTGATATTATCAACAGTCATAAGTTGAACTTTAGAATTTGGATTGTTCAAGTAGCTATCAATGATTTTACGAATGACTTCTTTGGTTGGTGCAAGCTTATATGCATGCCAGAAGTCTGTATGCCATTCACCTTCCGTAGGTTGATTAAATGGATACTGAATTCCTCGGCCAGGACGATTTGTTCCTAAGCCATTATATGGTCCTGTTTCAAATGCTAACCAGTTAACTGGATTATTCGGGACTGCAGGACGGATCTGCCCCCATGTAACTAAATTTCGATTCAGCCAATCATCTGCAAAACTATCATTATTAAAAGGATCTAACTTTCTGATAGCTTCAGGATCATCACGCATTTGTGATACAGCAAGCTCAATTTCATTTTCAATTTTAAAAATACAATGGCTGTAATCCATTGCAAACTCAAACGGCACACCTTCTTTTTCTATAAGATCTGCCACCGGAATTACTCGACGATAATCTTCAGACCAGTTATCAACGTGGCACTCTAAGGTAACCGTTATTCCTTTACTTTGAGCGTAGGTGTAGAAATCGATATAAGTTTTAGCAACTTCTTCGTTCGTTACATAATGACCATCTGCATGTTTTGCCCAAATCATCATGTTGTGGAATTTGGCCCCTACAGCGGCACTACGATTAATATCCTGTTTGAATGCTTCCTCATCCTTGCCAATGACATATAAGCCACAACCAGAATAAATAGGGATATTTGTTTTCTGACTTGCCTTGATGTAAGCATCTATTTGACTATCTTCAAGAGGGATACGATCCAGAAAATCAAAGACCTCCGCAGCTTTTAGCATTTCGAACTGTTCGAGAATAGTAGGCTCATTCAGGCTTACTGGTCGTTCTTTTGATGAGTTTTGAATGCCTAAACCAGCACAACCTAGAGGAAACATTTTTTTCATAATTTTGATACCAACTGTTGAATAAATTAAACGGCTTCTTTTTTCGCAGCGTAAGTTTTCTGATACATATAGGCTAAGTATTCACCTACGGTCATTTCTTTAGGTTCAGCCTTAAATTCATCACTTAAATTTTGGAGCCTTTTGATTTTGTATTCGTAATCCAGATCGAAGAAGGATGGAACCGAATAACGAGAGACTCCTGCTTTACTATTGAAAACTCGGTGCATATTTGACAGGTATAGTCCATTAGTCATGAATTGGACTAAATCACCTAAATTTACGATAAAAGTATCTGGAATGTGAGGTGCACGAATCCATTCACCCTCACTGTTGCGGACTTCTAGTCCACCCACTTCATCTTGTAATAAGAGGGTCAATAAGCCCCAATCGGTGTGCGCACCGCAACCCAACTGATTATTTATAATTTCTTCAGACTGTGGTGGGTAGTGAAGCATACGAGTAATAATCACAGCTTCGTCATAGCCTACTTCGAAGTAGTTTTCTTCAAGACCAAGAGAAAGGGCTAGTAAACCAGCTAGATGTTTACCCAGTTTTAACACCTGTTGAATATAAGTTTCAGTCTGAGTTTTCATTTCAGGGAGGTCTTCAGGCCACTGATTTTGCCCATGTTGTGGATATCCTTTTTGGACATATGGGTGACTTGAATCTAGGTTTTTTCCAGACATGAAGCCTTCTTTTAGGTCAGGAGGAGAACCCTCATCGAGTGTTTGGGCTGCCATAGGTTCATAACCACGAAGGCATTTGGAGTTTTTGAAATCAATCTCTAATTTGTTTTCGATCGGAAGATCAAAAAACTGTTTTGCAATGTCTAGTTGTTTTTGGAGAACTTCAGAAGCGATACCATGATTTTTAATATAGAAGAAACCTGTTGTTCTGCATGCTTTATGGATTTCCCACGCAACAGATTTCCGTTTTTCTAGGTTATCGGAAAAACTGTCGCTTAAGTCGATTACTGGAATACTTTTAGCCGTAGAAGGTGGTGTGTATATCAACATTTTTGTGGCTCTTTGAACTTTGTTGTTATCAACTTAATGACAATTTAATTCCGTGCATAGCAGAGAATCTCGCTCAACTCGTTGCCAAAAAGGCAACACTAAATAAAGTCAGAGTAGTAATAGGAGTCCAAGTAATTCAGCATCAATTAAGAATTGTGATGAGTTATAAAATGCTAGTTATTCGTTAAGTTTAGATAAGAAGAACAATAATAAGAAAAGTGTTCTAAAAATTAGAAATACCATTCCTAAAGTCTTTAATAGACAGATAGAAAAGAAAAAGTCATGATGAAGCAATGCTAAGAAGTTTGAATTAATCAATAACTTATAAGAGGGGCAGCGCTAAAATGAATGCAATACCAGTTCTCAATTTATTCACTCAGCCACAATGTAGTCAATTTGACCCAAATGACTGGAATATTCTAGCGCAGCATTGGTATCCGGTAGTTCAAATCCAGGATGTAACGACTCAACCGCAACAAGTTCAGCTTCTTGATGTCAAAATGGCTATTTATAAAACTGAAAGTGGAGAAATTCATCTGGTCAGAGATATCTGTCCACATCGAGGAGTGCCATTAAGTAAAGGATGGGTAGAAGGTGAAAATATTGTTTGTCCCTATCATGGGCTCAACTATAACGCACAAGGTAAGTGCGTAAAAATCCCTGCTCAACCAGAACTTACCCAAATTTCAGATCGGTTCACCTTAACTAAATTCCCTGTAGTTGAGAAATATGGACTAGTTTGGACCAGCTTATTTAGCCGTGATGAAAGTGAAGCTAATTTTCCAGTTCTTGAAACTTGGGATTCGGATGAACATCAATCAATACTCCCACCATTTGTTGATATAGCAGGTTCTAGTGGTCGTCAGCTTGAAGGTTTTATCGATGTGGCACATTTTGCCTGGGTGCATAACAAGGCATTCGCTGATCGTGATAATCCAGTAGTGCCAAAATATGAAACTGAAAGAACAGATTATGGACTTAAAACGATTTATATCTCTACAGTAAGTAACTTTCCTCATAGTTTGAGACATTTAGAGCCAGAGAATTTCTTATGGAAACGAGAATTTGATGTATATCCTCCATTCTCGGCAACACTTACTGTCTATTTTCCTAACAATGGGATTTTAAAAATTTTGAATGCTTGTTGTCCTGTTTCGCATAATCAAACCAGGCTATTTGTTCCGTTGACACGTAATTTTGATACGACGGGTGACCTACAGGCTGTATATGACTTCAATGCACAAATTTTTGCAGAGGATCAGGATATTGTTGAGAGTCAAAAACCGGAAGAACTTCCATTAGATGTTTCAATGGAGGCGCACTTTGCAGCAGACAAATCTTCAACGACATATAGACGGATATTGGCAGAATGGGGATTAAGTAAAAGATATGTGGTCTAGAGATATAAGATAACCGATTATCTCGATTGGTTGAAATATAAGGGAGGTAGTCTCCCTTATATTTTTAGAGATTGATTTCGCAGAAATACTAATATAAAAGTGACTAACCATTTATCGTAATTTCATTGTCTTAGCTTCTTCTAATTAATAAACTTGATTTTGTTACAATATCAAGTTTATACAGGGAGAGGGCTTTGTTGCACAAACCTAGCCTATAAGGTTTATTCAGTCCTATAATTTCAAAATGAATAAACCTACTCCTAAAACTTATCGTACAACCAACTGGTCTTCCTATAATCGCGCTCTCATTAATCGGGGCAACATTTCCATTTGGTT
>NZ_JACHVD010000030.1:0-15370 GCF_025377055.1 Acinetobacter sp. T_3_1 | reverse complement strand
ATATTCCCAGTGTCAATCAGTAATTCAAATTATTTTAAACTTTCTCTCTAAAACCCAACTCAATCAATTTTAACTAAGTTGCTGTTTTATCAGAAGTTTTAATCTTCATCACCGCCGATGGATGTGCATTCTACAGCATTTCACCCTCAATGCAACACCCTTTTTTAACTTTTCACATCATCAGGATATTTTTTAATCATTTTATCTTTTTTTCCTACATATTTTGATCAAATTTGTTTTAATAAGCCTATGCAGAGACCTGTTAATATATTTTATTACGTATTTTTAGCTTTAAGTACCGGCTTCATAGAGCTCTAGGATTTTTTATGCGTCACTTTCATTATATTTGGGCTAGCTTTTTATCTTTAGGGTTAATTTCTCCTGTATTTGCACAAGATTTAGTTCCGTCGGCTGAATCTCAAACTACATCAGATCTAGACTCTGCTACATCACAAACTCAGACAGCTCAAACCTCCCGTCTTGATGCACTCAAAGAGTTAAAAAATATTAAAGCTAAAGACTTAAGAGTAGACGCCAACGCAACTCAACCTGAAAACCAGAAAGATCCATTACAACCTTTAAACAGACAGATCTTTGCTTTTAATGAGGTATTAGATCGCAATGTTGCCCGCCCTCTCGCCATTCAATATAAGGAAAAAGTACCGACTGAAGTGCGTGGCTCTTATCGCCAGTTTCGTAAAAATTTAGGCGAACCATGGAATGTGGTAAACCAGCTGATTCAAGGTCGTCCGCTGCGTGCCGCAGAATCTTTAGGACGCTTTACCATTAATACCCTCACCACCTTGGGCTTTGCTGATCCTGCTCGTCGTATCGGTTTATCTGCCGAAGAAGAAAACTTTGGCACGACACTGGGTTATTACGGTATTCCTTCCGGTCCTTATCTGGTGTTGCCTGTGTTTGGCCCAAGTACCTTCCGTGATACTGTGGGGCTGGTTGTCGATGGCCAGGCCCGTCCCCAAAAGTATCTTTTAGAAGATCGTGAAGGACTGTACTGGAGTGAGCAAGTGCTACGCGGTATTGATGCGCGTTCGCAACTTTTAGATATTGAAGATGTGTTACAAGGTGATAAATATTCTGCAATTCGCGATATTTATTTACAGCGTAAAAACTTTTCAATTGCCGAAAAAAAAGGACTGGAACCTGAAACCCTGTTCATTGAAGATGACCAAGACAGCTCTCAGGATCAGGATCAGGATCAACAGGACAATACTGATCAATCCAGTGATGCAACCTCTGAAGATTATGCAAACACCACACAAGTCGCATTTATTTAATAGTAATATGATCAGCACAGCATCTTCCTTTGCTGATCATTAGATTGTTATAGTACAGCTCTCGATGTTATCAATTTAAGGATCATACAATTTCTTTATGTATTTCATTCAACCGACTCGCAATATTCCTTATTTAGATCAGGTACTCAGCGCACTTCCCGGTGTGCAAATGATTCACATAGACGATATTGATTTGTATGACCCAACCATCCTGGCAATTGCTGATGTACAGGACTATCTTATCCATCAGTGGTCACTTCCCACGATTGTGCTGGCTTTTGAAAATGAAGGCACAGCTTTAGCCCAAGCCTGGGAGCTTGGGGCTTTAGCAGGCTGGATCTGGAACAAGCTGCCACGTGACCCGGAAGATTCCTTACTGAAAATTGATGCTCAGTACAAGCGCAATCAGGATAGTCGCGACCTCCCTTCAGCCGCAGAATTACAAAAACGTTTACTCCCAAACCCTATAGAATTGATGAACTATAAGGTTGAAACCCTGTTTCAACCTTCTGCCTATCTGTCTGGCGACTGGTATGATTACTGGAAAATCAGCGATAAAGAGATCATGTTCTATCTGGCGGATGTTTCCGGACATGGCGTGACCAGCAGTCTACTCACCTCCTGGATGGCGGCTTTTCACGGGCGCTCTAAAACACCACGTGAATTGGTCAAAAAACTCAATGGCATGCTGGTGCAAGAAAATATTGAAAAACACATCACCATGATTGCCGGAATTTTAAACCTGGAAACGCATCAACTGCGTTGGTCAAGTGCCGGGCATTATCCTCCCGCCATTATCTTTGAACCCAATCAGCCGCCTAAAATTTTAAATACCAGCAGTTTCCCTTTGGGACTCACTGAAGACCTGGAAGTTGAAGAGTTTGAATGCGTACTGAATCGTCATGCCCGGTTTATTATTTGTTCAGATGGTGCACTTGAACCATTTGATGGCGGACTGAATGAACAATTTGAAAAATTAGTCTTTCATTTGCAAAATCAATCATTCCAGGCCCCGGAACATGTGGCAGACGATATTGCCATCTTAAGTTTACGCCGAATGAATTAATCACATAATCAATACGTTAACTTTCAACTAAGCAATATACGACTGTTGGCTACTTGAGTCTATAGTGGCCCTATGTGATAATTTTAATATCCTTCTCTGCAAATGGCATTTATATGTCAACAGGTCATGTTGAATATGCAAGCTTGAATGGAACGCATATTTTTAAGCTTATTGGCGAAGTGCGTGCTCAATCTTGTATCAGTCTAGACAAACTTCTTAGTAAACTTGAACAGCAATCAAATGTCGTTGGGGCAATCGTAGATTTAACCCAAACTACATTTATTGACAGTACGGTTTTGGGTGTCCTTGCCAAGCTGGGTTTAAAGCTGAAGCAAACCCATCAGATTCAGGCCGTCATGTTATCTACCAATCCGGATATTACCACCTTGGCCAACAGCATGGGTCTGGGACAGGTTTTTGTGATTTTAAATTACTGCGGTGACCCGAAAGTTTGTACCCGCGAGTTAATTGAAGAGCACATTACCCATAATGCCATGTTAACCACTGTTCTAGATGCGCATAAAACCTTGATGAAGTTAAATGAAAGTAACCAGAACATGTTTGAGCCTTTGGTGAAACAATTACAAAAAGAACAAGAGAGCCTAGAACAGGTCTCTCAACAAAACGTATAAAAATGATGATTTAGAGCTCACACCATGACTTTACTCTCTGTTGTACAAATGAATTCCCAAGATGATATTGAAGCAAATTTCATCGTGATCGAGTCATTGATACAACAAAGTAAAGCAGAGGGAGCCGAGCTGATTGTTTTCCCGGAAAACTTTGTCTGTTTTGCCGCAGGAAAACAACGCGAGACCGCAGCGCAGTTCGAAAACCTACAGCAGCGTCTGGAAAAACTGGCACATCAATATGAAATCTGGATTGTGGCAGGGACACTTCCCTGCCCATTCCGCCCGGATGGTTCCATCATTACCGATGGCCGTGTACGCACCGTCAGTTTATGCATCAGCCCTGAAGGTACTGAAGCACGTTATGACAAGATTCACCTGTTTGATGTACAAGTGGGTGATGCTGTTGGTGGATATCAGGAATCTCGATTCTTTGAGCCAGGTACCGAGGTGGTCGTTGCCCAAACCCCATTTGGCCATATTGGTCTGATGGTGTGCTATGACTTGCGTTTTCCTGAACTGGCTTTAACTTTACGTCATCAAGGTGCAAATATACTTACTGCACCTGCTGCATTTACCTATACGACTGGCCAGATGCATTGGCAGTTATTGCTTCAGTCACGCGCGCTGGATAGCCAGTGTCAGGTTTTAGGTGCAGCTCAACAAGGCTGGCACGGTAAAAAACGTCAGACTTGGGGACATGCAGCTGCCAGCAATAGCCGGGGCCAAATTTTAGATATCGTTCATAGTGAAGGCGCAAGTTTAATTACCGTGCCGTTTGATTTAGCTGAACAAACCCAAATCCGTGAGTCAATGCCTTTAATTCAGCATCGTAAAATTATCAGCTTCTAATTTGCCTGCCTTAAAACCGAATTTTCATCTCTGGACTTCCCATAAAATTACAAAATCACTGCTTATTCTTTATTCAAAATCCCACACCATAACAGCTTCAACAAAAATGTAGGGATGAAAAAATGGCATTAGAAAAAGCAGTCTATACAGCAAAAGCGAAAGCTACAGGTGGGCGTGACGGACGTGCAACCTCATCGGACGGAATTCTGGATGTCCAGTTAGCCGTGCCCAAAGAAATGGGCGGACCGGGCGGCGGCACCAATCCCGAACAACTTTTTGCCGCAGGTTATTCAGCATGTTTTTTAGGTGCCATGAAATTTGTCGCCAACCGGGATAAATTCAATATCAGCAAAGATGCCTATATTGAAGGTGAAGTCGGCATTGGTCCTATTCCAACAGGTTTCGGTATCGAAGTGACATTGAATATTCATTTAGAAGGTATGGATCAGGCCGAAGCACAAAAACTGGTGGATGCCGCGCACATTGTTTGTCCTTATTCCAATGCAACACGTAACAATATTAATGTAATCCGAAATGTGATTGTCTGATTTTCGAAACCTACTTAAAAGCAGGCCCCCCTTTTGAGTAGGTTTAATTTTTAAAAATATTCTAAATTGACCTTAAGACCGAGATCTTCTAGTACACTCTATGTAACTTTTTATTGACTCAAACAACGTCTAAATCATATCTAAAAATGAAATCACTTAGAAAATCAAATCACGACATTCTTATACAGCTCACCAATATTGCACATAATTTTAAATCAACTGAAGAAAGCTATCTCCTTTCTTATCCTTATTTTTTAAGTTACTTCAAAAATTTAAAATCTATAAACCTGGAAAATTTGATTATTGGGATAAGCTTTACTTATTCTTGGATGCCAACGACCCTCAAAACAATAAATCTTCAAAACTCAAAGGAAATCATCACCCTATTGAATGATGTAAAAAATGGTGAGCTCATCGATGAGAAACAACTTACCACTTTAAAAACAGCCTTTAATAATTCTTTGGTCGGCACATCAAAACTATTGCATTTCATCAACCCAGAGCAATATGCCATATGGGATAGTCGTGTTTTTAGATTTCTAAACAATTCAGAGCCACATAAATACAAACTCGAAAAACCAAAAGTTTATATTGAGTATTTAAAGCTTATCGAAAAGCTAAAAAATGAAAAAGCCTTTGAAGCATTTTTTGAGTTAATGAAACAAAATGTTGGTTATGAAATTACCGAATACAGAGCATTAGAACTTGGATTCTTTATAGGTGCCAAATTTCAGCACAAAGAAATCTCCTGACTTTGCATATTTTAAAATATGAATTCACTCCTAAACCTTATTCATACTTAGCTCAGTTGTAAATTTTCTTATGAATAATGAGGAAAAAGCAAAGCCGAGGAAGAGTCCTTCTAATCACTCCGCGGCTTCATTGGTCACACGCAGCACTTCTTCTAAAGTGGTCTTCCCTGCCAGCACTTTGCGTAAGCCATCATCGCGGATTGAGCCGGACTGTTTACGTGCATAGGCTTCCAGTTCATATTCGGCAGCATTGCCATGAATCAGACGGCGCATCGGTTCATCTACAGGGACAATTTCATAAATGGCAGTCCGCCCCATAAAACCGGTATGCGAGCAGTGATCACAACCTTTCGGTTGCGGTAATTTTAATGCATTGTCTGTTTGTAAATGCTTAAAAATTTCGCTTTCAAAAGCATCCGCCTCATGCCAGGTTGCACAGCGCGGGCATAAGGTACGCACCAAACGCTGAGCGATCACGCCAATTAAAGAACTGGCCAACAAGAACGGTTCAATCCCCATATCTTTTAACCGGGTGACTGCACCAATTGCCGTATTGGTATGCAGGGTAGAAAGCACCAAGTGACCGGTTAAGGATGCCTGCACGGCAATTTCGGCCGTTTCCAGATCACGAATCTCACCGACCATCACCACATCCGGATCCTGACGTAGCATGGCTTTTAAAGCGCGGGCAAAGGTCATGTCTACTTTGCTGTTGACCTGCGTTTGTCCAATACCTTCCAGTTGATACTCAATTGGATCTTCAGCCGTTAAAATATTTTTTGAGCCATCATTCAGGTCAGATAAGGCTGCATATAAAGTCGTGGTTTTCCCCGAACCCGTTGGCCCGGTCACCAAGATAATGCCATGTGGACGATGTACCAGATGGGTCAAACGTTCATAATCCGGCTGCATCAAGCCCAGATGGGTCATATTCAGACGTCCAGCTTGTTTGTCCAGCAAACGCATTACCACACGCTCGCCATGCGACGACGGCAAGGTCGAAACACGCACATCCACTTCACGCCCCGCCAGTCTTAAAGAGATACGGCCATCTTGCGGAATACGCTTTTCAGCAATATCCAGTTTGGCCATGACTTTAATTCGCGAGACCAATAGAGGGGCTAGTTCACGGCGTGGCTGCACGATTTCACGCAGCTGTCCATCGACACGCAAGCGTACCGACAGTTTTTTCTCAAAGGATTCAATATGAATATCCGATGCACCCACGCGGATGGCTTCAGACAGTAAGGCATTGATCAGCCTGACAATTGGAGCATCATCTTCCTGATCCATCAGGTCTTCAGCTTCGGGCACCGAATCTGCCAAACTGAGTAAATCCGGATGATCTTCCAGACCGGCTGCCACTTGTTGCGACTCACCGGTATCACCCGCAAAACTGGAACTGAGCAACTGGTGAAACTCCTGCTCAGAACACAACTGGTGCTGTGCAGGATACCCCAAATAGCGACGTGCCTCCTGTATCGCCAGCAGCGGCGTATTTTCACGGCGCACAATAAAAGCCTGATTACCCTCGTAGCGCAGCAATACGCCATGTCGCTTGGCAAAACTATATGGTATTTGTAATTGTTTAAGTACTTGCATCAAAGTTTATAATGATGAATAAATTGATTTGAGTGTACTCTAAGCATAAGACAGCGTGAAGTCTGTTTTTAATGATTAAGCTATAAAGGAAATATGCCGTTGTCTAAAAACGATGAACTGGTAGATGCAGAGCAGCCCAATTTAATCAAATGGTGGGGCGAACAAAACTTCGAATTGAACCAGCCTAAAGCCTGGCAGTTTGGTTCACTGTTATTTCGTCTGACCCGTGGTTTGCAGGAATGGCGCCTGGAATATCATCGTCCACAGGTGCAGTATGACTATGAACAGAAGTGGCATGCGATTGAAGATCCGAATTTTGCTTTTCCGCAACCACTCAAAGTTGAACGTTATATGTTCAAGTCTACCCAAAATAAATTACAGCTGATGCCGCGTCTGGCTGATCGCTCGGTGGTGATTAAACCGGTCGATCCGATTTATATTCCGGCTGGCCAGCGCGGTACGCTGTATATCAGCACCCCTTTATGGATTGCCGGTTTTGTCGAAGGGCAAAAAGATCCGCTGTTTGACATTCCGGTGATTCTGCCCAAAGACACCTGGTTTGGACCCAATCATCGTCATGGCGAAATTTGCTATGCCACAGCAGTGGATGGCCGTACTGAACTGCATCAGCTCAAGCCACGTGCTTTTCGCGCGGTAACTCCCATTGAATTTCATAATACCAGCCATCAACAGTTACGCTTTGACCGGATGAATGTGCCGGTCTCTGCACTCCCCCTGTTCTATAGTGAAAGTACCGGTCGCCTATGGACGTCACAAATTAAAGTTTTGCATGAAGGCTTGGATAGACCGCCACGCATCCGTATTGAAAACCGTACCCCTCCTCATGCGGGTGAAGTGATCTATGTCCATCCGCCACGTGAACCGGCAAGTGCCTTGTTTAATATGTTTGATTCATTTTTCTAGGGGGTAATATGGCCGATTCAAATATTCCTAAAGAAATTACCAGCAGCTTCAAAAGTATTTTTACCAATATCAACACAGAACGCCTGACCGAAATTATCGTTGCCATCGTCCTGTGTTTTATTGGTTTTTTAATTGCACGTTTTGTCTCCAATACCTTTATCCGCACTGTTGGCTCACGCTTTAATGCCCACCAAAGTCTGGTTTGGCGACGCGGGATTTTTTATTTCATCTTCCTGATTTTTGTGATGGCCAGCCTGAAAGAAGCCGGTTTTAAACTGAGCGTGTTTTTAGGTGCAGCGGGCATTTTAACCGTAGCGCTGGGTTTTGCTTCGCAAACGTCTGCGTCTAACCTCATCAGCGGTTTGTTCCTGATCGGGGAAGGTTCTTTTGAAATCGGTGACACGGTACAAATGACCCTGATTCGTGGTCATACCATTGAAGGTGAAGTGATTTCGATTGACCTGCTTTCAGTGAAACTGCTGACTCAGGACAATGTCTATGTACGCGTACCGAATGAACAGCTGATTCGTGCCCCCGTCTACAACCTGTCCAAATTTCCGATTCGGCGGATTCCCATCACTTTAGCGATTAACTTTCATGAAGACATCATTAAAGTCCGTGAGGTATTGCTGGATGTTGCCAATAAATACCCGCTGGTTTTAGCGGATCCAAAACCGGCAGTAACCGTAACCGCTTTCCGTGAGTCCTCGATTGAGCTGTTATTTGCCATCTGGTGTAACCGTGAAAACTTCCTGAAAGTTCGCGATGAAATGCAGGAACGCATCCGTAACGGTTTTCTGGCCAATCAAATTGAAATTCCGGTACCGAAAATGGGCTTTGTCGACCGGCCAGCACCTGCCCAGCCTTTAAGTGATGAAGATATTGACCCGTATGCCAATGCCAAAGAAGTGAAGCGTGAGGCGGGGTTGAAATAATAAAATCCCTCCTAACCTCCCTTTCTTACACTTCATTTAAAGCGGCGCTTTAAATTTGCTCAGGGAGGAAAGTCCCTCTTTTTCAAAGAGGGATTTAGGGAGATTTTATTTATTTGCATCTAAAGAAAAGAAGTTACCTCTCCTTCTCTTGCGCCATATATGGCTCAGGGAGAAGGTCGGGATGAGGGATTCGTATTTTCCCCTTCAGGAATCGGTGCAATATACGCAATCATCAGCATCACAAAGCCTGCACCCAGGAATGAAATCACCCGGGTTAAGGTGCCGATATGCGACAGGTCGAACAGCACCAGTTTCAAGGTTACAATCACCAGAATACTGCCGCCCAAAATCCAGACTGAACGCAACTGTTTTCGGCTGGCCAGACTCATGGTCATAAAGGCCAAACTGACCCATAACAAAGTCAGGCTCAGTTGAACGGTTGCATTTCCCCACACCGCCAGTTCATTAAACGGCGTGTTTAAATAAACATGCAATGCACGCAGTACAATATAACTACTAAGCCAGAGCAAACTCAGCACCATCAGCACCGCGACAATGCCTTTATCCAGTCCCGATTTAACCTGCAAGGACAACATCCAGATAAAACCTGCCAGCATGGCAATACTGACCAGATCAAAAGGATTGATAATTGGCAGGATATAGCCCTGAAAGGCTTGTTGGCTAAAGAGTTGCGAGCAGATAATCCAGCTCCCCATCAGCACCAAACTACTGCGGGCTTGCCAGAACATTTTCCAGTCCAGATTATCCAGCTGCCAATAACACCAGGCACAAAAAAGCAAGGGCAAGATCACCACACTGATATAAGGCATACCCGGAAGGAGGGTTAAACTGGTCATAGCCAGACTGGTCAGGGTGCCAAAACTGACCCATTCTTTTTCAGTCCGCACACCTAGTAGTGGACGAAGCCACAATGCCGTCAGCATCAATCCGGAAAGTGCAAAACCCAGGCGATCAAACAGCGTTGGCCAAACAATAATGCCCTGCTGACTTTGATCAATCACAATAATCAGGGCAAATACAAAGACCGGAATCAGACCCAGCCATTTGGGAAACAGCCAGGTCCAAGTGGCTTTGCACCGCAACATGGCTTCATTGATCAGCAGATAGAAACCGCTCACAATCAACAGGCTCATCACCAGCTGGCTGAAATGCTCAATTTCATCCAGTAACAGCACAATCAACATGGTGGTGGCTGACAGCATCTGCAAACAGTGGAAGGCTATCGTGGAGCTGCCCAGTTGCTGCCTAAAGGACTCTCGGCTATTTGCCACCACAACCACGGCAAAATAGCTCAGGCATAAGCCCCAATACATTGCATTGGGAAACTCATTCAATTCCACCAGATAATACAAACTGGATAAGCCGGCAACAATCATCAGCCCCATGGCCAGATAGCGACTGATATCCGACTGGCGATACAAGGCATAAATAAAAATGATCAGCCCTTCCACAGCCCAGCCGATTACGCTCCATTGTTTGTGCAACAGAATCGGTGGAATTAATGCCAGAAAAATCAGCATTAAACTGAAATAGCTTTGAGAAATCAGCAACACCGCCTGATGACGTTTTGAAAGTTGATACAGGCCTGCGTACACGGCGGCAAAAGCCAGACTCGCTCCGGCTTGCCACAGGGTTTCTTCAAAATGCATTAAATAAATAAAAATATAACCGACCAGAGGTGCACCAAAAATCAGGGCAATATCCAATACCGGTTTGAGCTTGAACTGAGCAATATCTTCTTTGGCAATCAGCTGGCTAAAACGAAAACTCAGCCAGACAAAGATTGCCGTATGCACTGCCACCAAGAAGGTTAGGGTATTTTTCTCGAATTCTTTGCCCTGATAAAAGGCATAGCCACCGCCAACGATGACCGTCATCAAGAACGCGATTTGATTCAGCATTTTCCAGGGGCGTAAGGTACTTAAAACCGCAACAGCCAGATTGATCACCACATAATAAGCAATCAGTTCAATCGCGGTCGCGTTGCGGACCGGCAAGGTAAACGGTGCAATATAGGCAATGATCATCGCCATCAGCGCCAGTTCAATGGATTGCTGTTTTAAGCTGAGAATCAGGGTCACGCCCATGATGAGGGCAAAACATAATCCAGCGATGGAGAGTGTCGGAATCACCGCATTGTAATAGGCAAAGAAAAGCGTCAAAAACAAGGCTGCTAGACCCAGACCTTCCAAGGCCAGGGCGAAACTGCGGTTTTTACTCTGCATCCAGTAACCGAGTCCGGTCACTGCTCCACTCACCCCGGCAACAATTGCCAGCTTCACGGCCAGACTGAGTTGCCAATGTTCGGTGGCAAAACGCAGTAACAGAATAATGCCAATCACCAGTACCAAGATGGCGACTTTTAAAACCGGATTACCTTGAAAAATCCACTGCTTAAACTGTTCAATCAATTCCGATGATGATGCAGGCTGAGTTTCATGAGGCTGAGACTGTGGATTTTCGACAACCGAAGAAACCAGCGTTTGATTGTGCTGCAATCGCGTTTGAATCTGGTTCAATACCCCTTCTAAACGGCGTAACCATCTTAAAAAGAAAAAAACCCAGCCTGTGATCCCGACAGCAATTGCAAATTCCCAATCAAGAATGCCGCCGACAATGGCAATAATTGAACAAAGATATAAAGGAACTTTAGAGCTTTCCTGAACTGAAAGATTTGTTTCTGCAGCAATTTGTGCTGCCGGGGAATAAATCGCATCGACATATTGCATCACGCTCATGACAAAGGCCAAGCCACACAAATAGGTGAAGATGCGTACATCCAAAAACCAGGCCCCCACCCCGACAATAATCAATACCATCAGCCAAATCATCCGGATTTCGCTCTGTCCTTTCCCCATTTTTTCTTTATCTCAATCCTGATTGATTCGATGATACAACAGCTGTGACTTTGATTTTTAAGCATTCATCAGATATTCGGTAACACGCATCTTGAATGATGTGTCGATGTTCATGTGCAAAATCACGTACAATAAGGCCGATATTTGAATTAGGAATCTTTCAATGCCACCATTTGTTTTGGTCGATGGCTCATATTTTTTATTTCGTGCATACCATGCACTGCCACCACTAACCACTTCGACTGGTTTACAGACCAATGCAATTCGTGGTGCCATTTCTGCAATTCAAAAATTGATGCGCCGTATCCAGCCGACGCATATGGCGGTGATTTTTGATACGCCTGAACCGACGTTCCGTCATCAGCTTTCGCCCATTTACAAGGGTGACCGTCCAAGCATGCCGGATGAACTGTCTCAGCAGATTCCCTATCTTCATAACCTGATTCGTGCTTTGGGCATTCCTTTACACACCCTTCCTGGCGCCGAAGCAGATGACGTGATCGGCACCCTGGCTAAACGCGCAGAAGCCAAAGGTTATCAGGTGCTAATCTCGACCGGCGATAAAGACATGGCACAGCTGGTCACCGATAAAGTGACCCTGGAAGACAGCTTTAAAGACAAGCCGATGGATGTGAATGCTGTCTTTGAAAAGTTCGGGGTATGGCCCAACCAGATTGTCGACTATTTGACCTTGATGGGTGACACCTCAGATGGCATCCGTGGCGTACCGGGTGTCGGCGCGAAAACTGCGGCCAAACTGTTGACCGAATACGGCTCGATTGGCGGCATTCTGGAAAATGTCGATAAAATTAAAGGCAAAGTCGGTCAAAGCATTAAAGACAATGTCGAAGGCATTACCCTGGATCATCAGTTGGCCAGTATCGTTTGCGACCTGGATATGGGGCTTTGTTATGAAGACCTGAAACTCGGTGATCCGAATGTGGAAGAACTGCGCCGGCTCTATACCGAACTTGAGTTCCGTAACCAGTTGCAGTCTCTTGACCATCCGAATAATCCCAACAATTCCGTCTATAAACAGGCAGCCAAAAGTATTGCAACAGAGATCAATGCCCCAGCTGTCATCAATACTGAAGATGAGGCTGAACTGACCAGTGCAGATGATCAACTGGGCAAAGCCACTTATCACACCATTTTAACTCAAGCGGACTGGGACCCGCTTTTCCAGCGTTTAAGCAGCAGCAAACGCTTTGCCTTCGATACCGAAACCACCAGCCTGGATTACCGTATTGCAGAAATGGTTGGCTTTTCACTGGCTTTTGATGCCAACGATGCCTATTACATTCCGCTGACTCATGACTATGAAGGTGCGCCTGAACAGCTGAATCGGGAAACCCTCCTGGCGCAAATCAAGCCGATTTTGGAAGATCCTACGATTGAGAAAATTGGCCATCATTTAAAATATGATGCCCATATTTTGCAGAATCACGGCATTGAACTGCAAGGCTGGTATTTTGATACCATGCTGGCATCCTATGTTCTAAATTCTGTGGCGACCCGTCATGGCATGGATGATGTGGCGCGCGTGTATTTAAGCCATTTGACCACCACCTTTGAACAGATTGCCGGTAAAGGCGCTAAACAGAAAACCTTTAACCAGATCGAGATTGAAACCGCGGCACATTATGCGGCGGAAGATGCACACGTCACCTATCGTCTATACGAAGTCCTCTCGAAAAAATTGCAGGCGATTCCTGAGCTGAACAATATTTTGCACAATATTGAAATGCCGGTAGCGCGTGTGCTCACCATCATGGAAGAGAACGGCATTGAACTGGACCTGAAGTTTTTAGACCAATTGAGCGTGGATTTTTCCAATACCATCCAAAATCTGGAAAACCAGATTATCGAACTGGCTGGTCAGCCGTTCAATGTCAGCTCGCCGAAACAGGTCGGTGAAATCCTGTTTGATAAACTCGGACTCAAAGGCGGCAAGAAAACCTCGACCGGTCAATACAGCACCAGCGAAAGCATTCTGGAAAAAATCGACCATCCGATTACCGATTTGATTTTGCAATACCGTGGTCTGTCCAAACTGAAAAGCACCTACACCGATGGCTTGCAAAAACAGGCCAACAATGACAGCGGTCGTGTGCACACCAGTTATCATCAGGCGCTCACCGCCACAGGTCGTTTATCCTCTACCGATCCGAACCTGCAAAACATTCCGGTTCGTGAAGAAATTGGTCGCCAAATCCGTAAGGCCTTTATTGCCCCTGAAGGCCGGGTCTTGCTGGCAGCCGATTATTCACAGATTGAACTGCGTTTAATGGCGCATCTTTCCCAGGACGAAGCCCTAGTGGATGCCTTTAAGCATGGTCAGGATGTACACCGCCGTACTGCTGCCGAAGTTCTGGGCATTGCGCTGGAAGATGTCACCAATGACCAGCGTCGCCAGGCCAAAGCCGTTAACTTTGGTCTGTTATATGGCATGTCCGAATTTGGTCTGATTCGTCAGCTTGGCTTTACCCGTGAAGAATCGCAAAACTATATCAAGCAATATTTCCATCGTTATCCAGGCATTTATGAATATATGCAACGTACGCGTCAGGTTGCTTTGGAACAAGGTTTTGTAGAAACTATTTCAGGTCGCCGTTTATATACGCCGGATATTGATGCGCGTAACATGATGGTGCGCAAAGCAGCTGAACGTGCGGCCATCAATGCCCCGCTACAAGGTAGTGCAGCCGATATCATTAAAATGGCGATGGTGGAAGTGGATAAAATGCTGCCCAAAGATCAGGCAAAAATGCTGTTACAGGTACACGATGAATTGGTATTTGAAGTCGATGCCGATATTGCCGATGCACTAGCACCGAAACTGGCAGAAGTGATGCAATCGGTGATCCAGCTTTCCGTACCGCTGATTGTCGAAGTCGGCAAAGGCATGAATTGGGACGAGGCGCACTAATCAACAAATTTCCCCTCTTTTCTTGCGCATCGATTTAAAGCAATGCTTAAATCTCACTCAGGGTTAGGGGAGATTCATTTTCTATTCTATTAGGAGATGAGTCTCCTCAAAATGTACTTTCAATGCACAAGGGAGAAATTCTTTAATAAACTCAAAGAATTTCTCCAGTTATCATAAGTATTGAATATAAATGATGAAATTTTTTTAATTCAATCGATTATAACTTCCAATTTCTAAATAAAACTTATTAAAAATCAATAAACTTAGTTACACCAACACGCTGATCAAATTCTATCTGCTGTTCTGCAGAAAGCTGTGCGCGCTGATGACGTAATGAATAACCACCTATCATCTCCCCATTCTGCTTTAAAACATACCAATCTAAAAGATCAGACTCACTGAACTTCAACCACTGTCCAATCTGAATCCATTTAAATTCTTCTGGTAATTCAAAAGGGCGGGCAAAACAGAAATTATCTTCAAAAAATGGAGTCATCAGCCATATATTCGCACCATCTTCAGAATCTAAGCTAACCGGAATATAAAATTTAACGCAGGCAAAATCACCTTCAGATATTTTTTTTAAATTTTCTTTAAAAATATGCAGTGATTTTCTTGCAGTTTCTATTGTTGCCACATATGCATCTGCCTCATTATCTATAAGTATAAATTTTGGTTCAAGCTCACTACTCATTTAACAATATCCTGATTTAAAAATATTTAATTCAAAAAAAAGGACTCCATCGAGCATTGCTGTCCCACAATTTTTCACAAGAGGAAGCTCATTTGAGCTTCCTCTTGTTTTATGGGTATTTTATCGGGTGAAAATAAAGCTTTTAAAGTTCTTCTTTCAAACAAATTCACTTGAATTATTCTGAGTAAACGTTGAACTGTCCAACCTGTTTTCCCTAAATGTTGAGCGAAACTCACCAATAAATAGGCGATCATCGCAATCCAGA
>NZ_JACHVD010000003.1:0-322740 GCF_025377055.1 Acinetobacter sp. T_3_1 | reverse complement strand
TTTGTAGATTAAAGCAATTTAGAGGAATAGCTACTCGATATGACAAGCTCAAAAGAAATTATCAAAGTTCTGTTGCTTTAGCCTGTATATTTTTATGGCTACCTTTATAGGGTTAATTATGAACAGTAAATGTCAACAGACCCTAATTAATAAAAATTTAGCTAAAGCATAATTAATCATTTAACTTAACAATTAGATTATTTTCTAATATTTAAGCTTAGAAGTATATTAAAATCATATATAAAACCACCCCAATAACAACTGCTTAATCAAGCCAAACAGTACTTTATCAAAAAGCTTTGTACAATATTTTGGATTTTAGCACTTTCAATTTTATATAAAATTGAAAGTACTTTGATTTAAAATCAATCTTCAAGTTTTTCTAAAATATAATATTTAATTTAAAACTTAATAGAAGCTTAAAAATAAATAAAGCATTCAAGTCAAATCAATCAAACATTAAAGTATTAAAGAAAAAGATCTTGATTTTTTATGACTTTATTTGGATATAGAATAATAACAATGCCCTGATCGATATCCCAATTACAATCACAAATCAATCCAATACTTCCATCTCTTTTAAACAATAAACTAGTTGGAGTAAACTCTGGATTTTGAATACTCTCATTTAATACATATTCAGACATTAAATCTAGAATGTTTTGTTCATATCTAGACTGTTCATGCATAAATAACTTATAGCTTTTCAGTTGTGCTTCAGAAATATTTTCTCCTTCAAAAGCCTCAAAAACTAAGGGAATTTCATAAGTAATTTCATTGATATTTAAGTTAATTAGCTTAACCCAACCATAATTAAACTCAAAAACTCCTACTTCTGTTTCTAAAGTTTTCATTACATCTCCCTTATTTATTTAATTCACGTTTTTTCGCAGCAATACCCCCTTCATGAGGAATATTATGATGGACCTCACCTGGAACTAATTGCATTGTTTTACAATCCTTACACTCATGCCAAGTATAATTGTTTTCTCTGCGCCAATCTGCTACTTCCCTTGGTGAAACATCCCATTTCTCAGCTAAAGCAGTATCGGCTTTGTTAAAATTCACACGTCGATCTATTGTAAAATCATCAATTTTAACTTCATCTTTCATTACGTTACTAAAGTCAGGTTCTCCATCTTTAAATGTAACCCCTTCTATTTCATATTTATCTAAAATCTCCCCCCAAGTTAATCCATCGGGATTACCACTTTTTTTATTCATAGGGTCAGGGATTTTTTCGCGATTAGGCTCCCACGTCGAATTACCAGGTTCGCCTGCCCATGAACCATTTAAATTACCATTTTCATCTTTTTCTCTAGGTAAAAAACCTTTTTCAACAATTTGACTATTATTTTCAATTGTACCAGAGTGATACGAATCACCAGTTTTATAAATTGGTTGATCTAATTTAACTAAGTCATATTCTTTTGATGTAGAGGAAGAATCTTTGTACCAAACGTCCTTAAATCCTTCCACGTCATTTGTTCTTTCAAAAGTATTAGCTAATACTGAAATTAATCCCAAAACTCTCTCCTATTTCTGCCTTACAGCATCAACTGATTTTGCGTATGATCTGTCCACATTTGATATGCTTTTAAATATCCACTGTCTACATTCGTTAAATACTTTAAACAGGCATGTTTTAATTCAGTTTTTAAGATAATATCTTGACTAAAAATATATTTATTTAACTCTTGATCAAAATCATTAATATCAAATGATTTTTTAAGTAAAGGCTCTAACACAGTTTCCAAATTTAAAATTTTAACAATATATTGACTAATCCTTCCAAAATCTTTAATAGCATCAAATTGAAGTTTGCCAAGCTGATATATTTTCACCAAATGCTCAATTTCCATACGTAGGGCGGTATCTGGGATAAAACATAAAGTTTTTTTCAGAAACTCAATATCAGGTTGAATATAGTCTTCAGGTAAACGTTTACCTACATACAGCAAGAAATAAACGACTGCTTTTTGTATTTCCTTTATTTTTGGAATATTTTCAATATTTTTTTCAAAATTATACTTATAGTGATCTTGAGAAAAATAATTAATTTTACATAATATTGGCTCTAACCAGTTACTTTGATGCACAATCGCCACGCCTTGTGGTAGCTTTGAAATTTCTTCTAATTGCTCTTCTTTCAAAGCAACTGAACGACCAACAACTTGACGATCTTGTTCCTCTGGTAATCTTAAAATAATTTTCGTATTTGTATTCCTAACTGCAGAAATATCCAATGCATTTGGTGATTGATCAACGATAATAAAACCTTGCCCATATGTACGCATTTCAGCAATAGATTCACTTAACATTTCAACCGATTTACCAACCACATTACTCGATTCCATGGATTGGCTTATATTCGTTCTTTTTAACAAATGATGAGCTTCTTCTAATACAGCAACATGTCTTAAATTAGAATTCATGTCCAGTTGTTGACTTGTTCGATATTCATTTAACTTCATTACCAATATTCCCATAATGAGTGACTTGGTTTCTGATGAAGCTACTCTACTTAAATCTACAATCACATTTTGGTCAAATAATATCGAACTATCTAATTCATTTTGACTAAATAATTGCGCATTAAGACCATCTGTTAAAGACATTATACGTGTCTCTAATGACCCAATATAATTTCCTTTAACTTCTTCAGAATATTCTGAATTTTGAATAATCTCTTTTAAAGCACAAGCAACATCGGTAAAAGTTGGAAATAAATTTATTGATCGAATATTTACAGACTCATCTAAATCCCAACCTACTCTTTGATAAGCTTGTAAAATAGACTTTTTCAATATGACAGGCATAGCCGCATACATCGGCCAACACACATTAAATATTTCAATTAAGCGATCAACATGTTCTAGAACATGGATCTCGTTAGGAAAACTAAAAGGATTTAACTTTAATAAAGTTGCTTGTCTAGGATTAGTTCCATAAACAGAAACATCATCATAATTACCAAAAACGTGTTTATATTCACCTTTCACTGGTTCAATAACCAAGAAAGGAATTTTTTGCTGTCGTAAATTATTTAAAATTGTATATAAAGTATTACTTTTACCTGATCCCGTAGATCCACAAACTAAAGTATGCTGTGTTAATTGCTTGTTATCTAAAACTACTTTTCGGTTAAAATCCTTCCATAAATGACGTAATACACCTAATTCAACACCTGTTTTACCCTCATATTGAACATCATTTAAATATTGGATCGATCGTCCAAAAGGAACTGTTTCAACCACACTAACACTAGAGGTAGAGTGTTGAGGTAGATTCAATGTCAGCGCTATCTCTTTTGTTGATAGCAAAGTTGTCGGTGTAACAAAGGGAACCTGTACATCTAGTTCTGCAATTGGTTTTAATTGTGGATGTTGTAAATTTCTTAAATATTTTAAAACTAGTGTCTTCTCTTTATGTCCCCAAGTAGTGATCATTGAAGCCTCACAACTTGATTCATCACCTTTCATAAGCCCATAATAAATACTCCCTAATGCATGTGAAACTGTCGGAGTCTGGCCTATAAAATAAGCTGCAAAATTCCAACCACCAAAAGATTGTATTTCATCTAGTCTTTTTAAATTTTGATCAACTTTATTAAGTATTTGTTGAACAGATTTATTTTGAAATTCAATTGTATTTTGCTGACTTGTACCATGTGTTTTACCATTAGTAGTACTTGTATTCTGCATTTGTGCATTTGAAGATGTTTTTGTCTGATTATTACTTTCTGAAGTGTTTTCAGACTCAGTGTAACTTTTTCCTTTTGTCTCAGAAGATGAATAACCTCCCCCTATATTAATCCCCATCCCAAGTGGTGCAATAGATCCACCTTTACTACTTGAAGAACCAGTTTGATTACTTTCATTAGTGCCTTGTGTAGTACTCTGCCCTTTTGTTTCAGTCAAACCAACACTTTGTGCTAAGGTTTTAGTTATACCTGTACTTAATGTTTCAGCTACATTGTCAGATTCTTGTTGAGAATAACTAAAAGTTTTTTTAGCATATGGTGATATTTGAGTATATATCTGCTCATAACCTCTACTAATGGTCTGCAACACCTCTTCCGCAACAGATTCAGCTAAAATAATCGCCTGATAAACTTTACCTTCCGCTGCATCAATAAAACGCTCCATACCTTGCATAAAGTTTTCACGATTATCAACAGAAAGAGAAGGTATTGTTGTAACAGCTGTTACCCCTGTACCTGCATTATTTTCATAATTAGCTGTATTTTGAAAAATGTCTAAAAGAGCTATATTTGTTACAGTTTTAAGATCACTACCTGAGAATTGCCCTTCAAAAGTTGCTTTTAACAACTCTCCAGCACTATGTCCTTCAAAACTACCACTTTTACTTTTTACCCCCAGATATATCTGAGTAGTATTCCCATCACTTTCTAATATAAAAAATAAACTATGTTCGGATTTACCTAATGCTGTATAAATCGCAGTAAGACTTTCTAATACAGACTGTTTATTATTCTGAACCAATCTTTCTAATTTAAATAAGCGCACCTCCGCACTTAAATTAATATTTTCAATATTAAAAGTAGGAAGAATAGACATGTTAGGTAAATCAGGTAAATAACTCTTATTAATCATATACTCTGCAGAATATAATGATTTTTCAAGATTATTTTCTCCTATTAAAAGAAGTTCCGGTGATTTCATTACCATATTACTCATTTTCTATTCCCCCACTCTAATTGTTTATTTAAATTTTGATTTCACTTTTTCAATAAGATTGCAACTAACTTCTTTCATCTTACTTAAACTTTCAACCAGCATATCAATCAATTCATCTAAAAGGCTTTTTGATTGTCTTGATTGTCCCGATTGTCCCGATTGTCCTGATTGTCCTGATTGTCCTGATTGTCCCGATTGTCCTGATAGTCCTGATTGTCCTGATTGTCCCGATTGTCCTGATAGTCCTGATTGTCCTGATTGTCCCGATTGTCCTGATAGTCCTGATTGTCCTGATTGTCCCGATTGTCCTGATTGTCCTGAGTGTCCTGAGTGTCCTGATTGTCCTGATTGTCCTGATTGTCCTGATTTTTTGGTTTCTGAAATGAATTGAAAATCACTCTCGCCTTTTTTTCTTAAAAAGTCACGAACATCTAATAAATGTTTATAGCGATCGATTGAAAAATTCGTCTCTAATGCTGTATTCTGCGAATGAAAATAAAGAACTGTCCAATTCTCTTGATCTAAATCAATCGGATCATTGTTTTCATCTTCGAGATATTCATTAAATAATTCAGGATACTTCGAGTGAACTAAAGACAATAAAATTGTTAACTTATCTATTGGCTTACTATTATCTAATAGCAGATTTAACAAACTAACTTTTAATGTTCTCAAATCTTTTGCTGAAAACTCTTCGAACAATTGTTTCACAGAACTTTCATCATAAGGTTTTCTTTGCATACTCTCATCACTTGAATTTCCAACTGAGTCAGCAACAAGACTATTAGATTGCATATTTATTTTAGATATAGAATCTGAAGTACTTACAAAACCTTCAGCTCCTATTTCTATTAAAAATATTTTTATCTCAATAGTTCGCTCCAACCGAACATGACAAAAGTTTTTTTCCAGTTGAATTAAGCTTTTTTCAAAATCTTCCTTATCATAACTATGACTTTTATCAATCAACTCTCCCCAAACTTCATTATAGTCCTCAAATTCAACTTCACGTGTTTCTAGGTTTTTTAACTCTTTAGGATCATTTGAGTTCGCTAAAGTATTTAAAATTTCATCTTTAATATTATTTACCATCTTAGTGACTACCTTTAATCATCAATGTGCTATTTAATTCTGAACGAAAATCTTCAATCCATTTCAATTCTTGTTTTGCCAAATTAATTGCATGTAATCGCTTATCTTTATCCTTTATTTTTTCTGTTAACTCTAGAATTACAGAATCGAATTGCTTATCAAATTCAGCCGACATAAATTTCACATAAAGATCAACAATGTCATTTGCTCCATGTTGTATATGTTGCATTCCATCCTCAAGCAATTGATCAAAAGGCTTTCGTAGTTCTAAACTTCTTGCCTTCCACAATTCATCTAAAACTACAGATTCTCTTTCTTCTGTAATATCAACTAATTTTTTTCTGCCCCAAGAGAAAGGATTCCACCAATTAGAATCTTTTACCTCTCTTTGCCCAACAACTACGCGTCTTGTTTTAATTTCACTATTTGTCGTCTTTACAATACTAATATCAAGATTTTTAAACTTATCTTCTAATCCAGCTAATACAGGAAGCTTTAAAGCTTTAACATCTTCAAAGATTGATGCCACATATTTTTGATATTCCGAATTTAAATTAACTCGAATATTTTCTTGCATTACTATATATGCTTTATCTAATTCATTGATTACTTCTTTAAATTTAAAACTTAAATTATTTTCAATTTTATCTAACTTCATATTTGCTTGATCAACATTAACTTCACCTCGCATGGTGTTACCAGCACTCAAAAGTGTTGCTGAAACATCAATTCTTAAATCTTTTATTCTTTTATGAATATCGTTAGGTATTTTATTTTTGTTGTCTTTTAACTTTTTCTTGTATGCTTCCGTTTTAAACCCATGATTTCTCTTTTCCTCTAAAACATTGATAGCATTTAAAGTTGTTTGTAATTCAGCTTCATTATCTGCTAAAGATAAAATTATCTCTTCTTCATTCAATGCCAGCTTAATTGCTTCATCAAGTGCTTCTTTTGCGCGATTCAAACGATGAGGAAAATTATATTTTTCAATATATTCATCAATCATCATTTCTACAGCAGGAATACCACTATTTTTTAAAGCTAGATTTAATTCAGAATTTTCTGTAAGTTTTAAATTTTGAACTTTAGATGAGACTTTTGCAGTTAAAGGCATGTATTTAATAAAGTTATAATCTTCCTCTAAAAATTGATCAATATAGTCATTTTTTTTACGACGTTCACGACTAGTAAGACTTTGCTCGTTATTTCTCATTAATCGAGCAGCATAAGCTGATATAGGATAAACTAGAGGGTCTTGAATACCATTTTCTTCTAAGTAATCTCTAACATTTTTCAAGGCTTTCTCTAGAGATTCTTTCTCCAAATCAAATTCATCGCACTTATTAACAATAAATATAAATCTATCTTTTGCTTGCTTTCCTCCCCTTTTAATTTCTTTAGCTACTAGTCTTAATAAGTTTTTATCATCATTAATACCTAATTGTGTTGCATTCAAAATATACAAAATCAGTGGGCTTCGCTGAGAATCCTGGATAAATGACATTGTTAATTGAGCATGAGAATCATCACGACTATTATTTGGTCCAGGAGTATCGGTTAATACTAAACGAACATTATCTCGTTTTTGCATTCCATAAATAGGGCCCTCTATATCAATAGTATGTGTATCTATTTGGTCATTCCAATTATTTAAAACATCACTATTTAATTCATGATTTTCATCTAAAATTTCTCCATTCTTATTACATCTGGCACCCCAATATTTTTCAACTTTAGTATCAAATATCTTTGCAATAGTTGCTGTTGTCGCCTCATTTCTTGCTGGTAATAGATCAGTACCTAACATTGCATTAATAAAAGTAGATTTACCGGAAGACATTGTTGCTACAACATATGCATCAAAATCATTATTAAATGCTTCTTTTAAAGCAACAGAAATTTTTGAATTATTTTCTAAATAACTCAAAAATTTTGGATTTTTTTTTGCCTTTTCAATCATTCCTTGGATTTTTTCCAAACGAATATCTACGCCTTCCACAGATTGATAGGGTGCTAATAGAATATTAGCACCATACTCTGAATTGGCTTTATCAATCTCTTCTTTTATATCAATATAATCAGATTCAAGACCAATAAAATCTATATTTATATTAAAATCATAATTAAAAAACTCATACAAAATCTTAGGTAATTGATCCACCCATAATTGTAGTCTTCTATATTTAAAATCAGATAATATATTATTACCTGTCAATTCTTTACCATCTATAAAAAAATTTGTTTCTATCGAAAATGGATTATACTCAATTAAAATACTGTTCAATTTAAATTACCCCTACTTATTTAATTCGTGAATTCTATTTTTCAAATAAAATTCAAAATATGGAAAACCAGTTTTACAATAAATTTCATTTAAATATTTCAAATCTTGAAAATCTTCACCTAAAAATCCGAATCTATTTTCTACTTTTACTTTATTAATCATATTGGGTGACAAAGATATCAATTCAGAACCTAGAATATCTTCACTCCCATCAATTAAATTCAATAGATCCCTTCGTTCTTTACGGGACATTTTCTCTTGATAAATTAACTTCTTTATAAGTAAGGCTCTATAAGCACTTACGCCAAAAATCACAGGATTATTAAATCCAAGTTCATTTAAGTATTTTTCCAAATTTATTTTGAAATTTTCTATAGATTCATTTTCCAAATCAAAATCATCTAATTTATTTACCAAAAATATTATTTTATTACTTTTTACATTCTTATAAATAAATTTTAAATATTGAACATCATCATTAATAAAAGGTTGTGTAGAATTAATAACATAAATTAAAAAATCAAATTTAGAATTTAAAATATAATTATAAGATAGATTCTTATGATTATTATCCCTACTATTGTTTGGCCCGGGAGTATCTACAATTACTAAATTTTCATCAATATTAAAATTACCTTCTATAAAAATCTCATTAATTTTTTCATTACTATTTAATTCTCTTATTTTTTCCGGGGCAATATCGAATACTTCTTCAACTAATTTTTTACTCTCACCGTAACATCTAATTAATTCTTTGTTACTTGATCTTATCTCTGTAATTGTTGCCGTTGTTGCTTCATTAGCTGAATGTAAAAGCTCAGTACCCAGCAATGCATTAATGCATGTAGTCTTTCCAGCACTCATTGTTGCCATATACACGACATTTACTTTTTGATTTCTCACTATATCCCTCTTAAAAAACAAAGTAAGTATTTATTTTAATTAGATAATTAACGAGAAAATTATACTATTTTTTTTTACTATTTCCTTATAAATTCTACTTTTTTTATATTTTTACAATTAAATTAAATATTTTTAAAAACAATTATTTAGGAGACTAATTTTATTCGTCCCCATATCTTTCAGTAGATCTCCTTCATAAATTTGAAAAATTGAATAACTTCCCCTCTCTTAAACAAATTTTGCTTGTCTTACGAAACAATGTTTCTCATATCTTAAATTTGGATATTTTTATCAAGTTTTACTTCTTACATAACTTATTCAAGACAGCCTTGAATTCCCAAAGAACTATTCAATTCAAGAACCTCATATGCAGTGTTGATTTCTCAATTTAAATCTAGTTTCCCTAAAAAGTACCTAGTTAAGATAAAGAGTCTAATTGACCTCTATTTCACCTAAGCGTTATAGGTAAATATAATTTGGAATCTAACTAAAGATTACTACTATAATCTTTAGCTCTACTAGCTGTTTAAAACAATTATCTCAATTCAAGTTGCTTTTTATGCCAGTCTACAATTTCTTGATAATCAAAATAGACACTGGCCTGGGAATCCTCCCATAAAGAAGAGGACTTAATGCCCTCTTCTTTTACTAACTACTAACAAGTAATTTCTTTGTTTTCAAGACTAGATAAGTGTTGGGTAGTACCATTATCTCTGACTATCGTTTCTACGATTTGATTTATCTCATCATCAGAAACAAAGGGTACCTGAGCATATATCAAATCACCATTTAGTTTAGCAGCTAGATGTCCTTTACCTAATAATCTCTCAGCCCCTGGACGATCAAGGGCAATCTTTGAAGTCGCCTCACTAGCAACTTTTAAAATTAGGCGATTACCCAAATTTTCTCGTAGTTGCATTGGCATAACATCCTTATCTGGTCTTTGTGCAGCAAATATTAAGTGGATACCTGCTGCTCGAGCTTTCACACCTAATCTCTGAACAGCCGAACCTACGTCCGCTTTGTAAGTATCATCAAACATCCAATCAGCAAATTCATCATGAACTAGAAATACCATAGGTAATCTATCACTCACAGCAACTTTAGAATTATATGTCGCTAAATCTCTAGCTCTTGCCTGAGCAAATAATTGATAGCGATTTTCCATTTCATCAACTAAATTTGCAAGAACTTCCGTCGCTCGCTCTTTAGTTGTAATAATTGGTTCACGCATATGAGGTAAATCTTCTAAAGCTGAATAATCAACACCCATTTTAGGATCAATAAGAATAATCTGAGCTAAATCTCTAGAATTTGTAGCAGCCATATCAAGAAGTAGAACTTGTAGCAATACTGATTTACCACTTCCTGTAGCACCAGCTACTAGTGTGTGTGGCTCATGCCCAGGTAACCCAGCAAAATCCCCACCTAAATTTAAATATAGTAATTCACCATTAAGTTCTTGCACCCCTATGACAAAGGAAACGTTAATCCCCGCTTTATTACGATTTATTAAACGGCGTTGCCATAAATCCCATATTGAAACAGCTTGTCGTATCTCGCTTGAGATCGTTACAACAATTTCACCAGGTTTAGGTTGTACAGTAATAATATTTATCGCATGTGTGGTTAACAATTGAGTTCGCTTAGCTTCAATATCCTCAACTCGCAAACGATCTGATCCAGCCAGACGGACCAGACATCCGTTTGGAGTAATTCGTGTTCCTAGTACATTTACTTGGAAACCCCATCCATTTAACGCTTTCCTTAAATCTTTAGTAATTTTTTCTGCCCATTCTTCTCTAGATGCATCTTTCTGATTTTGTGACGAATTATTCGACTGAATTAACTCAGCTAAATTAGATGTTGCTACATCTGTTTGAACTAAATCAATCGTAGATTTACCTATCTTAGATATTTCACCTAATATTTGGTCAGATGAATTATTCTCCTCTTTAGAAACTACATCATTAAACTCTATTTGTATCTGATCACTTTTTTCTGGAACTTGTGTTTCTTCTAAAGTATTTGGTAATACATCTTTAGGTCCAAAACCATGTAATTCATCAACCTGTGATGTCCAATTCACTTGAGGAGCAGGCTTATTAAGAATGATATTTTTCCATGGCTCTGTTGTACCTAATACGGATCTAACATATAAAGAATCTTCTTGTTTAGCATATGCTTCGACTAGAGCACGAAGCTCCTTCCGATCAAATACTTCCTGCCATGCTTGGAAAATATTTGAGCTATCGATCTCTAACTGTTCTGACAGAGAATTAGTAGCTGATACATCATTACTGTGAACGAACACATGAGAATATCCTCGTAAAGAGATATTAACTGTTCCTTCACGAATGGCTATTCGTGCTCGTTCTAGTAGGTCAGTTTGGCCAATTCCTACATCAGCATCAACAAGTAGATCAGAAATACGTGATAACCAGACGTCTCTATCTAATCGGCCCGGGTCTCCAAATAAAGCATCTCTAAAAGATGTTAATGTCGCCATCAACTGTGCTTTTGATGAGCGTCTTGCATCTGCGACGCCTTCATATGAAACATATTTAGATTCAACAATTGCAATGTGCAAATGAATTTCATCACCACAATCAATTATAGACAGAGCAAGTAAATCAGCGATTCGACTTTCTTTTTGAGATAACCAAGATGCATAGTCATCTAGTAAGAAATAGACATTAATTGCTTCACGATTATTATTTAAATGTTTAAATTCATTAGAGATTAAATAACGACTCACTACTAACCCTAACATTTCACCAGCAGATATACCACGACGTGCAGCACGCAATACAATCTGTCCAGAAATAGATAGAGCATCTTTTTTAATTAGTTTAGTAAGATCATTCAATTCCGCTTGATTAAAAGATAATGATAGAGCTTCTAAACGACGATACGTAAGTCCATTTAATAATCTTAAATCAGCAGTAGAGCTAACAATCATATTACGACCATTCGTTGAATTTCTACGATATCGAACTACTGTAATATTTTGATTTTGCAATTGTTTTTTATCTAAAAGTTCATCATATGTGGCAACCCATTCTGCTTGCTGATGGGCATCATCCATTATTTCAGCTAAACGTTGATGCTGTAATGAAATCTGACGAGCCGGAAGCAAGCGGTCATTTTTATTAATTGCATCTTTTTTCGCGAGAGCAGCTACCGCAGCCAAATAGCTCCAACCGGTTGCAGTCTGCCATGGGCAAGTTAGAAAACTAGTTGATTTAAGCTCACCATCTTTTGCTACACGCCTATAAGACCAGCGTGAAGGGGCATGTTCTAAATTCTGACGATTCTCGCTCCAAGGAGCAGGAATCCATTCTATTGTCGCTGTCCTTGCTACAACATCATGTAAAAATGCGATATCAAATGGCTTAGAACCTAACTGAGAATTACAGTCTACTCCTGCAGATTTAGAGACGCCTATCCTTAATTTAGAAATAAAATTATCAGATATTTCACTTACGAGTGGTAAATCTTCATCTTCTGCAGCCTTATTCACTAATTCTGCATAAATAGAAGCTAAATGTCTTGGCTCTGTATGTCGAACTATGACATTACATTTCATCTCAGCTTGTTCCGTTTCATACAGATTAGAGAGTTCTTTAACCACAGCTAATGGCAAGTCCGCTGCATCAGAGTTATATAATAAAATATTTAAATTGCGAATTTTATGAGGTTGTAACCCTATATATCGTTCTATAAGTTCATTAATTTGTCTGGCTGCTATTTGCGGGGAAGTATCACTAAGTGTCTGCCCCGAATTCATAGGAGCTTCTAGAAGACTATAGCCATTCACTGTACTAGTAACTGTAACTAGCTCTGCCTCCGCAACATTTTTCTTTTGAAGTATTGCTACTTCTGGATAGAAAGGATGTTTAAGTTCATCAAAAAACTCTTTAAAGAAAATATTTCTATCACCAAATTTAATACTATCAGCTGTCAATAAATGGGTTAGTAATGCAGTTGTTCGTTTAGTTTTAACAGCTAACGCCTTTAAACGCTCAGGATGCCAAGGTGGAATTATTAGAGTAGATTGCTCTCCTGAGACTATAACAGTTCCAATAGACATTACCTTAGATACAAGTTTTTCCCGGCTAACATCGTTACATGCATAAGTTAATAGCGTATCTAATAATTCAGCATATGCATCGGCTTGATCAAATATACTTGGTTGATTTAATCCATGTTGTTTAAAATTTTGAAGTGCAAAAGGATAAACTTTTTCAAATTTTTCCCAGCTTTCTTTTATCTCTTTATATGCGACGTCATTTATAAATCCATCCTTAAATAAGTCTTCAAGAGATTGTTTAATTTGATGACGTTGACTTTTTAATTTACTAGCTGATGGGATGAGAGAGCCTGGATCATTTGAAAAGGTAGCTTCTAAACTACCAACATTCAAAAGAGAAACACTTTGCACTCCCCCTTTTTTGCTCACTATTTTCCGACTGACTTGTGTACAAGCAATCCCTCCTTTCTCAAGTATTCGCCCTAAGTCATCAGCAAGAGCAAGCCCAATAGAATTAGCTGAGTAATTCCATATCAGTTGATTCTTCTTCAAAATAACTTCTTGATTACTTAACTGACGTTCAACTAGTGCAACTTCAAATTTAATTTGCAATGCAGCTCGTGATAGAGATTTTATTGATTTAAATTTCTTTCCGAGACGTTCTTTTTGTTTATTTAAGAAAGCTTCATAATCAAATAAGATATCTGGTAATTGAGTTTTTTGATTTGGAATTTCCCAAACAATTCTAGATCCCATCGCGTTATATAAACCACGATACATTACAGAAAAGAATGTCACTGCATCATGATTAAACTGATCAAGCCAAGCTTTTCTTCCCTTGTTGACTGAGATTTTTAAGTAACGTTCACCATTGAAATCCTCTGATCCAGCAAGTAATTGATAAGTCGCAGAAACTAATCCCTCTAAAAAATCCTGACACTCTATAGCCTGGCCAAAGATGATTTTTTCCCAACGTGCTAATAATTTTGTATCTTGCTCTAAGAAATAACGATGTAGATCAAAGAAAATTTTATCTTCATCAATCCATTCGCCTCTTTTTTCTCGTGTTTTTAAATCATTTAAGTGATTGCACCACTCTTCAGTTAATGCATCATCTGGGTCACAAATATCTGAGAAAAATTGCAAAGTAGATTCAGCTAACCCACTTTGTTTTTCTTTCGGCCGGTCAAAAATAAGATAAACCTTATCTTGTTCCCACTCTAATTCTGCGAGTGCTTGAATAGCTTCAATATCATTAATAGAGCCCTTTATAAATCGTTGCAAAACAGGAATAACGTCTTCTTCTATATCTTCCAAATTATCATTCAGACGATTTTCCATTTCTGCAGGATCTAATGGTTGACCATTTGCCTTTTGATACTTTAATAAGGGATATCGATGCGTCGCTAATTTATCAAAGGCATTTTTCCAAGGACGATTAGCGTGCGAAAATGCTTTAGCATTACTAAAAAAGTAAGTATCTCGAGGCAACCCTATACTTGGTAGAGCCCATCCTATTGCCTGTCTTATCGCTAATCCATGAACATTATTTGCCTCAATAATACTAAGACAAAAATTAGCAATCTGTACCAGTGAAAGCTCAATAGAATCAATCAGTGCTTCTAGTGCTTTTGCAAAAGTTTTTTGATCATCTGGAGTAAGGACTAAATTCCCTAATTGACAACATGCTTGAACCCACGCATCACTATTTGCCTTTAACTCTTTTGCACTGACGATAGTAATATGCGCAAGAGTATCTCCAATGTCATTTCTAGAGCTTGCTGTTATTAATATCTGTTTTTCAATACTCTGATTTCGAACACTGGCAGCATTATCATCAATCAATACTTCATTAGGTAATACTTCATCTCCAATTAAAGCTCTTGGAATTTTAAGTGAAATATACTGTTCTAAAGATGGCCTCGACAATATTTCCTTTACAATTGTAGCAATTTGGCCTGCCGTTAATTGGTCTAGTCTAAATAACGCAGTTTCAATATTTAATGGTTCGTTTGTTAGCTGAGAATCATTTATTTGCTGGAGGTAATTTTCAAAATATACAGCACCAACCCATCCAATAATTTTATTTTCTTGCATATTCATTTCCTTAAATATTAAATGGGTTTTCTACAAAAGCACATCCATCAGACAATTGTCTAACTAAACCTAAACTCATTAAACGTTCAGCTAGATATTCACTATTTTTACTGAAAGCTTCCTGATCCACTTGATTACTAGTAATAAGCTCTTGAGCTTGTGCCTCACCAACCACTAAACCATATCGATTTTTAATTACTTCTAAGAAATCATCAAAAGGCATGCGTTTATCAACTACTGTAATAACAAGCGATTTCAAAAAATGATCATTAGGCGCATAACGCATTCTTATAGATAAGCGACGAGAACTTAAACCAATAGCCTTGGACCAAGCTGAGTGGACTTTTGCTAAATGTTGCTTGTGTCTGAGTTGAGCTTTATCAATTAACTTTTCAATAAGTGAATCAGCTGACCAGTCTGAACTTTCTTCATCTTCACTTGGCCATTTAAATTGCTTCTGCATTAAGCGTATATATTCTGACTCTGGATAAAGTTGTGAAGATGCGGACATCCACTCTTCATGTTGCTGAATATTTTCAATTTCTGCAGCAATGGAGCGTATAGACAAATTCTGATTATGTTGATAATCATCCGCAGAAATTGCTCTTATTTTAGTTCGATTTTTAGAAATGATTTCACAAACTAATCTTAGAGGCTTTTCTTCAGATAAAACTTCTTTCGAGCGCTCAAGAAAATACAATAACATGTTCAAACCAGCTGAAAACATTAAGTATGAAATTGCATCATAGGAAGGAATATCTTGTTTTAGGATATGAATCCAATCACGGCAGAGCTGATCAAAACGATCATGTTTAAGGATTGGTAATTGCAAACTACTAATCTCTTTAGCTAGTTTTGCCTCTTGTCTGTCACCTTGAATAGCTTTCACTAGTCGATTTAGAGACAAATCAGATTCTAAAAGACGTTTGACTAACAGCTCTCCCAATTCATTCTTATTCTCAGCACGACAAAGCATTAAATACAAAATTTCACCTGTTCGTGCAAAAAATCGTCTGTCATTCGTTTCAGATTTATCAATTCGCAAATCTTCATATAAGGCATCAGGCCCGAATGGGAAGACAAATTTTGAACTCCATCTTTTATTACTATTTATCTCAAAAGACGAAGATCTCAATAATTCAATAACACGTGCAAAATCATCAAATGAATTAAAGACCTCTTTCAAATAAGTCATATCTTCTTCTGCATATGCACCTTTTTGATATTCCTCAAACCATTCTTGCCATTTTTTTTCGTCAGACTTATTAGAAGATGCGATTATATTTATATATGGATTATTAAATAATACTCCGCGTAATCGGAGCTGACGCTGGGGCTTATAAATTACTTTATCATCTACTTCATTTAATGGATCATCTCGATGTGAAGCTAATATTCCTAGAAATTCTAATAAGATTAAATGAGGTAACTGCTCATCATATAAACGATGTCCCCAAATTTTTTCATCAACGACAAAATCAACATCTTCTAGGAATTTCATTTATCTAGTCTCACTGATATATGTTTAGAACCATGACTAAATCCATCATTTACAAATTTTAAAGGCAAAGTATTAATGTTATTAGCTATGTAGCTATCACCAAATTCGAGTTGTATTTGCTCAGCTCTTCGTAATAGTTTTGACTTTAAAGCTAATAGATCTTCCAAACACTCACTAGAAAAACTATTAGGTAAGATTCCATTGGCAACTCTCGCCAAAAATTCGAATCTAATTGGTGTTAACTCAAAAGGAACCCCATCCTTATCATCTTCCATATGAAAATTAATTAATGGCCTATTATTATGATTCAGATTGATCAGCATCCCCTCTGTGTTTCTTCTTGTAGGACGCGCTGGTATTTCTTCTTTAGTTAGTACGCTCACTTTTGATTCTGTAAAGCCTCCAGATGTTGCAACTATAATATTTTCTACTTCTTCTACTAAAATTCCCGTCATAATACGATTAATACCCAATGTAATTAATTGACGTATATCCTCAGGAATTGGCTGATTATTTTTGAGATTTTTAATAAGATCTAAATAAGAAGCAGCATATCTGTATGCACTTAGATTCCAAAAATAGTTTTTACCTAAACTGCTATCAGGTAAGGTAAAGAACAATCGACGGCGTTGGCTTTCTAATAACTGAATAAGTTTTTGATTAATGTTTTCTTTTTGGTATTCATCACCTTCTAAATAAGCTTCTTGGGCTTTCTTAAAATAAGCTGAACCTCCATACTGTTTATCATTTTCGATAAGATCTTCATAGATTGGGGATAATTCACTATCGTAGCGACCATAAATTAATAACCCATCAATTTCATTTGTTGTTTCTTCACCTATTTGAAAAGAAGATAAAGCTTTAAAAACAGGGCGTTCTCCTACTCGCTGATTAGGTAAATTTTTTGCCATAATATTGTCATACAAATTCCCTTTCGAAAATGTGCCTTCATTTACTATTTTCTCAATATCATCACAACGCATCAGTCCATCTTTAACATCAGCATGACCAAGCAAAATATTTGCACATAAAGCGAGTAAATCACGAACAGGTAAATGTGAGCCATTTAACCTTGCAATATCAATTAAATCGGATAAACGTGAACGTAGTTGTTCAGATTCGAATGTTGCACCAAGTAGTCGTTGACGATTTTCACTGATCGGGCAGCCTTTACCACTACTTTGAAAATAACAATTTGAACATTTTTCCCATTCAGGATGGGTGATTAATATATCTAGCACATCAGTTAATGACTTACGATGAGTACTACGGCTTAAGTCAAATACATGTAATCTAGAAAGCCCTTCGCCAGTTTGCAAAAAAACTTGCTCTAAAGTTTCTCGTATTGGATGGGTAGAGAATTCTTTATAAGAACGTTTACGTAAACGTTCTAAAATTTGTCCATGATTGGCAGCAATAACCAGAATATGTTTATTGTCATTTTCTAAAACGGATCTCTCTAATAGTTCAAGAACAAATTTCCCATCTTTTTCATTTAATTCACTTAAATCTTTAACGAAATATATTATTTTATTATTAATGTTTAAATTTTTAATTGCTGCATGTGAATCATTCCACTCAGAAGGGTCTCCTCCTATTGCTTCCCATAGGGCACGACAATGATAGGTTTTCCCATCTCCAGCAGTTCCTGCAATGACAATAGAACCGCCGTCCTCTGCATGTACTGCTTTTAAAATATTAGATAGTAATGGGATAGGTAATTCTATTGGGTCAATTTTAGCTAGACGCGCTGCTTTTGTAACATGTTCATCAAACATAACAGCATTATTTGGAGTTGGGCCGTAACTACGCAAATAACGTATCCATCTCGCAGATGGCTTATATTGTAAATCTGACATAAATTACCCCTCAATTATTTCCGTTATATCTAATATGTAAATAAATTTATTATAACAATGAACTAATTGTACTAAACTAATTCTTCTTTTTGAATAAACATTCTATTTATAAGAATCTTCTAATTTATGCATAAGAATATTTGCTTAAATCTAAAAAAAAAGAGATGCTTAAAATATCTGTTTTGTCATTAGATCAAAAATGATTTATTTAGATTTCGCAGCGTCTACACCACTACTGCCCTCTGTTAAAAAAGAACTATTTCGAGCATTTGAAGAAGAATATTCAAATCCATCCTCTGCTCATAAGTTAGGTCGTATGTCAGCAGAAAGAATTGAAAGAGCAAGAGAAATCATTGCTGATTCTATCGGAGCCTATAAAAGTGAAATTATCTTTACTAGTGGAGCATCTGAGTCAAATAATTTAGCAATCAAAGGATATGTTTTAGCAAATCAAAAAAAAGGAAAGCATATCATCACCTCCTCTATAGAACATAAATGTATTCTCTCCATATGCCACTTCTTAGAAAAAGAACATGGTTATGACATCACATATATTCCTCCCCAGAAAAATGGAATTATTGATGCGAAAGACGTTATTTCTGCGATGAGAGAGGATACTGTCTTAGTTAGTCTAATGCATGTGAATAATGAGCTAGGGTCAATCCAACCTATTGCAGCTATAGGGCAGGCTTGTTTTGAAAGAGATATCAAATTTCATGTAGATGCGGCTCAATCCTATAAAAAAATCCCCATCGATGTTGATGAGTTAAATGTAGATATACTCTCTTTATCTGCTCATAAAATTTATGGTCCTAAAGGTATTGGAGCACTGTACATGAGAGACTTAAGGGAAACTAGGATGCAACCTGTTATTCATGGAGCTGGTCAAGAATACGGGTTAAGAGGCGGCACTCTTGCTACCCCATTGATTTTAGGATTCGGTGCCGCTGTAGAAGACCAAACTATTGAAGATAGTTTTGAGGAAGTAAATAAAATAAGTTCTTTGCTGCGAGCAAAAGTTATTGAAATGGGTGGAGTAATCAACTCTCCAGATACACATTACATTCCTCATATTTTAAATGTTCGCTTACCGAACTTTGATGCATCGTATTTTGTAGCAAACTCAGATTTTTTATGTTCTCAAGGTTCAGCTTGCTCATCGATGAACATTGAAATGTCTTATGTACTGCGCGAAATAGGGTTAAGTTTTGAGGAAGCTCAATCCTCAATACGATTTTCGTTTAATAAATTTGATAGTAATATTTTAAATTTTTTTCAATAAAAAAAGGATCGTAAGATCCTTTTTTTATTGAATATTTTATTTATTTTTAAGTTAAACAATCTGCTTAAAATAATTAATCAGATTCGTTTTTCGCTCAGTAAAGAAATCTTCAGGTCGTTTCTTTTGAGCAACAACCTCCATTACAGCTTCCTTAGCGTGCTTAATTAGAAAGTGACCATCCAATCCTGCAGCTTCATAATATTTAAAAGCTGTTTCTAGAGACTCATTAGATTTGTGAATATTATCTACCTTCGGTAAGGGCATCATATTGCCAAGACCATTAACAAAAATATCTCTTTCAGTATGATCAAAATTAAAGACACTTGAACCATCTAGATTTCTTGCAACCATATGATCCAATTCCATAAGTCCCGTAGTATTAGAACTTACATTTAACTTAATCGGTTTTATAGTCAAGGTCCCATCATCCTTCAAACTGTATTGAATAATGGAAGCAAATAAAGTTTTCACCTTAAATAAAGGACCAGGCTCATACTGCCAAGTATTTAACCACTTTTCAAACTCAGTTTGATGTTTAATTAAATCTAATTCCTTTATAACTAAACCATGATCACGCTGAGATAATAAATGATTATCTTCAATAATTGACTTAGCCATTTCTCTAGGTAATTCGGCTGAGTTAGCCATTAACGAAGATCGCCATAAGACTTTCGCTTGCTTATGAATATTATTTAGTTTCTCTAAAACTTCCGATGCTTCTTTTTCATCTAAGTCTAGATCCAGCATAACCTTATTTTTATCTAAACTACTTTCTAGAAGTAATTTAATGATTTTAACTACTTTATCTGGATTAAAATTACTATCAATGTTTTCAATTGTAAATAATGTGAAATTAATTAATCCTGACATTACTCCATCTTGTTTTAAAGCATTAAACAAATATAGACTTTTCTTAAATTCTGACTGATTTTCATATTGAGCAATAATAGAATGATTTTCTTTTCGCTGAACTGGAAGATTAGTCAATTTCAATATTTGAAAACAAGCTTCAAAAATATTAAAGTCCCGCTGAATATCATCTTGAGTATAATTATCCATTTTAAGATAATTTGCCAGATTCAAACGGTATTTTTCACTACTTTCATTCCTTAATTCAGTAGATTTTGTAATATAAACAGTCGCTAAATACGTTACTAATTTTTTATATGTTTGATTCATATTTTTATGATGAAATATTTTATCCCCCCATTGATCATCTAATTTTTGGATGATTTCATCCATCTTTGAATTATCAATATTTGCATTTGTATTAACAAATTTTTTAAAAAATTGATTTTTAATTAAATCTAAGTCATCGAGTGCTAATGCCCTATCATTCATTACTTCAAATAATGTATATGCATCATCTGTATTCATTGTTTGAATAACACAGACATTTACTTCTTTTAAAAAGTTATGGATTTTTTCATGAAGGGAATAAATATATTTATAGATATCCTCTCCATTATTTTTAAACTCATTTTGAAAAGTAGTTAATATAACTTTCAATGCATCAGCATATACTTTTTCATTTTCTGTTAAAATATCATACTCAAGATTTTCATATTTTAGTTCCTGTGTGTCCCCAAAATTGATATAGAATTGTGATAAAACTTTACTCAAACTTTTATTAAATGATGAACGATCATAATGTAAATTTAAACTATCATTTTTTATTTTCTTACACATCAACTCTTTAAATTTATTTTTATAATTATCTTCAGTGTCATATTTTGGGATCCATAAAATTTCTTGTATCTTTTCTAATGCCCCCTCTTGCTCATGCAGTTCAGCCATTTCATCTTCATCAGAAATTTTATTTAACTCATGAATTCCCTGCTTAATTTCTAACAAAATTTCATTATCTTTAAACAGAAATTGTGCAGCATTCTCAAGTTTTTCATTTAACTTCTGCAACTTACCACATCTTTTTCTCTCAACTTCCGATAAAATTAATTTTCTAAGAATAACGAAATTAATAAAATTCGTTAAAAACAATGTGGTTACTCGTTGTTGTCCATCAATTAAAGAATGAAAACTTTCACCCGGTGTAGCTACAGCTACAACAGATCCAGCGAAATACTTTTTATCATTATCATCTTGCCCCTCTATGATATTTTCCTTCCAATCTCTAATGAGGGTTTCAATCTGTGATACTCCCCACTTATATGGTCTTTGATAATGAGGAACTTTTAGGGAAAAATAATCTGTTATACTTTCTTGGGTAACTAAAGAACCGATACCCCAAAAATTTCTTAAAATTGCACCGCTTAATTGCATTTTTCCCCCTCACCTAGTTAATTGATATAAAAATTTATACAATCATACTGGTAAGGGTTTAAATTACAAGAAAAAATCAGCCTGAGATCACTTATAACAAGTCACACAAGCCCCCCCACCTTCCATATCATCATACAATGCATCTAAATCAATCATCTCAATCAATTGATCATCATGTAATGCATTACGACGGCGTTTTTTCTTAAATCTTTCCAGTTTCTTTTCATGGTCTGCTTTAATTTGGGCTACACGTACTGGATCTTCCAAAGTACTTAAAGGATTATTCTTGCCCATCCAGTAATATGTTTCACCATTCGTGGACTTCTCATCATTAATCTGCTTTTCATAAGCCTTAGCTTCTTCAAATTTATCTGGGTGTCTCTCCATTAAACGAACCCATTCAATTTTTCTTTGATAAAAGCAGAATGTGCAACCACTACGTGAACGCCATTCATAATATTTTGGAAGGCCAAGTCCAGTACCTTCCAAGATATTAATAATATCTTCCTTAACCAAACCATCTTCAGCAAATGGCATTTTAGTGGTTAAAAACTTTTGTGTTGGCACGTAACCTTCACGCCAAGGCTCATCCGCGCGTATACCCACATAGCTAATAATTTCATACCCTTCATCAAGAAATGGCTTCACCCATTTTTCAAATGGTACTAATTTCATTTGTACGGTACACCAACGCTGATGACCAGATGGAAGGAAATGATTATATTCCTTAAGCCAATAATCAAAATCCTTGTCTGCACCCAAGCGCAAAATAGGTTTACCCAAATAAGCTTCCAGCTTATTTAGGTAATCCATAACTTCTGGTAATTCTTTACCAGTATCTGTAAAAAAGTACTCTATTTCTAATTCAGGATAGTGATCACGCATATATACGGCGAGTGCTGCACTATCCTTCCCACCAGAGAGTCCTAAAACATGTTTAACTGGCTTTTCAAGGGTCATGCTATTTGTCCTCACCGATCGGATGTAAATACTCTTTAAGCAACGCATATAATACCATTGCTTTAGCATCATCACTGAGATCGGTACCATCTACCTGCTTAAACAACTCTTTTTGCAAAGTATTTAATTTATTCTCCATATTCGGATCGACGATAACATCTCGGTTATACTCTTCGAATCCTTGCTCAGTATTAACAATTACTGCTAAAGACCTTTTATTAGAGCTAGTTTCCTCAGATTTATCTGCATTTTTAGCAAAGAAGCTCAATTGCTTGAAACGCTGAACATAGCCTGGCAATGCTTCAAAAGCTTTTTTTAGACTATCATCTGTCCAGTCTTTTTCAGGTATCTGACCTAATAAAGTAATTATATTAGTAAGCCAGAAAGTTGAATCATTAGAGCTTCTCGATAGATGCTCTGCAAATTTTTTCATTTTCCAATCAGCAGCAAATTTACTTACAGCATTAGCTTCTTCAATGATTTCAGGAGTAATATCTCCAAGCTCTTTATATAATTTAGCTTCAAATTTTTTCAAAAGATCTGGCTTAGCCGCCATAAAACTACCGAGAAAATTTGATAAATCAGCAAGAATTAAGTCATCATTTCTAGTTGCTACTTCTAGAGCATCATATAAATCTTCAAAAAGTAATTTATAGGGATCATCCGCCTTAACAAGAAAAGCTCGAAGTTGTTGAACTTTCTCATCAAAAAACTCTGTATCTTTAGAAAACTTCACCCAACTCGGCTGCTTAACCGTATATGAAACTAAGAATCGTGCAACACTCAATGGAGTAGCTTCGATATTCTTTTCAAATATGTATTTAATGCTATTCGCTAATAAATTAATAAATCGATTTTTTTCTGCAGGCTCTTTAATGTATTTGACAGCAACCTCATGCGGTCTCTTAACTAATTTATTGATATACTCTTCATCTATATCACTAATAAATTTAAATTCTTGAGTCACATCTTTGTCATAAAAAGCCAGACTAGTTTCTTTTGCTAGCAACAATGTTAAAGCAAAAATCGGTAATAGCCCTTGGGGAATTCCAAAGGGAGAATCCGACCAAACTTTATAAAGCTCAGTTAAAGGCACTAAAGATTTATGATCTGTAAACACTTGGTATCCACGTTCAAACAACTTTGAAACGTGTTCAAGATTCTTATTGCCTACCTCAGTAGTGTTATTTAGTTTTGGAAAATCAAATACCCATGTATCAGTTTCCTCATGATATTGATGTAACCCTAATTGTTTAATACATGACAGATAAATAGCTTTCTCTGGTGGGAATTTATCAATACCCAGATTTTCTTGATCAGCATTTTCCAACATTTTTTCCATGAGTTTCTTTCGCCCTGATGCAGCAGAACTAGAAACATCATGGCGAACAACCAATTCATTAAATATAGTCGGACAAGCATCAAATATCTCATCAGCTAACTTTGAAACAATCATCGATAATGAATTAGAAACGAGTTTTTCACCTCGGAAATACCAATCAACTGATTCGAAAGACTGTCTAAATAATTCATCTACCTGTTGATAAGCATAAGTTAATCGTTGCTCATATTCTTTTTTAGCAACAGTATCCATCATCAGTTTTGGGAGTTCTCTAAAGATTTCATTTAGAGCAAAAATTTCCTTAGACCAGCTCAAAATCTCATTCATCTTATCTAGCTTAGCTATAACCAGACGTGAATATTGATTTGAGATTTCAATAAGTTTTGTCGAATTAAGAGATTGGTCGGTGATAAGGACAAAATGTGCAAAAGCTTTTGTTTTATTGAAATCAGAACTAGCAATCAAACGCTGCAAACCAGCAAGATCGCTCACTAAATGTTGTTCCATCCAACGCATTACCCCTTTTTCATGATAATGCCGCTTAGCCAATACAGAGTTTCCTTTATAAGCAATATGTTCAAAATAATTTTGTTGATTGCTTAATGTCTCTAACTTTTCCTGAACAAGCTGCTGAATGTTAAGTTCTGATGTCTCTACAACTTCATAAGATACGGTACGGTGCCAATATGTTATCACCCCCCAATTTTGGAGATGTAGCAAGCATTCCGAAAGTATGTCTAAGTTTTTTGATGAAGTTGACAATGAATGTGCAATCAATGCTTCAGTTGGATAAATACCTAGAGGTTTACCAAAAATATTCATCATTGCAATAGCTTTAACTATATTAAAATAAAGCTCCACTCTCTCAGGAGATTCAATTTGAGTTTTACTAAGTTGCTTACTTAATAAAGTTAATGCCTCTTCTACAATTGCCCAAGAATGCCCCTCTTTCGAGCTCAAAATCTGATGCTGTAAATTGTGACTTAAATAGTCCCATAAATCGATGATCGTATAAGTAGAAGTTAATTTTGCATCAGATTCTAAAAACTTTCTAAAGCTATAGGGTTCTACTGATAATAAAAAGCTAAAAATACTACGTTCATTCTGACTAAAGCTGCTCTTAGCAATAATCCCTAAAAGTACTGTAGTTAAAGGATGCAAAGGCAATGCATCAAATAAATAAGAACGAAGTTTTGGGCTATTTTCAGTTAACCGTGATTTTATAGACTGAGCAACTTCATTTATGAATGCAGTATTTAGAGTTGTTATTGCCTCTGGAAGCTGATGCTCAGTTTTTTTAATCGTTTTAGAAACTAAAGCAACCGATTCATCCAATGAAATTCTATAAGCGATATCAATATATCGACCTTGAATTTTTGCCCATTCCAAAGCGATATGATGGCTCATCCCTCTTGCATAATCAGAAAATGCTTGATGTAAAATTCCTAAGAATATAAAAGGACATTGCTTTGTAGAAAGTCGATTAATTCTTTCCGATAACTCTTGAAAAAGATGAAGATCGCCATTATTTCGAGCAATATGATCTAATAATTTACCCATTTCATCTAAAATAAATAAACTACCAGCAATTTTACCGTCTAAAGCTCGAAATACCTCATCAATCCATTCGATTAACTGTTGATCACTATCAATTTGCTCTGGAAGGAAAAAAAGGTCATCTTCAAAGAATTCCATAAGGTTAGAATCTTGAAGAGCCTTAAGTATAGACTTGTAGAACAACTCGACAGGAGAAGTTACCCCACCTACGGCTTTAATAATTAACCAAGGCTTTTCACTAGATATATTGAAAACGCTATCTATTTTTTGTAATAACTCAGGATCATTAACTAATCGTCTTGCAGCATTTCTTATTTCATCATCCTGATGAAAAAGACCAGTTAAGATCGCAGCTAAAGTTGATTTCCCTGTGCCATAACTACCAGTCAATGTAAAAGCCGACTGAGTATTCGTTTCAAAAGACTCTACAATTGTTTTTAAAGAATTATAAGCTGTTCCGTGAAAGACTATTTTCTCAAAAAAGTCTTTTGATATATCTGTATCTAATCGTGTTGATAAAAGATGATTAACGTGAATTTCATAGTAATGATTTAAGTTCTCATGTTTAGTCATTTTTTACATACCCACGATAAATTTTAGCTAATAATTCTTCCAGATTTATTGTCTCTATTACATTACAAGACAAACTCCTCATCCCTAACGTATCTGTCCAATTAAAACGTTCATCTAATGAAGCACATTGATTTAGAAAATAATCAACAGCAGCATTATTCAAGCGGAATAGTTTCCCAGGACTACCGGGATGAGTTGTAATACTATCGACACTTAATGAAGGTGAGTCACTAAAGTGTTCTTGCCAAAAATCAGCCAAGCAATACAAAAACACTTCAACTGGCAAATTTTTTTGTTCAAGTAAATCTGCTTTGAATTTATGTGATTCAACCTGATAAATAAGATTCAATTCATTCAAGGGTGAAACAAAAGCATCTTCATTCAGTTGTTTACGATTCAAGCGTTTAGAATAACAAAGTATGAAACAATCAAAATCTTTTTGCAGAGTAGCTTCTGAAGGGACTTTAAGATCATTAGCCACTAACCAAGCATTTAAATCACTTACCAATTCCGCTTTATCAAAAACTTGCTTATTTGAATAATTGAAATACCAGCGTGCAAAGGTTAAATCATTAAAGCGTTTTTGAATAAAGTAATGTAGCAGCCACGTAGATTCGTTTAACTCTAGATATGAATCATATTTTTCAAAAATATCACTTATCTGTGTTTGATAATTTGCTTTACTATTATCCCTATCTTTTAGGGGCACTAGGCCTGTGATATCGGCCCAGTATTTGATACTATTGACCATATTCTTACCAACACCCAATTCAACAACTTGTTTTTCAATATCTTTTTCATTTAAACTTAAATTATTATAAGCCTTATTAAGCCACCCGTAACGTAAGGCAAAAGTTTCATGTCCTGAGAAATGTAACGTAAAATTAGTTGAGTTCATTGTACAAATATAGTCACTGGAGAGTTTTCTCCAGTGAGAGTACTATTATTGTAGATGATATTCAATTGATTGAAAAAATTAACACTAAAAATTTTAAATTATTGTTAAATTTAAATGATATACAGAAAACACAATCGTTTTTAATAATATTTAAATATACTGATAGAAAGCAAAAGCTCTCTATCATTTTGTATACATCAAACTATTCAAATAAATCAGCCCTTACTTCATCCAAATCACGATCCGACTTGAAACGATTACATATCGGATGAATAATTGCTCCATTTTCTAGAATACCGTAGCCACCTTCTGCTTTTGATTCTCGATGATCTACTTCAGTCGATTCAAGGTATAGAGCGCTATCACATACTTCGCAATAGCTCCATGTTTTCTTTTCCTCACGTTGATAAAGATTTCTTTTGGTCGCGATTGAAAAATTTAGAGGTTTTTTCTTCTTTGATGGTCTTACTGATTGCACAAAGCTCACAACATCATCAACAATGCTCTCATCATAATCACCACCAAAACGTTCAAGGTAAAAATCATTAAAATTAATATAATCAAATGATTGACTCATCGAAAGAATGACGGTGTTCAAACAAACTTCATCTTCAAAATCTAAATCCATATTCAGTCCAATACAGATAAAGGCCTGATACACGTTCTTCAATCGCTCATGTGATTTGATCCCGCTACCAAACTTACCGACAGTTTCTTTAATCGCCACAGGAATTTTTTCAATTAAACTTTCAACACCACGGCGTGCTCGAGTAAATCCAATAAAATCTATCTTTTTATTCTGTATTTCAAAACAGTCTTTTTCAATTTCACAGACGATAGAGAACCAGGCCAAAAAGGATGTCACTTGAAAACGATGATCTTTATAAAAATATAGTTTTGGGTGTAAGCCCAAACTTGGAATCCGAATACTAATTGGTGGTGTAGCGATACGACACAGCACAACTCTAAGTTTTAGCATTAAATTTTCTACACGCTGACCTTGGTCTATATTCACAGTATTCTGACTAGTATCACCAAACATGATATTCAGGAGTTCATTGACCAAGCCGATTTTTTTACCGTGTGTTAAATCTGGCTCTAAAAGTATTATCTTAAAAAGATGATCATGAATTTGCTCACCCAAAGTGATCACTTCATTTATCCGCTCGTAATTCAGTTCAGCCAAGTTGGATTTATTATCGTTTATATAACAACACGCATAAATCACATAAAAAGCATCACTTCCCCTATTTTGTAAATGATATTCTTCATCTGGATCTAATCGTTTCGTATCCGAATTGATTGAACAAAAGGCTTTTCGAGCTTCCTCAGGTGTCCCAATGACTTCAATAAAATTAATTTTGGTTGATTTTAATTTTTGCTGAAACTCAGAATCGCTACATAACTCTTGAAAATCAGCTAATCCACCTAATCGATTACGAATCTGACGAATATCTCGTTTTTGTGGTGCCGTGAATTTTGGGGCTCCTATTACTTGCTCATCAATAAAGTATCTTTTAATCCAAGCATAAATGATTGAAATCCTGTGCCCACCATCGATGATATAAATATTACCAGCAGCATCTTTCCAATAGCGAACGCATAAATTGACATTACGATCATTCAAACAGTTTAGAATAAACTCCTGAATTTCAGCAGGGCTCCAACACTCTGTGGAGCGTTGATTGTCTGCTTTATATAGTTTTTCTAGAATCTCATGGTTGGCGAAGTCATAAAGTGATATTTCAAAGTTATGGTGCAGATTTGAGTGCGACATTTCGTCAGGCACCATCATTTTTCTTTGAATAATATTGGTTAAAAGCTTAGTACGGGCCATTTTATTTTCTCTAGGCAAGACTTCTCTATATCTCGTAAGATTACGAAATTAGAAGTAATTAAAATTAAAGTTAGTGATTAATGAATTAAATATTCATTAATTCAGAAGTATCTTTTTGCTAGAGAAAAAACAGATAGAAATAGTATAAAGACGCATTTTAAACCTCGTTGATAGATTGATTTTTGCCAACATCCTTTCCACGAGATGGAGGCAAACCAAATAGGGTGTGGAAATACCGCTCAACGAAACGGCCAGTCAAAGACTGCCCTACCTGGCTTACCATAAAAGCGCCATGTAGACACAAAAGAGCCACTAAAAGCGACTCTTTAGCTCGTTGAGTAACAGGTTTCCACGCCTGGTCACAGATTTTGCTGTAACATCTTTATCTTATGTGCATAAATTCAATTGGTCAAATTTTATGATCAATATTTAACCAATCGATTCAAAAATAATTACCTATATTTTTATAGGCTTAAGGATACAGATGAGTATCTTATAATTTCTAATATTTAGTTGATGTAAACTTATTCGAATGAAGATGTATATATTTGAACGGCGTATTTTAATAAGGGAAGTTGATTGAAACTGCAAATTTTATCGGATACTCATAATTCCAAATATTCGATATCAGAACAAGCTGACGTCATTATTCATGCTGGCGATTTTTCTAATCGCTTAAGTGGTGCAATTGAGTTTGCCGAAAAATGTAAATCTCTCAATAAAAAATTTATCTTTGTTTTAGGTAATCATGATTACTACAGCTCTAACTACAGTTCAGTCGTGAATTTCTTGAAAGAAAACTACCCAAAAAATGCATTACTTGATGACAACCATATCAAAATTCAAGATAAAATATTTGTTGGCGGCACGCTGTTTACGAACTTTCGCTCCAATTCACCACTTACATCTCCTGAGGTACTTTTACAGTCCCAAAAAGATGCTGAACAATCGATTTATGATTTTGATCAAATCATGATTGACAATGATCATCGAACGATAACTGCTAATGACTACATAGAATTATTTAAAAAATATCATGAAAATATTATGAAATTTAAGGATCAAGATAATGTGATTGTCATTACTCACTTCCCGCCTCATTTAGCTTGTCTTGATCCATATTGGGGTACGCATCCTGTTGCATCAGCCCTTAACCCCTATTTTATTAATGATTTAGATGTCAAAGGCTTTAAGTTATGGGTTTCAGGACATACGCATACATCAGTGGATACTGTAGTCGATGGATGTAGATTAGTGATCAATCCTTTGGGTTATCCACCAGAGCAAGGTAAAAATGGGTTTAGAGAAAATTTGATCATCGAAGTTTAAGTAGTCATACTCTTATTGAAGCAATTTAAACCAACTCTAATATCATACATCCTATAGTACTGTTGATTTAGCTTCTACACCATGAACTAGGAGAAACTCATGTCGAATCCTTTAGACCCAGAAAATGATTGGAAAAATAAAATTGCAGATCAAATACTTGACGATTTAATCGAGATTGCCAAGCTTGAAGGTATGACTATTAAAAAAATGAAAGCAGATCAAAATGGTATTTTCTATGTGGAAGAGGAAATATCAATTGACGACGTACTCAAGCAATTTTGAACTCTGCTCATTGAAACGATATAAGGCGCTTGAATTTTATATTTAAAAGCTTAACCAAATTGTATCACCTGTAGATGCGTACATAGCTTCAGCAGTTTCTTTCAACACATCACTCTCATCCGTTTCCATTGATAGTTCATCACATGCAGGATACCTACTATCGCTTATGGAAGAAAAGCTGGATTGAACAATAGACCCATCTTGCATAAATCTAGTTCTATCTTGCCTTAAAAGCTGTACACCACGGTAGCTAGCACGCATTTGATTTAATGCTTGAAGACGTCTTTCATTTGTAGTCATTATTACCTTTCTCGACATTAATTTTTTCCTTGATTTTTATCTGAAATTAAGATTAATAAATTATGACATAAATTAAAATTGAGTAATGATCCCGCAATACTTCATTAAAATCACAGCGATCAAATAAAAATAAAACAATGTCTTAAAAATCAATCCTCTAAAAACTCCATGACATCTTTACCAGTTCTGACGATTTTCATAGGAGGTTGATTAGTTGCGTTTAGTATAGCCTGGATATAATCCTCCTTTATTATTTCATCTTTTTTGATTTTTTACTGAGGATTCATAGGCTTTTTTTGCATTATCTTTAGAAACAATCCGATCTACTATAATATCTATCTCACTTTACAAATTTTTCAAGATCTTGCTCTTCAGCACGCTGATACGAAGACGAACTATTAATTAAAGAATGCCCTCTTCTGAGTGCCAATTCTTTATTAATTTCTTGCTCAGCTATACTTGTCTCGCCGTGATTTTTTATGTATTCAGCGCGTTTTTGTATAAATGCTCGCTCACGCTCTCGAACGTTGGAATTCACCGCTGTATTTTCTACTGGGCGAGTAGCTACATAATTATAGCTAATCACTCCGCAAAGTACGATTAAAAAGAAACTGAGTTGCTTCTTTACACTTCTACTCACAAATAATCCTTTAATATTCAGTCAATACTGAAGTTATCATATGCTCATGAGGATGAATTTAAAAACTATAGCGTATGACACTACAAAAGTTCATTACTCAGCTCTAAGGTTAAAATCTTTAAATTCATCAGCATTGCTAGCAAATTCAGCAAAAAAGTTATTCCATCCAAATACTGAATCTCCTGCTTGTATGTTAAGAGAAAATTCTACTTTTAGATCCTTTTATTTTTACGGGGGATTACCTTTATGTCGCACTTCAAGTTTTACTCTGCCCACTTAGGTTTTAACAAAATCTTACTGAATGAATTAAAAAAGCCATAACTATTATTCTTAAAATCAAATAAAAGCATTAATAAATAAAATAAAATCTTAAATTACCTTTCCAGAACCATTAAAAATTCTATTTATTATAGATTAATATTAAATTTATTTTGTCACTTTAACACCAATAAAATATATTATTCAAAAAAAATAATAATTTTAGATAATTTTAACATAGATTTAATATGACAGCCCTTATCGAGAAGATTTCTATTTTTACCTAAAATCACTCAAAAAAAGCTAAGAATAGGGGTAGGATTTTCACTCTTAATTACCCCATTTTTGAGCGCTAAAAAACTGATTATCTGCAAACCAATACTCAGAAAAACCAAGCTGTAAAATTAAAAACAATATCCATATGTTTTCAATGTATTTTTTTTGATAAATTTCCGTTCATATGCTAAACCTCTGATAGAACCTCTCAGCACTCTTTTTTGATACTCTCAGCACTCTTTCATCTTGTAAAAGACGCTTTGCAACAGCATCTTTTGAACAAAATTATTATCTTTTTTATTCCATATTTTATATTTTTTTATTTTCACCTCGCCCTTTTTTACATTATTAAATTCACCCGGATTATATTCATCCCATTCAAAATTATCTGAATCTTTTGAAAAATTATCTGAATCTTTTGAATAAAGTTTATTGATAAAATCTAAGAATCTTTGATAGTCAATCAAGTCATTTTCAGATGATGCCTTAAAATTCAAAATAGGACGATCTTTTTCAAGTGAAATTTTATTTTCTAAACAATAAAAAAAATGTTTAAGATCTTTCTGGGTTACATTTTTATTTAACTTAAAAGGTTTCTCAATCTGATTGAGACTAGACCATGTCACCATTTTATTCCAAGTAAAACCGATAAGATCCTCAGGAGTAGCATCATTTTTAACGTGATTTGTATAGAGAGAAAACGGCTGGCTGATCGATTGAATGAACTTCAATACTTCAGGATCGATCGTTGCTATTTCTTTTTTTTCCCGCCACTTCCGGTATTCGTCTAAAAACGTTTCACGGTATAAAAATACTTCCTGTTGTTGAGGCTGCTTCTGCTTTTTCTTGCTCTTTAATGTAGCAGTTTGAGAATTATTTTCTGTGTGTGAATGAATCTTCTTCATCAATTTTAAAATATCTCTTTCATTCGACTGAAATTCAACTTTGAAATCGCGATGCATCAACTGACTATCGCCTAATAATGCCTTGATCAATTGAGGTGAATATTCACGGTTTGCTTGATAAAACATGTCAGCAATCAGGATATTCAGATGATGCAGATAATGTCTTGCAGTGATCCGAATGTCTTCATGCCCCATCAGATGCGCAAGTCGAGACCAGGCTTGGGCACTACGCGATGAAGCATCCTTCATATTGGGTAAAATATGCTTTTTAAGCTTACGCCCAAACTCGGAATCATAGTCAGTAAAACAACGTACCAGTGCTATGCTGCCTTTTAAAAGGATAGCCAAATGTGAAGCGGTACTATGCCTGAAAGCATGAAAGGTATATTGATGATCGTTTGTCCCTAATACAGTATTAAACAGCAACTGGGTAATTTTTGATAAATTTGTACTGGATAAAGGTTGTTCACCCAGCATAAAGAGCTGTTTGGTTTTTCTATTGCAAACTGCTGCAGTCGCTTTAGAGCCAGGTAACAGGTTTTGATAAAAGCGACAAAATCCTGTGAACTCGTCCAGTGCTAAGAAATGCACTAAATCAAACTGACGCGTGGCATTATCACTTTTCAGATCACGCTCAGAATTTAGACGAATCCTGAGGGTGAGATCATCAATATCACCCATTGTTTTTCTCATTTTATGGTCAGATCGATCGTCTTTCTGCTGATCTAAAGCGGATTCAAACACATAATAGAGCTGTCGATTGTCAGGATGTTTTCGTAACTGCGGAGATACAAAATCATCGATACAGATCCCGGCAGCTTCATCAATACGCAGACCCAGTCTAAATGCCAATGTATAGACCCATTCTAAACAGGTTGCATCCTGCTCAGCCAGACCCAAAGCTTCTGGGTATTCTCTAAGAATCCGTATCATCAATTGAAACATCTGCGGACTAATGAGTCTGGTTTTTAAAAATAAACCGTCACTTTGACGTTCATATAAATATTGCACAATCGGTGCACGATGATTCTTGACTAAGTATTGGTGAAAGGCTTTCAGCCGATCAAAGGCATAACCCGAGGTATTGTATTTTTTATTGTTGTTGGTTTGGGCGGTCGTTTTATGATTTTTCTGATCATTCAGCAGTTTTTCTTCAACAATCGTGCGATACATTTCCTCAAACTGCTCTTCAGTGGCTGTGTCTAGATTGATCTGCTGTTCTAGAACATAACAAAGTAGGTCAAGCACAAAACTACTATAGTAACGCTTGATTGTTGAGACTTTAATAGCTGCTTTCCCATGATAAGCAAATTCGTTTTCTAACCACTGACACACGCGTAAATGTGCAATAGCCACTACATAATCTAGGTACTCGCCATTTCCAGCCTCATACGCAGATTTATAGTCCTCAGATTTTTGGATGCTTTTTTGGAGTTGATCCGCAAGCTGTTTGGGTTTGATATCCTGATGAAAAGATAAAAGCCAGGATTTCAGCTCATGACGTTGACCGGTTCGTCGATCATGAAATGTTTTGACTGTAACTGTAGGCATCTCCAAGTCTAAGACTTGAGGCTTTTTTTCAAGATTTTTGATTCTAGCTTGAATAGTTTTCCAGCAATCGGGTTGATCATAGAGCTGTGTATACTGCTCATAGATTAAAGGCGAAGTGATGATCTGATTGTTCAGTACACTGGTACTTAACACATCCAGATTAGGAATCTCCTGCCATAAAACATAATCCATATGTTTAAAAACAGTAAAACCTTTTTTTTCCAGATCCTTTAAAAATAGTTGAATATGATGATCAAATTGTACTTCCTCAGGCAATTTTTTAGAGGCTTTATCCTCCTTCTTCAGATTAAGCACACTGTCGAAATGCGTCTTGAGTTTTTCTAACAATAGGTCTTCGCGCTGAATCGGAACTTCGGTTTCACTGCGTTCCTTTTCCCAGCATTGTAATGGTGACGTGTTTTGTAATATATACGCTTGTGGTCCATTGAGTAGTTGCTGAATCCGTCTATAACATAGCATCACAAAGGCATTGAAATAGATATGCTGAGTTTGCCATAACTCCATCTCTTCTTCGCCATCCTGACGATAGATGTTGCCATACTTTGTTGAGAGCAACGTGTATGAAAAGACATAAGCTTTTTGAACCTTTTCGTCACCTGAATAGATCGGAAGCAAGCCACTATCCAGGTTCATTTTAAAAATTGCATCATGAATCGCCAGCAACCGTTCAGATTGAATGCATCCCTGATCAAAAATTAATGAAATACACAGACATTCAAACAAGGTATTCACTAATTTTTGTTGCTCTTTAGCCGTAGAGTATAAGAGGATACCTTGAGTTTGTTGTTTGAGATAATCCGCCCAATTCACATACAGTTTTTCTTTTACCTCGACGAGCATAGTACCCTGCTGTAACTTTCGTCCTGAAAAAACGTTGTCTAGACGTTTAGGTGTGTAGACGATCCAATCGGGCAACTTAATCTCATAGCTCTCGGCATAGGAAGGGTAATCCTTTTGCCACTGCTGGTTTTTCTCCTTACAAATCTGTTTCACTTGTTTAAAACAGAATTGAAGGTAATCTGCAGCATTGTCCTTAAATTTGGATGTTTGGCAGAGCTGCTCTAAAACTGCTCTATGGATATTGAACTTGTCCAGAATTTGCTGATCAAGCCACTTAAAATCAATTTGAGCAAGGTCAGAATTTACATCTGTGTATGTAGCAGTGATCAGCTGAGAAATTTCTTTAAAAATGTCGGCGATTTCTCTTTTAATGGCATTTTCTAATTGCGTAACGAGTGATGTATCAAGCACAAGATGGTCCTTTAAAGCACTTCAAGCTTTGCGATTTCTAGTTTGTTGAGCAAGCTTTTAACTTGCTGCTGAATGTCGTGTTTGTAGAAATAAGGGCTTAATCCAGAAATGTGACTGAATCCCATGCTTTGCTTATCATGGGTATATAGCGTATTGTGAATGTCACCACTCAAGGCGAGATGATTTTTAGTGAAATGCCTTGGCCAGTTTTTATAAATCTGCACGGTCTCTTTAAGGTAATTCGTGACAAAATCAGCAGACATGGGCTGTAACTCCAAATGCTCCACGACTTCCGCAAGATTCACCTGACCTTTTTGGGACTTGATCCGAGGATGTGAGATGACATAGAGCATAAAACCATCATTTTCCAATTTCACTTTAAAACTAGTTATCCCGAGTGTCTCGATGGTTTGCGTCAGATATTTTCGATATGCATTGAAATGATCCTGCCAGTAGCCTGTAACAGGAACAGGACGTCCTACTTTTCGTGAATCAGTTTTTTTATCATGCACATAAAGCAGTTGTGCCTTAGGATCGTAATGTTTGAGTAACCCCGGCATGCCGACTATTGGACGTACCGTCAGGCAGATTAAGGAAAGATGCCACATCCAAATGCTGTAAGCATTCAGCTTCTCGATCAGATTCGCTTGAGTATTGGCTAATGTGTTTTTGACAAAATGATAAAGCTGATTAAAAAATTCACTCGCGGCCTCTACAGTCCAGCATCGCTGACTACCAATACGTTCCTCACGATGAAAAATATGGCCAGGGTGTTCATTCTCAATCCATGGATCACCTTTTCTACGGTCTAATAGAACATTAATATAGCCTTGAAAATGCTGGTCGATTTGATCGATCTGACGCCCTTCATAGTTCCATTGCACGATATGATGAGTATCTCGATTAGCCAACAAGTGTGCGACTAGGTTATCACCAGTCTCCATATCCAGATGGAAATAGATTTGTCGCTCTAACATCCCGCAGGTGATTTCACCAATCTGATGCTCTTTAAAGACTTCCCGCAAAAAATTATTGTACTCAATCACACAAAATTCAGGTTCCTCTAAAGCCTCTAAACTGGTGATCCAGGGTGCTGGTATGCGCCATTCTAGGGTTAAGGCCCGATTATAACGCTGTGCTTTATCTTGCATGGCACCGGAATGATTGGCATTCAACTTAGGATCGATCACCCAATAATAATGGATGACTTTTTTGACTGATTTTTTTTTTAATTCTACCAATACCAATCAAATACTTGATCTTTTGAAAGACCGTTGGACTCAGACCGGTCAAGAGACACATCAGACCACACACAGCTAGAGCCGATTGATATGCATCATTTCTCGTATTTTCTTGATAACACTCGTGCAATCGCTGATATACCTCAGTTAATAAACTGGGTTTCAGATAAAGCGGATTAGTTTTACAGGCTAAGTCACGTCGCTGAATTCGCTTAGCTTGCTTTTCAAGCTGTTTCTGTTTGTCGTCAGAGAAACTCCCCTTCACCCGCTTGGCGATCTCATCCTGTTCAGGATCAGAAATATTGACGTCTGTATCTTGTCCAGTATCCTCATTCTCTACATCCAACGATGATGTGCCTGAATCAGATTTATAGGTCATGCCCTTTTTAATATCGTTAATTAAAGCCTGAACATTAATTACTGTTGAATTTAATCTACTATTGGCAATCTCGTTGAAAACAATAATAAATTGTTGAATATAGCGGCCAAGATTAAGCTGTTCAAAATCATTTTTTATTGTTTTACGCTCTAAAAGAATTTTTAACTCGTTGGCATCAAATTCATCCATAGTTTGGAGTTTTCGTGTAACTTTTTTATACAACAGTTTATTTTTCTCAGTATTCGATAACTGCTTTTGCAAAAGAAGTTTTAAATTATAAGATACTGTATTGATTTTATTGTTGTTTTTACAATTATTTAGAATAACCTTTTTTTCACCCTTTTCATCCCTTGTAATCTGAGGCTCTAACAAGATGATTCCCTTCAGCATTTCGCACAAGACTACAGTCAAAAGATAGGAATAGATGAATGCTGCTTTTTGTTGGTCGCTTAGTTGTCCTATAGATGCACTTTTAGTCCATTGCGTTAAGCCTGCTAATAATTTCTGTTGTGTCACTATCCGATTATTTTTAATCACCACATGTATTTTGTGAGCAGCAGCATACAGTTCCTGTGCCTGCTGATCTTGCGCAAGGAGCTGATTCAAAATTTGTTTTTTTTCGCTCAGGGACTGATTGACCCATTCTTCCAATAATTTGGTTTCTTCGTCTAACTCTGACGATTTATCATTTTGACTCATAAAATCACCATAATTTTTTAGGGTAAAAATTGAAAATTTGGTTTTGCTCTAACTTGAGGTTCAAGTCTTTATGCAACTTGAAGTATTTTTTATAGGTGCTGGCACTCAATTGAACATGACGCTGCAGATTTGGATCCGATCGCATATGCTGTGATAACCGCAGACCTAAGGCTTCGGATAATTGAGTAAAAAAACAGGTAAACAGCACAGCATGGACATGTTTCTGTTTGTGCTTGTCGACCTGTTGCAGTTCTAGAGGAATTTTATGGATTAACCATTTTAGGACCTCAAATTCATCAACGGCTTTATTCGATTTCGCCCCCGTGTTAAGAGTTCTTTTGATGTAAGCATCCAGCTTGTTTTTAAGATTCAAGATAAAACCTCGAATAAAGTCTGGTAAATCTAATATCAAAAGTGCTCTGAGTTTGATCAGAACTTCAAATGATTTTTTTTTGCATGTTGAAACCTAGTAAATAGGTATGAGCAATTAGTCCATACCATCTTCAAAATCAGTCTTCTTTTAAGCAAGCAAATTTGTAGACTTCCGCCTTACTCCAACGAAGAGTACGTCCATGTCTAATAGGATTAATTGGGCCATTTTCATACAAAGCCCACTTACGTAAAGTCTGTTCTGCATACCCTAATAAACGAGCAGCTTCACTAGTAGATAGCAATAATCTATCTTCGGTAATTTGTTTAACTTTATGTTTCATGTTGATTAAGGTATCTGAATTAATATATTTATATAAAACTAAACTTTTTAAGTAATTCATATACATCTGAAACTTTTTTATGATTTCATAATACTAAAGAAGATTTTAAAAAACCCAGAATAAAAACCATGGCATTGATTTATATGAGATATTTTTAATGAAAATATGGAACCAAAAAAGCAAAATGAGTACCTTCCAAAGGACTGTCAATCTCATCTATCTTCAACAACACTCAGTTCAGAAGAATCATCTAACAAACCAAAATTCTTTATATAATTTCTATTACTTAATTAAAAAATATAAAAATTATAATTTTACTGTTCAAATAGAACCTCATTAAAAACCATTAAATATAATAATTATATTTATTATTTTTTTGCAACAATATTATTTAACTATACTCCTTAAACATCATTATTTAAAATCACAATATACTAAAAAATAAGATTACAATTAAAAATTTATCATACAGTTGACCTACTTCATTACAATAACACAATAACAGGTTAAGTTAATATATCAATTGGGTTTAATTTTTATATTTTATCAGCAGTGTAAAATATTCCTATAGCAGTATTAAAAGTAACCCAATAGTTAATATAACGTCATTTTAAAATACTCAAAAATTTTATCTTTAGCACAAGAAGCAACAGTCCACACACCGTATAAACAAGGTTTATTATTTTAATTTAATAAATCAAAAACTTGTAGTATCTAAAAATACAATGCGTAAATATTTACAGCTCAATTTCACATTACAGTATCGGCTTATAACCTAGAATATGTATTCTTGACTTATATAAACTTTATTTGCTCGAACGCATAAATGCTGTTTATCCTGAATGGATTCCTGCCGTTGTGTTCTACCAAGAAGTTTTAGAGTTTGAATATCTAGAAACGGTCAGAATCTTAAGGGAATATCTTGCAACAATATAATCAGTCACCAAACTTGAACCCTAACAGCTCAACTGTGTTAAAAAAATATGGTTTTTGCCCCCGCATATGTAAGCCCTACTATGTACAGACCAAAGGTAAAGTTGAACGCTTTAATGAATACCTCAAATCGAGACTATATTAATGGCTCAACTAACACCATCTGACGCTGCTATCGGATTCCCTAACCGCTCTGAGGATCAACTACAGCCTAAAAAACTGGCAAGCACTCTGGCCGCTATCTGGTTGATGGTAACTTACCAATCAACATAAGAAGCATTGCTTCATAAGGGATCTAAAATCAGATGTGTTCCAGGGCCTTGGGACGTAATAACTAGTTATTTGCTGGCTCGATGAGCAGTTGTCAGCGAGCAGCTAATATCATACACCTGATTCAGTCAGCAAAGCTGAATGGACTGGATCCGCATGCCCAATTAAGTGATGTGCCGAAAAGGTTGCCGATACATAAAGTGACCCAGATTGAAGTATTACTTCCACACCGATGGAAACCCAACTCAAATTAAAAAAAGCTATGGGGTTTAGCGAATGCTTACAGAATAATGTTGATTTAAGCTGCTTACCATTTGCTTACCAGAATCTAAAAACAAAAACCCCTTACGATTAGTACACGTAAGGGGTTGTTTTATANATGTTGATTTAAGCTGCTTACCATTTGCTTACCAGAATCTAAAAACAAAAACCCCTTACGATTAGTACACGTAAGGGGTTGTTTTATATGGTGGGCCCAGACAGACTTGAACTGTCGACCAACGGATTATGAGTAAGAACAAATCTTCATTTTTTCTTAAATAAAAACAATGAGATCAATAATGATCAGATGCAAAAAATAAATAAAATCAATAGCACCTGACTATTTCTCACAAGTCCTTGAAAAACAACAAAACACACTTGATGACTATGTATTGAATAATAAATACTAATTCAGTAAGTGCAAGATAAATAACAACCGAACCTGTGAGTTTTTTGGACAAAGACCGCAAATTGACCACAGACCGTTGAAGGATTGGAAGAATAGACCACTGATTTTTAATACTTTTTTAGGACCACTCTAGGACCTTAACATCAAGAAGTAGGCTATCGAACCATATTGAGAGAAAAAATTTCTCAATTTGGACCATAAATGAATCTACTTTTTCTACAACTAATTCTTTATTTTGGCCGTAAGTTGATTAATATAAAATCAATAAAATTAAGACTTAGCGAAGTTTGATATCAATGCAGAATACAAATCAAGAACATGTTTACGGGGCTATTCCTAATATTAAAATAGGTCATGTTTTTACGGACCGAGCCGAAGCACATGAAAAAGGAATCCATAAAGACCGCACTAAAGGAATCGTGACTTACCAAGGAGGCCCAGCATATTCAGTAGATATTTCTGCATTTGATAAAGAATATTCTGCATTTGACCCTAATACTCAAAAAAAAGGCAAATATGCAAACTGTCGTTTTGCTAATTATCCTGATATTTATATTTATATTGGTGAAGGGGGTACAGACGATAAAGTGCATTATTGTCACCAGACTTTGACTGCTGCAAACCGTGGTCTACTGTTGGCTTGTGAACAAAACTCAGATATTCGTGTAATAACTAAAGAAGATTCTCGCCTCAACTCCCGAACCTATAAAGGATTATTTAAAGTAAAAGGTTTTATACCTGGATTCTATGATGGCTATTTTGCTTTCAAATTTATCCTTTGCTCCAATGAAAATAGCTGGAATGAGTTTATTAATAGTCCTGAATATACACAATTATTATCAGGAGAAAAAATTTATACTTCTATAGACCAAGCCCAAAAATATCTAAAACCTCTTCTACTAAAACAAGTCAATGAAGATAATAAGAATGTTATTAAAGCTGGAGAATACGACGCTAAACTCCAAGTTGAGGCTGAAAAAAAATTTAATAACCATTCAGATTTGGATTTGTTCAATTTAGCAACACAGTTAAAGAATAACTCTACAACATCGAAGTACAAACAACCTTCTCGTATCAAGAAAATAATACGCTATGAATATTCACGTAATCCAGCAATAGTAACTTTACGATTAAGAATGTCTAAAGGAATATGTGGATTATGTGATCAACCTGGTCCGTTTATTGATCCTTCTCTAGGTTACGCTTTCCTGGAAGTACACCATATTAAATGGCTATCCAAACAAGGAGATGATTCTATAGAAAATACAGTAGGATTATGTCCAAATTGCCATACTAAAGTCCACTTTTGTCCTAGCTCTGAAGCTGAAGAAAAAATGAGAAAATCAGCTAAACGAGATTACGATGCTTTCGTAAAAAGTTTAAAACATACGCCTCAACCAGAAAATCAGTAACTACACTGCTATTAGGATCGCATTGGGGGGGAAAGCTCAGGTTATTTTTCTTTTCTATACGAAAACTCCCCCTATTTTTTCTATTTTGGCCAGGACTTCTAGAAGAAACGGCCAAATTCAAATGCGGATTTATCCCTCCGCATTTGTATTTTCTTCACTCAAAAAACAATCTCTCTAGTACTTCTTCGTTCAGAAAATACAAATGCAAAAATGGCACTAAAAAACTCATCTAAACCTCCTCATAAAAATTGAATTTTCTATTTTTTAGTTTATTATTTTTAATAACTTACAAAAATTAATAATTTCATCATGACTAAAAATTTATTTGACCTGATTGCGTGTACTACTATCCCTCAAGAAAAGCAGTACACATCCACTTTAGACCTAGCAAAAGCTGTGAGAACCTGTCAAAAAGCTTATAAAGTCGTGAAAGGTGAAAAACCTCTTAAAGAATTGGCTGATGAATATATTGAAGAGCTGAAGGAAAATTCTAAACCTAGAAATAAAAAGAAATTAGGAGATGATCTAAATATTTCTTTCATTGATAACGTATTTAGAGACAAAGTTAAGCCCAAAATTGGAAGTGTCGTCTATTGTGGCCTACTGCTTAATCAAGTAGAGCATTCAGGTATTTATATTGGCTACAACAAAATCGCTCACTTAGATGGTTCCGGAAAAATTGAGGCTGTATCTCCAGAAGTATTTCTAGAGCGTTTAAATGGCTTAAATTGGGCTATTAGCATCTATGTTTCATGTAAGGATGGCAAACCCGTTGGATCTAGAGGTGTTGCAGAAAGAGCAAGAAGAAAAATAGGTCGTTGGCTTAAATATAGTGTTGCAAGCAATAATTGCCATATGTTTACCTCAGGTTGTCTCACTGGTAAGTTTAAAAATGATGATGGCTTCTTTTGTGAGCTAGAACAAACAACAGAACGAGTTCTAGATGCTAATGAATGGCGTGTTTGGGATATACCGTATAAAAAGAAAAAATAAGTTATTTCTTAAAGTCTGATAATAAATATGGGAGTACGTAGACTCCCATAATTTTATCCAAACCTATGCTATATCTTCGAATAATTCATCAAAAGATTCCTTTATTCTTTTTTGAGCTTTAATGCTTCTTCCAGTAACTGCATCATATTCATCACTATCGATAGTAATACTTTTCTGTGTAATTGATGCGGGAACATCATTAAAACTATATCCAAATGCACACAAGCCTATGAAGCGTACTTTCTTAGCTGAATGTGCCTTTTTGTCATTTAAAACTTTTACTCGACTATAACGCTTTAGAAAATTAATCGAGCCTCCTTCTACAAAAGCAACTTTTCCTTCTTGATTTACTGAAAGATAGGCCAAAGGATGCTCTTTCAATAAGGCTATGATGGACTGACTACGTGAGATTTTCATAATCCACTTATTCATGAGCGTGGTTATGCTTTCATAAGAATGTAATACATTCATAAAATCAGTCTTTCTGATACGTTTTGACAGCTCTCCCATTATGATATTCACAATAGGATGGCTCTGATATTGATAACCTAATTTTAAGACCTTATTTGTACGATCTGTCTGAATTGTATCTACAATATCGGCAAGGTTATTTAATCTCGAACTTAATATCACCATTTCTTGAAATATTTCAAAATGAAGTGGTTGCTCTGCTTTTTTGAATGGATTAAGCCTATCTACTTCACATTCCGTAAACAACTGCTTTAGTTTGGTTGTCTTCGGTTGCAACATATTCACTACCCTTTTGGCCACTTGAGGTATAACCTGCTTTCTACTAAGCTTAATTTCATCCTTACTAGCTTCGAATTCGTTAACAATGTCCTCTGTAACAACGCTCTTCGAGTTCGATATAGTAATATTGGCATGAGGCATTAATTGCTGTAAGCGATACTTAAGGTAAAGTACATTCTCATAACATTTCTGTTGATCAAGTTGATAAAATCTGCCCAAGATACTAGCTAGATTTAAGCTAAATTGATTATTTTCAATCCAAAATCCTTTGCAGCCAACCATTTCATTAGTCAGTCCATTTAGTACCTTGGCCTTATCTAATTTACTGACTACTAAATCTTCAAGGCCATCAAAGCAATCCTTACTTGCAAAGCGACTTACATCATTTTCCAAAAAATGCGTTAGTTTGCTAAAAGTCATGCTCATTTTTCGTACTATCTGCTCATGATGCTTTATAGGTTTGATTATCTTTGAATCTATAGGATCTAATAAATGAATGAATACTGGAGGACTTGCTTTACGCATACGTCCAATGAATTGTGTAACTTCTTCTGGATGTGCATGTTGGCCAATAATATGATTACTATCGATCTCTTCATCTGCATTATGAAGATTAATCGCTTCATCCATAATAGAAGTACATAAAACCACCTCATAATCACAGTCTATTTTTTCTAAGCTCAACATATCATGACATTTTTGGTTCGCCATCTCTTCACGATTAATGAGCATGACCTTACAACCATGCTTTTCAAACATGACTTTAAGTTGTTTTGAAATAGAAATATTGTTTAGCCTAATAATAACTACTTTGTTTTTATTAAGTTTCCTATTCTTAAGTACTCTCTCTAATACATTTTCATATACATTTAATATATGTGGTTTAGTGTATTTAATAAGTGTGATATTACGCTCTAACTCAGTTTTCTTTTGAATATCATAGTATTGACTTACATGAAGACCAAGTTTTTCAAATAATGGTTCTGTCAATGTAGCAGTTAAAAAAAGGCATCGATCGAACTTTTGAGATTTAATTGCTTTAAGGATTGGTTGAATAGCTTTATCTCGATAACCTGCACCGTATAATTTCTGACATTCATCAATGACTAAAATACTTTCCTGGGAAAGAAAAGTTTCAAATCTAGTAAATTGATCATAAGTCATCACTAAATTCTTCTTAGCAAGTGACTTAAGAGAATCCTTAGGAATACGTTTGTCTCCATAAATAAATGCTATGTCACTTCTATCTCCATATATTTCCTCACATTGCTTGACTTGTCCAACTGTAGGACAAAGAAAAACTACATGACATAAAGGCATTAATTTATTGATGACATACCAAGTTTTGCCAGTACCCGTATTAGCTCTTATCAAAGTATTTCCGGTTTGAATATCTAATACATCAGCCAAATTTTGATTGGAAAGAAGGTGCTTAATTTGTTTTTTCGGTAAATTAGTCATGAGTTCTCCTAGGGTATGCCCAAAGGCATACCCGAAATTTAATTAATGAGTGGTTATCTAGGGATTAAACTACAGCAGCTGTTTGAACCTCACGGATCACTGCTGCAATTTTTTCAGAGGCATTTTGTAAAGTGCTCTGTTGTAAGTGCGCATAACGCTGAGTTGTTTGAGGAGATGCATGACCCAGTAATTTCTGTACGACAAATAAGGATTCACCACTGTTGACTGCCAAACTAGCAAAGTTATGACGTAAATCATGAATCCTCATATTTTTGATATCCGCAGATTGCATAACTTTGTCAAAAGTTTTACGAATATCATTGTAAGGTTTATTAGTTTCAGGATTAGCAAAGATATAGTCTGAAATTTTTGGCATGTTATCCAAAATAGCCAATGCATCTTTATTCAGAGCAATGTGTCGTGCTTTACCTGATTTATTAAACTTAAGAAGCCAAGTTAACTTGGCAAAGTCAACATCCGACCATTTCATATCCATAGCCTCTCGTTTACGTACACCTGTAAGCAGCAGAAACTTTATAATTCCTACGATAGTCTTATTATGAATACCGTAGTGTTCAGGATCTTGAAGTACTACCATCAAACGTTTTAGTTCATCGTCTGAAAGGTAACGTTCTATTTGGTTATTCTCCTTATATTTTTTGACACGTACGATTGGGTTAACCTCAATTAACCCATGATCAATAATCATATTGAGAATACTGGATAGTAAAGCTCGAACACGATTAATTGTTGCATTGCTTAAGCCTTTAGCACTCAAATCTGCAAGTAATTTACCAAGCATTGGAGCAGTAATCTCAGTTACAAGATAATGACCTAACACAGGGATTAGATGGTTTCTTAAACGCGACTCATCATCGTTATAAGATTTTTTATGAGGCCGAATGGCAGGTAAATATACATTCAATACAAAATCTCGGAAATTCATTGGCTGCTTATCAGACTCAAATATTGAGTATGGATGTAAGCCAGCAGATTTCGCCTCATTACACTTTAAAGCTATAGCTTTAGCTTGCTCCAAAGACATCTCAGGCTCTTTACCTAAAGCCTTTGATATCTTCTTTGAAAGATAGGTATGACGTAACATGAAAGCTGTAGTAGTTGATCTGTAAACTATTCGTAGTCCAGGCACCCCCTCTACTGATTTTTCAATAGGCTTTTTGGAATCATATAAATGATCGTCTGAATTTGTAGCACTTTTGCTTTTAGAAATTACCATTTGGATAATCCTCTATAAAATTTTGGGCGCACAAATCCACCCCAAATGAATAAATCATTTAGAATTCAATAATTTGTGCCGATTAACTATTTCTTAGATATAATATTTGCCTAAGTTTTCTTTTAACTCAGGTTGTTTATTCAGAGTACATTGATTAGTTATTCGCCTAATGAAGTCTCTGTAACGGTGAAGTATTTAAATAATCATGCGAGTCCATATCAAAAGATCGCCTCTAAATAATTCAATCTTCTCTCAATAATTCACTGGCACGTTTAGGAATTCTTAGCTCCTTACAGTCTGCTGGTGCATTTTTTTCATCAAAGATTTCTATAATTTTCTTACATAGAAAATTATTGTCCTCATCAATCAAATAAATCCCAAAAGCACAATGTCCTTCCAATACATCTTCAGAATTTACTGGGTAAAATAGAATATGAGCAGGTTGATAATCCTGTAACATTTCTATGTAAGAATTCTTTTTTTCATGATGAATACATTTTGCCTTCGGCCAATCACCATGAATACCACTCTTTATGATATGAAGTTTTGTATCCTCATATTCGAGATAATTAGTAAATTTTAAATAACAAACATCTGACAATAATTGAATATAGTTTTGATTTAACATTTCCTTCATATTCGTTTTAAATTTGAGGCTGACCCCGTTATTTGAAATACTTTTATATTTTAAATTGAGGCTAAAATTTTCCATGAATTCCTGTAAATTACTATAATGAAAAATACAATTTTCCTCGGAGTAGGCTTCATCCCGGAAAGTATCATCTCCAATAGCGTCATTAATTTCACAGATTTTCTGGTTAATGACCTTAATTAATGCTTTTTTCTTAAAAAACTGATCTTTTTTCTCAAGACGAGATATAGGGAAATCACATAACTCTGTATCTGATTTCTTTAAGAAGGACTGCATTACCATTGAATAATCTTGAATCTTAGTTTTCAATTCTTTGACGCTTTCTTTCATTCCTAGATTAAATCTTTTAAAGGAAATGCCTTTTAGATTCTCTAGTACAGTATTTTCAGTAAATGTTGACATAATTTGCGCTCCTATAAGTTAATAAAAATTTAATCAATTACTAAACAGACTGATTAACAAGGGGATGTTGTCATGTCATCTTAAGAGTGTCAAATAATCACAAATTCAATATAAACCATTAAAACATAAAGGTTTTTATTCCCATATTTAATCCAATATAAAACAGTGAATATGGTTTTCTTACTATAAATCGTGGACAAAAAAGGGGGGGAAACTTAAAATCTTAAACTCTTTTTTTTGTTATTTTTATAAGTATTTAAAATGTATATTCCAGCCGAGATTCTCGAAGAATTAAAAAAGAACAAAAAGTGTACTGCTAACAGAATTGCTTATATGTTTGATAAGCCTAAAAGTACAGCCTACAGATATATTCATATTTTTAAAAAACTTGATGACTTGTCTAAATTTGATAAAGACCACCTAACAAATAGAAATAATAGAGTTATTAACAGTGATGATTTTGATAAGTTTATTTTCAATATTCTCAATTCAGGTGGGTTTAAAAGCACAAATCAATTATATCAAGCGTGTTTAAAGGAGTTTCCTAATAGAAATATCTCACGCAGTACTTTTAACAAGCTTTTTGCAGAATCAAGAGAAAGACAAAGACTGAAATTAAAGAAAAGGATTCTTAGAATTACTAGAAGTAAAAATAAACCTTTGACAGGTTTCTTTACTGTAAGACGTAAACGTAAAGTTTTAGATTATGAATAATAAAGACCCTAGGACTAGTAGACCCTGGAACTATTCATAAGGGAAAAGCATTAAACCTTACCCACCCTTAAAAAAGCAAAAAAATAACCGTAAAGCCCAAAAGCTTTACGGTTCATTTTGCGGTACTAGTTGTGGTCTTACATTTTATAACTAAGATTATGAGTTTTCTGCCATATGGTTTTCTTTTAATTGATCGATATATTTAGCAATCCAGTCTAGACGTTCTTCACTAAACTTCCATTCATCAGGAATCACTTCTGTTGATCCCCAACCGTGTGCTCTTTTAGTCCACACATGATTTTCATAAAGAATAGTATCTCCTCTATTATTTGCGGTTGCTTTTAATCTAGCAGCTATTTGCTCTGGAGTAGCTAAGTAAATTCTTGGCATATCAGTTAAATCAGTGCCTTTAAACTGGACTAAACAAAAAATAGTTCGAGTAGAGTGCTTTGCTAACCATGCGTCTACTGCTGCATGATAGTTTGCTTCTTTAAGAAATGATTGTGTTAATCCCCAACTGCCATCTTTACTTCCCTTTACAGAGATTTTTAAAGAATTTTCATACTTCTTACTATCGATTAGTAAATCATATTCTGGTTGATTAGCTCCATATTGAACAGAAACATCCCATCCACAACGTGCAAATTGGGCAGCCGCTATTGCTTCTGCTGCTGTTGCTACATGCCAAGAATTGATCATCAATTTCCCCCTAGATTTTTTAAAGTTAAAACATATTAACTGTATCTCTATAAGCATCCTAAAAAGCAAGTTTTATAGATTGCAAAATCAATAACAAAAATGCTATTCATTACGATAAATAGATATTAATCCACAAATTAATCAATAAAAAAACCGTAAAGCTTTTTCAGCTTTACGGTTCATTTTGCGGTACTAACTTTGGTCAATAGTCATTAGGTAGTAATATCGTGGTCACTGATCGATCAGCTTCAGTAATGATCCAGATTTTATCATTGGAGAATTTGTAGCTCGACATGATACGTAATGGCATCAGCAGGGCTTCTTCATTCGATTCTCGATCTTCCTCACTTACATCTCCCCAGTCACCACCTTGATGTCGTACCAGTAACGCGAGTAAATCAATATATTCAGCTTCGGCAAATCGTAAGGCATTTGGTGTAGACACGACTTGACCCAAAGCAAATAGGGTTCGCTTTGTCATAAAAGAGTCTCAGATTAAAAACGATAGTGGTTTGGTCACGACAGGTCTGCCGTAACAAGGTCAGATCACTTTGAGTTTATGCTGCTCAAAAATGGCTTTCGGAACATAGATCAAGATGCCTTCGTTGTCGTTGAGTAAGATATAGACTTCGTACCAGTCCTTTTTCTTTTCCACGAATTCCACCTCTCCTGCATTAAGCTTTTCAGCAAGGCTAAAAGTTAAATTTTGGAATGGCTGAATCAGGTCTTGATCGTTTTCACAAAGAACAAACCACCCATGTTGGGTGGCTTGATAGGGTTCTTCATATTGTTCCTCAAGCATCTGTATGGTCTCAAGGATCGCTTGAGCAATAAGTTGCTCCTGTATCTGCTGGATTTCAGCTTTACTCTGGATGAATTTCATGACCATCATCCTCGGCTACGTTTTCCATTGAAATTTTATCCACAGTCTTGTTTTGACGTTTCTTTTGAGACTTGGTCGCTGTCGTTGCTTCAACTGTTGATGACTCTGTATTAGCTTCACTTTTCAGATGACTTTCTAAACCGATTGGCCATAGTTCAAAATCCTCTTCCACTTCCAACAAACGTGCGACATTTGGATGCAATCTCAATAATTGCTGATCAAACAACATAGCCGCGAGGAAGCTTGGATTATTCACTGACTTACCCATGAATAGCTCTTTTAATGCAGTTGCATGAAAAGGCTTTCCATCTCGATACAATTTACCCAGTAGCTCAATAATATCTTGAACTTTAATCATTTCTGCACTAAAGCCACCTGAAGATTCATTCTTGCTTAGCGCAACACCAAAAGACTGATCTTCGTTGTTCTGCCATAACTGATAATGCAATTTGCCTTTTGCTCGATCAGACAGCTTATTGCAAATGAATGTATGAATAAGGCTATACCCAACTTTGTCATTGATACGTGGTTGCATAATTTTGATTCCTATAAACGTAAAAAATCCCGATGAGCTCAAGGCACATCGGGACATATAAAATTTTTGAAATAACTTACTAAAGTATTACTTTCAGAACTGCACAAACCTTGCTCACATTATCAGTTTCAATATCATTGCAAACACGAATAGCTTTCGCTACGGCTTGGCTCTGACTATGTGGAATACACTCCAATACGTCTGAAACCTTCTCTAATTCAGGATAATGTTTTTTCATGGTCACTCCTCTTACAAGACCATAAAAATAATATATCCTTGAAGCAAACATCTTTACTCTACTGGGTATATCAGCAACTTTTCAAAAAAAATCAGATATATGAAATATAAAAAAGATATACAATACAAAGAATAAATACATTAAGGCTTTAACTCATTATGGAAGAATTTTATAAAATTTTTAGCAGTCCGCCTGCTGTAGCAATAGCTTGGATCTGCACAGTTGTAAGTTGTATTTATGCTTTTATACAGAAAAACAAGGCAGTCAAAATTGAACAAAAATACAACTCACTAAACATCACACACGAAAATCTCAAGATCCAAAATAGTTCACTCGAACAAAAAATAATTGATATCGAAAATAATAATATTCACGACAACTATCAGAAAGTGAATCAGAAGGGTAAAACGAATATTAATCAGGGCGTAATTAAAGGTGACTTTCACTTTACCCAAAGATAAAACCTAGGGTTATCTATGTGCGAAACTAAAATTGATATTCAAAAAATTGAAGGGGACTTCTACAATATTGAGTCTCCAGAAATTAATGTTGATTCGATCATCAATGTAATTATTAGTGACATTGCTTTGGCTGATGTAAAAATAGACCTCACTGATCGTGCTTTCCCCGCTATTGTCGATAAGAAAATCAACTATAATTTACTCAAGAGTAAGCGTCGCATCGTATTACAATATAAATCGTATTCATCTCACATCGAAGCAGCTTACGCTTTGGCTGAGCAGAATATAATCAATGGAAAGCAAACAGTTATGTGCTTATTAAATGGCATGTACTGTAATTCACTAGAAAAATATGACATAGACTCATTCGAGCCTGACATTATTCAAGTGAGAAAATATGCTGATGACATTATTGACGATGTAATTAAGCAGCTTAGAACATTTGTTTATAAATCTGCAAACGTTACTCAATTCAAAGAACAAGTCGAAATTGGAATCAATGTAGTTGTCGCACATGCTTTTGTTGAATGCTTTATTTTGGAGAATCCTAATGCTACCAACTAAAGGATGTCATCCAGAATTAAATGTCCTCTACATTGGCGGATATATTCTCAAGAAACTTTATGAACGCAAAAATAAACGCATGCCTATATCCCAATTAATGAAAATGGGAACTAGAGAACTTTCTATCACGGTTGACTACATAATTCTTGCTCTAGACTGGTTATATATCATTTCTGCTATTAGCTATAATAGCAAAGAGGTTTTTATCAATGAAATTGGTTAGGTTTATTTTAGAGATTAATGATGAAGAAGTAAGAAATATACCTTTTTTCAATAACCTAAATATAATTACGAGTAAAAAGAAATCGGATGCACCTGGTAACAGTGTTGGTAAGTCGACTCTAGGTAGAATACTAGACTACTTATTTGATGGTTCGATTGGCCCGATTTATATTGATGATGAATTCCAAACCCCAAAGCAGGAAATCGAGCAACTCTTCACTCAAAATGAAGTCTATGTATCGCTTGAGTATATTGGCTTAGATAATCAACCCACAGTGATTAAACGGAGGCTGTCTACTGATAAGAACCTACAAGATTACATTTTGAATGGTCATTCGGTGACTGATAAAGAATACATTTCTCACCTCATGAAAAGTATTTTTAACGTCCATTCAGCCAAACCAACTATAAGAAAACTGGCCCCAAAGTTTTTTAGAACAAACCATCACCGTATGACCAAAACGGTTAAATTTGATAACGGAAGGAACGTATCTAATTCTGATATAAATACGGTCTTTCTCTATCTCTTTAATTTTGATGACACTGAAATTCTTAGCAAAATCCATAAATTAAAAACAACTATCCGACGTTATGAGAAGAGCCTTAGTCTGTTTAATGGCATTATTAGTCAAGATAAAATTATTGGTTCTATTTCTAAGCTTAAAGCTGAAATTGCAAAGCTAGAAAAGTCTCTTTTATCCTCTGAGAAAGGTATCGATAAACTAGAGATTGTTGGAAAGATTAACCAAATTGATGATGCGCAAAACATTCTATCAAATGAAATACTGGCTCTAGAACTTAAGATAAAAAATGTATTCAGAACCAATGATATCTTAGGAACAAAAGAAAGAGATCATTTGTTGGATGAACTACGTGCAATATATGAATACGCATCAGTTAAAATTGAATCAACACTCAATGATTACCAACAAGCCCTTACTTTCCATGAGCATCTTCTGGAGACAAAAAAGCAGTTTGTTTCTGATGGTCTCAATAAGTTACAAGAGAAATATGAGCAAGCAAACAGCACATTTGCTAAGCTAAATATGCAAAAACATCATCTCTTCAATGAGTTGAAGTCTAAAAAGAAAATAGAAGAAATTTCTGACTCAGTGAAAGAAATTGGTAGATTGGACAAAGAGCTAGCTAGTTTGACCGCTATCGTCGAGAAAAGAGATGATATAGACACCAAACTAAAAGTGGAAACTCTCGAATTAGCAGAATTAACAAGCAAACTTGAAAGTGAGCTTGATAATGTAATTTCTTTTGAAGATAAATTTATTGAGAATTTCAAAAAATACACTAATGATTTTTACGGAGTAAAATACAACTTTAGCTTGCACTTAAACAAAGAAAAAGGTGAATGTGCACCTGATGTAGATGAGATACAGTCAAATAATGAAGGTGGATTAAAAAGACTCGAAGTAATCGCTTTCGATCTTAGTTACATTAAAACCGTTTATGACAGCCAAGTTCAGCGACCAAATTTTGTACTTCATGATTCTATTGATGAAATTGATATTCAATACATCAGAAAAATATTTAATGCATCAATTAATCTACCTGGACAACATATCGTCTCAATGCTGTCAGATAAGCTATCGACAGAAGATTATCTAAAGTATAAAGACTTTATTATCTTAGAACTGTCTAATGATAATAAGTTTTTTAAACAGTAGAATGGCTATCTAAACGTTGAGCATAAATTTTCTGATTTCTTGGATGCTGAATATCTATCAACCTCTGTGCCAGAAAGAAAATCTCAAACGTGAAATCATGAGAAATGCACTAGACAAGGATAACTTCCCTCAGTAGTTGTCACATAACTTAGAATTGAAAAAGGTTACCAAACTCTAAGGTCAAGGTGAATATGAAAACGTATTCACCAATCTGATGATGAAGGCTAGGCAGGCAATCAAGAAACTCTATACAGATGGTAGTTTATAGCTATCCTGCATGATAATAATTTATTGACACAACTCCCCAAGAAGAATCAGGAAAAGCCCTAGACCTTTAGGACGAAACAGTAGAATCTGTATTCTCTAAGAATCCCCCACAGCATCTCATTTCTCTGCTCATAGCTCATTTGATAACAACTCACTATGGATGATCAATTAAGCTATTCACATCGAATTGAGTGTCAGTGAAATGGTTTTGTTGGAGATTTTCTCATTTCTAAATCTCAGACCATCGGACTATCATGCAAAATGGACCTCCTACGGTCCATGAAAATTCGTGAGCAAAGTTAATTTCAGGTATAGAAAAACCCCATAAACCAAAGGTTTACGGGGTTTAATAACTGGTGGGCCCAGACAGACTTGAACTGTCGACCAACGGATTATGAGTCCGCTGCTCTAACCAACTGAGCTATAGGCCCTATATTCTGAAAGCTTTATTTATCAATAATTTCAGACGAAAAGCATACTATCGAAGATTTTTTTAAAAGACAAGTCCTTTTGTTTATACCTGCACACTAACGCAACAATTTTGGACATCTTTCAAACGGCTATTATTCTTTCAATACACTCAACTCTTGCTTAGAGTGAATAAATCGTAAATTTATAGTCAAAGCCCTTCATAATAAGTATTTGAAACATTCCAATGAAATATACTGAACCAATGTCTTACACGAATAAATTAAGAAGAATGAACAATATTTAAGGAAATATAAAATTCAAAAAAATAGCCGGATTGATAGTTCACTCTCTCGACAGCCAACTTTTTAAATGAATGACGTTTGAATCCGCCATTTAAAAAATACTCAGACCAAATTTAGTCATCAATCGTTCAGCATTTTTGACATTCAAATCATGTGAAAAAGATGAATAAATTATACCTAAAAGATATTACTTTAATTTTTATTTAGATTGTGAACAGAGTATTTTTAAAATCTAAATAATAAATATTTTTAAGCTTCGACTGCAAAGCAATAGCTAAAGACTACGTTCTTTTTGCTCTTCAATGCGAATTTCGATTAAAGACCATACAACAACGAGCATAAACAAGCAAAATGCCAATAGAAAAGTCGAAACATACATCATTCTTTTCAATCCTCATTAAACAACTGTCCAGGTCAGACCATGTGTTTAAAAAATTTTATCTTCGACAAAAGTCTAATAGGTATCTTTTCACCTGACCAGTCATTATTAAGTCTTAATTTGTATTAAATAATATCTTTTACATCTTTTTAATATCTTTTTATATATAAAAACAATTAATAGGTGTATTTTTAGAAACTATATCAAGCGTATTTATTTGGTCATTTTTAATGCATCGGTACTTGACTATATATACGAACAGGCAGAAATTAGCCCACTTTCATATTGTCAAATATCCCGCACATTTATGTTAAAAAAATTTATTGGTGAATCCGCATTTAAGCTTGCAGGATGGAAATATCAAGTTGAACCAGATGTACTTGAAAATAAGCAGGTTATTGTCGGGTTTGAACATACTTCCATGATGGATGCCGTGCTTTCACTGGCACTGTTCCAGATTTATGATATAAAAATTCATACCCTGATTAAAAAAGAATTATTTAAAGGTCCCATGAAACCTTTATTAGAAGCTATCGGTGGAATTGCTGTCGACCGAAAGGCAAATCAGGATATTGTTTCCCTCATGGTCGAGCATTTTCAGCAGAATGAAAAATTCAATCTGGTGATTGCGCCCGAAGCGACCCGTGCCAAAACAGGTGAAGCCAGAAAGCCCATCCGTACAGGCTTCTGGTATATTGCCAAAGCCGCTGGTGTACCTATCGTTTTAATGTATGCCAATTCACAGACCAAACAAGGGGGCATTTTAGGCAAGATTTATCCCACAGAAATTAATCACGACCTGGCTTTATTAAAACGGCTCTACAAAGAAAAGGTAGGATTGGATATTACTATTCCTGAACCTCAAAATATTTCCGAAGATAAAAACTAAGCAGCATTTGTTTAAAAACTCAAAACTGAGCCCTTTCTAAGAAAAAAGGGCTTATGGTAGAATTTGCGCAATCTGATAGGCATAAGGCCAATCTACAAGGAGCATATTTCGCATGGCGGGTCATTCCAAGTGGGCTAATACCAAGCATCGTAAAGCAAAACAAGATGCGAGCCGCGCTAAAGTATTCACAAAATTCATTCGTGAAATTGTTACAGCTGCCCGTTTAGGCGGCGGTGATGTTGCGTCAAACCCACGTTTACGTGCTGTCGTTGAAAAAGCATTAGTCGCAAATATGACACGTGACACCATCAACCGTGCAATCCAGCGCGGTGTTGGTGGTGAAGAAAATGCTGATTTAAAAGAAGTCACTTATGAAGGTTATGGCGTAGGCGGCGTTGCCGTTATTGTTGAAACAATGACAGACAACTTAAACCGTACAGTTCCTGACGTACGCCACTGTTTCTCTAAAACTGATGGTAACCTGGGTACTGCGGGCTCGGTTGCTTATATGTTTACTAAACGTGGTGAGATTACTTTTGAAGATGTATCTTTGGAAGATCAAATCATGGACGTAGCTTTAGAAGCAGGTGCAGAAGATATTGAAGTTGATGAAGATGAAATCTTGGTTATTACCACTCCAGAAAGTTTCGGTACAGTTCAAGATGCTTTAGCCGCTGCCGGCCTTAAATCTGACAATGCCGAAGTGGTGATGAATCCATCAACAAAAGCTGAAATCACAGATATCGACCAGGCGAAAAAAATCATGAAGATGATTGATATGCTTGAAGATCTTGATGATGTTCAAAACGTTTATACCAACGTTGAATTTTCAGAAGAAGTATTAGCAGAATTAGATGCTTAACGGTATTTAAAGCAAAAAACGCACCTTTGGGTGCGTTTTTTATGGGCTTTAAAACCTTTTCTATATATAGAACTGTGAACAAAACATAGGATAAGTTTTTAACTCAGATTCGATTAAGCAAGCCGCTACAATTCAGTACATTATATTCCTTAATCACAAAACTGGAATGTAACGCCACCACATGCTCAATTTTACCAATCCGCTTTAAAAGAATTTCACTATAGTTTTCCATATCTTTTGCAACGACTTCAACAATAAAGTCAGCAGATTGGCCGGTCACCAAAAAGGCATTAATCACTTCAGGAATACTTTCCAGTTCTTCTAAAAACTTGGCGAACGTATCCGTGTCATGTTTATTTAAAGAAACCTGCAAAAGTACATGCAAGCTGAAACCCAACTTGGCATAGTTAATATCACGCTTTAAATGGGTCATGATATTGGCTTCAATCAGATGCTTGATCCGTCGATGCACTGAGCTCACAGAAAGGTTTATACGTTCCGAAAGTTCATTTAAGTTGACATCTTCATGACTCAATATTTCCAGAATCTGTTTATCGAAACGATCCAGTTCCATTTTATACTCTTTTCAATAATCTATAGATACGTAAAATATTACGCTCTCTCTGTTATACAACAATTATTTATTTTTCACAAAGTTTTAATATCCTGAAAATATTTTCCAAAAACTGGTGAACACATAAGAGAAATTTTGCTGTCTACCTCGATTACCGCTGGTCATTTAAGTATAAAAAACGACCAATTGTAATTTTAATTATATATCGAATTTAACACTCATCTACTCAAGTGTCCTGCTCCGGATCACTGCTTATCTTTTATATCTACCTAGAAATTGATTAAAAATTAAATGCTCGAACAAAACAAAAGAATACAGTCATTTGATTTGCAATAAGATGCGCTATAGAGCACCTATTTTTAGGTGTTCCTTTTAAATTCCCCGCCAATCCACCCGTGCATTACGTTCGGTTTGATAGATGCGCAGCACATATTGTCCCAATGGTAATGTCATTAGATGCTCTTTATATTGACGAAATTCTTCAGATAAGGTTTCACCCTGCTCTTTTTCCCAGGGTGTACCCGGAATTTCCAGAATGGGGGCAAGCATTGAACAGACAGCAATATCAGCAAGACCTAGGCGTTCACCGACAAAATAACGTCCATGATTTTCAATCAATCTTTCATTTAAATTTTGGATGATACTGTCCATGTGCAGTCTAGATTCGGCCACCTTGTCTGCATTCAGTTGATAACCTTTAGAAAGCAAGGCTCTGATAATCGGTTTGGAATATTTTTCAAACTGGCGTAAATAGCCCTTTTCACCAATCAGAATATCTAAAGATTCTTCATTTTCTGTCAAAGTATGGGCCAGCCCCCAACGACGCACGTGTCTGCCCAGTTCGGTGGCAAGCCCATTGATTTCCAAAGCCAGTTGGCGCTGCTGGGGATCAGCACGCAATAAAGAATGTTCCGGATATACGTCATCCAGATATAAGGCAATTTCAGTCGAGTCGGCAATCCAAAAATCTTGATCACGTAAAATAGGTAAACGGTTTTGTCCAGTTTTTAATTGGGCAAATGCACGATGCACTCCTGGAATCAGATTATGCGCCACATAATCCAACTCTTTATGATCGAGCAACCAGCGCGCTTTTTCACAAAAATGAGATAAAGGAAACTGGTATAAAATTCGCATAAAAACTCCGCGTTTATTTTTTTAGTTCTGCCAAGCCAAAACCATCTAATTCAGTCGGATACTTTAGTCACCCTACCCCGGAATTACAATGCGCTTTTTATTCAAAATATCATCTTGGCCCTGTCAGTCATACACTTTTTATTTTTATACATTTTTTTGTCTTGATTATCTTTAAAGTAGATATCTCCCCATCAAAATCCTCCAACAAATTTCTTAAAAAATAAAATCATGTTGTTTTTTAAACATTTAATATATCCAAAATAAATAAAAATCTAGCAGTTTTTATTTTAAACAGGATTTTTCATAAGCTTTGCAAAAGCAATTGCTTAATTTTGAATTCGATTACTTGTAGCGTTTTGATATCGATTTAAGGTGTCATTATGTCTCGTTTAATTTCTGAAAATGTTCATGTGATTGAAAACGATCTTGAAGCCATTCATGCTGCTTATCATGTCGCAGATTTTGCTTTGGAAGGTCGCAATGAACGTGATCAACAGCGCTTGTTGCCTTTTGCTGAAATTGATCTGTTCAGCCAGAAAGGCTTAGGTGGAATTCGTATCCCAAAACAGTTTGGGGGTGCATTCGTTTCCAATAAAACGCTTGCCCATGTATTCCGCATTCTGAATAAAGCCGATTCCAGTGTGGGACAAATTCCACAAAACCAGATTGCGCTGTTGAACATGATCCAGATTATGGGTACGGAGCAGCAAAAACAGTTTATTTATCAAGAAATTTTACAAGGTAAACGCCTGGCCAATGGTGGCCCGGAACGCCATACCAAAGATACCAAAACCCTGGCGACTACGCTCACGATTGAAAATGGCCGCTATTTTGTCGATGGCGAAAAATTCTATTCGACTGGCAGCAGTTTTGCCCACTGGCTCGCGATTAAAGCCATCCATCCGGAAGGTCATGTGGTACTGACCCTCGTCAATGCTCAGGCCGAAGGCGTGAATGTGATTGATAACTGGAACGGTTTTGGACAGCGTACCACTTCAAGTGGCACGGTTAGACTCGACCATGTGGAAGTTGATCCGCTGCTGATTTTTGACGAACGCCTGCTTTCCAGCCAGCCCAATTACCGCGGTGCGTATTCACAGTTATTACAGGTGGCCATTGATGTCGGCATTGCTGACGCCGCGTTTGCCGATACCATGACGGCCGTGCATAAGGCCCGTCCGATTGTGGATGCACAAGTGGACAAAGCCAGTTTTGAACATTACACCTTACAGGAAGTCGGCAAATCTTCAGTATTACTCGATGCAGCCATTTTACTGCTTGATGAAGCGGCTGAATATCTGGATGAACTGGATCGGCTGGAGTCGGTCACTGATGAGCAGGCAGCAAAAGCCTCTATTTTGGTCGCTGAAGCGAAAATTTATGCCAATGATGCAGCCCTGCACATTTCAGAAAAACTACTGGAACTTGGCGGTAGCCGTTCCAGCCTGAGTCAGCACAACCTGGATCAGCACTGGCGCAATGCCCGTGTACATACCCTGCATGATCCGGTGCGATGGAAATTGCATGCGCTTGGGGATTATTACCTGAATCATAAACTCCCTGCCCGCCACGCCTGGATTTAAGGACACTGCCCATGACTTCATATCAAAATATTCTTCCTTTTCAATCGGAACAACTGGCGCATGCACACATCATTCAGTCTGATGCAGAGGCGCTGGAAATTGCACATAATTTAGCGGAACAGTTCAAAGCTGGAGCCATGCAGCGCGATGCCGAGCGTATTCTCCCATTTGAAGAAATCGAAGCCTATAGCCAGTCTGGACTCTGGGCAATCACGGTACCGAAACAGTATGGCGGTGCAGAGGTATCCAGTTATACCGTCGCGCAAGTCATTGCACTGATAAGTGGCGTTGATGGTTCGATTGGACAGATTCCGCAAAACCATTTCTATGGACTGGAGATCCTGCGTAACAACGGCACGGAACAGCAAAAACAGAAACTCTATGCTGAAGTGTTAAAAGGTGCCCGCTTGGGCAATGCCCTGGCCGAGTTTAAAACCAAAACCGCTGCACAACGCCAGACCGCGATACGTAAAACCGATCAGGGCTATGTGATTAATGGCGAAAAGTTTTATTGCACCGGCAGTTTATTCGCGCATCGCATTCCAACACTGGTGGTCGATGAGCAGGATCAGCAGTTTCTGGCTTTTGTTCCGCGTAATAGCGAAGGTCTGACTTTAATCGATGACTGGAGTGGTTTTGGACAACGTACCACAGGTAGCGGCACAGTGAAATTCAACAATGTGCGGGTGCTGGCTGAAGATGTGGTGCCATTTGATATTGCCTATTCAGAACCCACCCTCTCGGGTCCGTTTGCACAATTGCTGCATGCCTCGATTGAAACCGGGATTGCCCGTGCCGCATTTGAAGAAACCTTAAAACGTGTGCGTCAGGCCCGTCCGTGGATTGACTCAGGTGTAGATCAAGCCACCGATGACCCACTGACCAAATTCGAACTGGTCCGAATTGTCGCCGATGTGCGCGCCTCTGAAGTGTTATTGAAACAGGCCGCCCGTTCAATTGATGCCGCCAGACCTGCACCGACAGCAGAAAATGTCGCCAAAGCATCCTTAGATGTGGCCAAGGTTCGGGCACACAGTACCGAAACAGCCTTAAAAGCATCCTCCAAACTGATTGAACTGGCCGGTAGCCGCGGCAGCCAACGTGAAGATGGCCTGGACCGCTTCTGGCGCAATGCCCGCGTACACACCCTGCATGATGCGTCACGCTGGAAATATTATTTCATTGCCAATTATTTATTAAATGGCGTTCTGCCTCCACGTCGGGGGACATTGTAATGACAAAGAAGATAAATACTGCGAAAGCGAAAAAGATCTTACTGAATGCTTTTGACATGAACTGTGTCGGTCATATCAATCATGGCTTATGGACCCATCCGCGCGATGAGTCGCACCGTTTTAATGAACTGAGCTACTGGACTGATCTGGCTCAAACACTGGAAAAAGGCCTGTTTGATGGTCTGTTTATTGCCGACATTACCGGGGTGTATGATGTCTATCAAAACAATATCGACCTGACGTTAAAAGAATCGATTCAGTTACCGAGTCATGACCCCAGTACTCTGGTGTCTGCCATGGCTGCTGTGACGCAAAATCTGGGATTTGGGGTGACGGTGAATTTAAGTTATGAAGCGCCTTATCAGTTTGCGCGTCGTTTTGCCAGTCTGGATCACCTGAGCCAGGGCCGTATTGGCTGGAACATTGTCACCGGTTATCTGGACAGTGCACAGCGATTAATCGGTGAAAAAGGCCTTAAAGACCACGACCTGCGCTATGAACAGGCCGAAGAGTTCCTGGAACTTTGCTACAAGTTCTGGGAAGGCTCCTGGGAAGATGATGCACTGCTCAAAGATAAACAAAACCGTATCTTTACCGATCCGGCCAAAGTACATCAGGTCAATCATCAGGGCCAATTTTACCAAAGCCAGGGTGTGTTTCAGGTTTCCCCTTCCATTCAGCGCACCCCGGTATTATTTCAGGCCGGTGCTTCACCGCGTGGAATGGCCTTTGCCACCCGGCATGCAGAAGGCATGTTTATTGGCGGAGATCAACCGGAAAAAATCAAAAAGCAGGTCGATCAGATTCGTCAGCAAGCCATCAATCAAGGACGCAATCCTGAAGATATTAAAATTTTTGTCGGCATTACTGTGGTGACTGCGGAAACCGATGAACTGGCGCAGCAAAAACTGGATGAATATAAAGCTTATGCCAGCCCTGAAGCGGGTCTGGCACATTTTTCCAGTTCCGTCGGCATTGACCTGTCCAGATTTGCCGATGATGAGCCTATTCCTTACCAGCAAACCAACAGCATTGCTTCGGTTAACAACAAGTTTAAAGAACAGCGTATCAGCAAAAATGATTTAAAAGCCCAGCATGTATTAGGCGGCCGTTATCCGCTGATTGTCGGGAGTGGCGCCACTGTGGCGGAAAAACTGATTCAGCTGATTGATGAAACCGGCATTGATGGCTTCAACCTGACCCGTACCGTTGCGCCTGAATCGCACCATGATTTTATCCGTCTGGTGATTCCTGAATTGCAGCAGCGCGGCCGCTATAAGACTGAATATGAACCAGGCAGTTTAAGACACAAACTGTTTAATCAGGGAGACCGGCTGTCGAACTCACACCCAGTTCAGCAATTTCGATGTCCAAGCTCCGCCTCAACTTCGAATTCCAACTTAAAGCAAAAACAATCCGCATAAATTTTGAGGTGCAACATGGCACAAACAGCAAAAACCAAACTGACCATTCTTGGGGTCATTATTGCCGCCGTCATTATTGGACTGGCGGTCTGGAACCAACAAAAGAAACCCGCTTCGGATGAACTGGTGATTGGCATCAGCCCATCCTTTGCCAAGCCTTTACAGGTGGCAGCAGTCGAGGCCAAACAGCAAGGCCTGAACGTGAAACTGGTGGAATTTTCCGACTGGAACACGCCCAACATTACCCTGAATCACGGTGATATTGATGCCAACTTCTTCCAGCATCAACCCTTTTTGGATAATGCCAAAAAAGAAACCGACTTTAAGATCAAAGCCTTTGCCAAAGGTGCAGCCACGCATGTGGGCTTATATTCCAAGAAAATCAAAAGCTTTGATGAGTTAAAAGATGGCGCGAAAGTTGTGGTTCCAAATGATCCCGTCAATCAGGGACGCGCGCTGCTGCTTTTACAACAGGCAAAACTGATTACCCTGAAGAATCCTGAAAATCATTTATCGAGCCTGAAGGACATCGCAAGCAATCCGAAAAAATTGCAGTTTGTTGAAGTGGAAGGCCCTCAAACCGCACGTGCCATTGATGACGTCGATCTGGCTTTTGGCTATCCGCACTATTTACGTTTAGCCAAAACAGCTGATCCTGAACAGGCGCTGTTATTTGACTCTAACAAGGACAACCGTTATGCCATCCTGTTTGCCGTGCGTGATGACTATGAAGACAAAAACGATAAGCTGAAAAAATTTGTCGAGATCTATCAGAACTCGCCAAAAGTGAAACAGGCTTTGGATGCTGATTTCGGTGCCAAACTCTGGTTCCCGGGCTGGAAATAAGGGGTTAAATCATGTCTCAAGTTTCCAAACTGAACCTTAAAAAACTGCTGCTGGGTCTCACTGTCCTTGTCATCATTGCAGGATTAATAACCTATCGTTATGTGCAAAACCCGCAACAGGATAATGTCCTGACGATTGGTATTAGTCCACCTTATGCAGAACTATTACAGACAGTTGCAAAAGAAGTAGAGAAAGACGGCATTCATGTCAAACTGGTGGAGTTTTCAGACTGGCAGGCTCCCAATGTTGCGGTACAAAATGGCGACATTGATGCCAACTTTTTCCAGCAAAGCGTGTTTTTAAAGAATGCAATTCAACAGACCCATTATGACCTGCATGCTTTCGGCATCGGCAGTGGCAGCCATGTCGGTTTGTATTCCAAGCAATATAAATCCTTAGATGCCTTGCCACAAAATGCACGTGTGGTAATTCCCAGTGATCCTGTGAACTCGGCTCGTGCATTGATTTTGCTGCATCGTGCAGGTCTGATTCAAATCAGAGATATCCATAATGAGCTGTCAACCCTGCAAGATATTGTGGCCAATCCAAAACAGCTTAAATTTTTAGAAGTGGAAGGTCCGCAAACGGCTCTGGCCTATGACGATGCCGATTTGATTTTTGGTTTTCCGCATTATTTAAATATGGCGAAAAAAGCCGATCCTCACAGTGCCCTGTTTTTAGACCCGGTGGACAAGAAATACGCCATTCTTTTTGTGACCCGAAAAGATTATGTCGATCACGATAAAAAACTCGAAACCTTTGTCAAAGCTTTCCAGAACTCTGCAAAAGTAAAAACAATTTTAGACCGGGATTTTGGTACGGGCATGTGGTTTGAAGGCTGGAAATAAGGTGAATACTATGGTGAGTTTTGGTTCTCAGGTGGACTTTTCCGTCCCGCATATCAAGATCAGAAACCTGAACAAATATTATGAAGTACAGGGTAAATCCGTACATGCCTTGAAGAACATCAACCTGGATATACCGGAAGGCAAGATTTTCGGGATTATCGGCAAAAGTGGTGCAGGTAAATCTTCCTTGCTGCGTACCTTAAATGGTCTGGAACAGATCAGTGAAGGACATATCCACATTCACCAGCAAGATCTGGCAGAACTGAAACATGCTGAACTGATCCAGCTGCGTCAGCGCATTGGCATGATCTTCCAGCATTTTAACTTGATGTCTGCCAAAACCGTCTGGGAAAATGTTGCCCTGCCGCTGAAAGTTGCAAACTATCCCAAACATGAAATTGAAACGCGGGTCAATGAAGTGTTGCAACTGGTCGGGTTGGGCAATAAATCGCAGAACTATCCTTCACAATTGTCTGGCGGGCAGAAACAGCGCGTCGGCATTGCCCGCGCACTGGTGCATCATCCGGAAATTTTACTCTGTGATGAAGCCACCTCTGCCCTGGACCCGGAAAGTACTTCTGTGGTGCTGTCCCTGCTCAAGGAAATCAATCAAAAGCTTGGCATTACCATTGTGCTGATCACGCATGAAATGCAGGTCATTCGTGAAATTTGTGATCAGGTGGTGGTGATTGAACACGGTGAAATTGTTGAAGCAGGTGAAGTCTGGTCAGTCTTTTCCAATCCGCAGCAAAATATTACCCAGGAACTTCTGAATCTGGAACAGCTGCAATTGCCTTTTTCACTAACGCCAGAGATTATTGCCGACAGCTCACATAGCATTTTAAAACTGCGCTATGCCTCCAGTGTTCAGCACGCCCCGGATTTAAAAGTGATTTTCGAGCAGTTTGAAACACCAGTGCATTTGTATCAGAGTCATATCGACAGCATTCAAAACCATCTGGTCGGCAGTTTTATTGTCGCTATCCCCGATCTGCATGTAGATACCAGACTGCTCCAGCAGAAATTAAAACAGTACATCGCACAGATTGAGGTCATTGGCTATGCACGACCAGCTTATTGATTTATTACTTACTGGCACCATTGACACGCTATTGATGGTCGGCGTATCCGCCATTGTGGCTTTTCTGATTGGCTTGCCTATCGCGATCATTTTGGTCAGCACATCCGAACATGGCATCTATCCATCCAAGTCTATTAATCAGGCTTTGGGCTGGGTGGTCAACATTACCCGTTCGGTACCGTTTTTAATTTTAATGGTGGCGCTCATTCCACTCACCCGCTGGATTGTTGGCACCAGTTATGGGGTCTGGGCCGCGGTCGTCCCCCTAACCCTGGCAGCCACGCCGTTCTTTGCCCGTATTGCTGAAGTCAGCTTACGCGAGGTCGATCAGGGTCTGATTGAAGCAGCCCAGGCGATTGGCTGTAACCGCAAGCAGATCATCTGGCATGTGCTGCTGCCTGAAGCCCTGCCCGGGATTGTGGCCGGTTTTACCGTGACTTTAGTCACCATGATCAACTCCTCGGCAATTGCCGGTGCCATTGGCGCAGGCGGTTTGGGCGATATTGCCTATCGTTATGGTTATCAGCGTTTTGACATGCAGATTATGCTTGCCGTAATTGTAGTGCTGGTGATTCTGGTCATGCTGGTGCAGGCCACGGGCGATACCCTTTCCCGTCAGCTGGATAAACGCAAAATTTAAATCCCTATCCATTTTAGGAGTTTTCAACAAAGCATCCAGCCATGACCTGACTTTGTCATGGCTTTCATGTAAAATCAGCGGCAATTTTTAAATAACACGTTGTGAGTCATTTCATGGGTTTTAATTGCGGTATTGTCGGCTTGCCGAATGTTGGTAAATCTACACTTTTCAATGCATTGACTAAAGCTGCTATTGCTGCAGAAAATTTCCCGTTCTGTACCATCGAACCAAACACCGGTATCGTGCCTGTACCTGATCCACGCTTGGACAAACTGGCTGAAATCGTCAATCCACAGCGCGTGCTTCCAACCACCATGGAATTTGTAGACATTGCCGGTCTGGTTGCCGGTGCTTCTAAAGGTGAAGGTCTGGGTAACCAGTTCCTGGCCAACATCCGTGAAACCGATGCCATTGCACACGTGGTACGTTGTTTTGAAGATGAAAACGTGATTCACGTCAACGGCAAAATTGACCCGCTGGATGATATTGCAACCATCAATACAGAACTTGCACTGGCTGACCTGGAAACTGTGACCAAAGCGGTTACGCGTCTGGCTAAATCTGCAAAAGGCGGCGACAAAGATGCACTTGCCACCAAAGCCGTTCTAGACAAAATCCTGCCTTTACTGGATGAAGGCAAACCTGCCCGTGCAGCCAATCTGGATGATGATGAGCGCAAACTGGTACGTGGCTTTGGTTTAATGACTTTAAAACCGACCATGTATATTGCCAACGTGGCTGAAGACGGTTTTGAAAACAACCCGCATCTGGAAGCTGTTAAAAAATTGGCCGCTGAAGAAAATGCGATTGTGGTTCCACTGTGCAACCAGATTGAAGCTGAAATTTCATTGCTTGAAGATGAAGACCGTGCTGAATTTTTAGAAGCGATGGGCATGGAAGAACCAGGTCTGAACATCGTAATCCGTGCCGGTTACAGCCTGCTTGGCCTACAGACTTACTTCACTGCGGGTGTACAGGAAGTCCGTGCCTGGACCGTTAAAGTCGGTGCAACTGCACCTCAAGCAGCCGGTGTGATTCACACTGACTTCGAAAAAGGCTTTATCCGTGCTGAATGTATTGCTTATGACGACTTTGTACAGTACAACGGCGAAGCTGGCGCGAAAGAAGCCGGTAAATGGCGTTTGGAAGGCAAGACTTACGTGGTTCAGGACGGTGACGTGCTACACTTCCGTTTTAACGTTTAAGCCATTCTGACCTTTCAAAACAGCTTAAAAAGCCAGCATCATGCTGTAATGCCAGTCAGTTAAGAAATTGACTGGCATTTTCTTTTTTAAAGTCATGATTATATTTGACATGTGGAAAAGTCATCCGCAACTGTTTGAGGCATGACTACATTAAAAAATGATTGTTTCTGCGACAAATTTGCTAGTTGATGGTGGCTGACGAGTTTTGCGGATGACAAATGCCTTTGGTTACTTTGGGCGAAACCAAAGTAACAAATGAGCTGAAACAGTTTGATTTAAAACGGCAAGACTCCGCCGTGAATTACTTAAAAATTAAAAAGTCTATTTCTAAACTCCTTAACTGATCAGCATTAAGTATGATGCTGGCTTTTTTATGTCGAACTTTTTCAGTTCAGGCTTACCGTCTGGGCATCCATTGCAGCACGTTGCTTGCGTGCTTCTGCCAGCATGCGTTGCTCCAGCTCTTTTCGAAATCCAAACATAAACACCATTTCAGCCAATACAAATAAAGGACCGATTGCCAGGCCAATCACATCATCCATAAAAGCCGGTTTTTTCTTTTCATAAAAATGGCCCACAAACTGGAATACCCATCCCACCACAAAAATGCCAATACTTAAGCTTAACCAGACCGCCGTATCCAGCTGGGCAATCCTGTAAGCGAATGGATAAGCAAGCGCATAGATGAGCAACATGATCAGGCCAAAGATGCGGTCCAAGCTGAGATAATACAGCGTACTGGCAAGCAATAGCCCTAAAGCCAGCGTCAGCTCAACACCTGAAATGATCACACCGGCACGTGCAGTCAGGCAGATAATAGAAAACACAATCAATGGAATGCCAATAAAATGGGTATAAATATTTTTCTGGTCCAGATGATATGCTGCATACTGGCTCAGCAGCTGTTCTAGTTTGGTCATGACCGTTTCCTTGTTAGACTTATATTTTATTTCACTATATAAAAAAATACCCGGACAAGTTGTCAGCTAGCCGACAACTGACATTAAAAAAGGAATAACAATGCTCGAACCGGTTTATATCGATCATTTACAGCAGAATATATGGTTTGCACAATTGTCAGCCGAATTTAAGCAGTTCATTATCCAGCATGCCGTGCAGCAGCGTTTTGACAAGGAACAAGCGATCTTTCATGCCGGTGATTCATTTAATGGCATCTATGCCGTTTTAGAGGGTGCCGTTCGCCTGGGCTATATTGATATTCATGGCAAAGAATCGGTGGCTGCCATTGTTGAACCGATTATGTGGTTTGGTGAAATCTCGCTGGTCGATGCCCAGCCCCGTTCCCACGATGCCATTGCCACGCAAAAAAGCCTGATCCTGCATATTTCCAGTACCGCCCTGCAATCACTGCTGCAACAGCATCCGTTTTTTTGGTATCACATCGCGCAATTGACCAGTCAAAAGTTGCGCTTTGCTTTTCTGGAGCTGATTTCCATTCAAACGCAAAGCATCAGCCAGCGTTTGGCACAACGCCTGATGTTTATTTTAAATGGCTATGGCAATCATTTAAGTATTGAAAAGAATGTCATTCATTTATCCCAGGAACAACTGGCACAAATGCTGACCTGCTCCCGACAGACCATCAATCAGGAACTACAAGCGTTGGAACAGCAAAATATTTTGTGCGTATCTTTTAAGAAAATTGAAATTTTGGATGTAGCGGAACTGCATCGCATTGCGCATGCCTTTCCCAATATTTAAATCGGAAGATGAATGAAATTTTAAACCATGAAAATAATTCAGAGATGTATACCGTTGCAGGATAAGCCATTTTATGGCCAAGCATGACAGGTGAATAACTTGCCTGATGATGCATCTATTTTACACATTGTACTTATGAACGTAATTGACACACATTGACATCATCAAAACCATTGGTGCATGGCGCAACTTCATATTCATTGTCCGATGACGACTGAATGGCCTGTAACGGCTCTGCAGCTGTGGAAACACTACTCAAAGCGCTTAGAACAACCACCACACTTATTGATAAAAACACTTTACTCAACATCATTATCACTCCTAACCGTTATTAAAGTTAAATAAATTTTGAATTAAATTGAATTTTTCATCATAAAAACACACATTATTATACATATTTTATCATTTTAAGATAATTCTATATATTTATCAGATTATCGTTTTATTCTCTTACTCATTCTTTAAAACTATAACCAAAAGAAAACACCATGACATTTAAGGCATAAAAAACGAGGCCTTTGCCCCGTTTTTATTTTCTTTAAACCCCAACCTTTTTCGGATCGGTATTGCCCAGCTGTGGATGCTCAATCGCATCTTTACATTGCTGTTTATCACGTTCGTAATCGGCCTGCTTCTGGGCCACTGAGCTGGATTGATCCATCGTCTCACGCGCCCAGATTTCCAGACTGGTCAAGGCTTTACGACAGAGTGCATATTTACCTTCAGTCACGGAATCAGTCATTTTGACATTAATGCGCCAATCCGTGCTGAGCTTGCGTGCAGGTTTACGGACCTGTTCTTCCAATACATCCAGTTTTTTGGCATAGACCAAACCATCCACCTGATTAATGAATTTCCAGGCTTCGTTGGCATAAGTGGTGGCATCATTGGTCAGCTTGGGTGCCGGCTTAATTTCAGGTTTTTCAGTATTCTTGCTGTCATTTCCACAAGCCTGTAGCAAAACACTACTGCATAATAAAGAAACAATCAGCATTCCACGCGTCTTCAACATCCTCATATCAGGCTCGCTTAGATAAACAATTCGGCACTATGCTAGTGAATTCGAGTACAATACTCAATCATCATTTGACCTGTTGTTCAACTCTCCCGCAAAGGTGTGTCGTGTCTGAGCACAAAATCCCTCCAGTTCAAGCTGCCGGCTTTTGGCAAGGTGCTAAAGACAGCCAAGCCATTATTTTTACTTATCTTCCTGTTTCATTTGCTTTTGGTGTTTCGGCCAGCCAGTTCGGTTTTAGCTCTTGGGAAGCACTGTTTCTATCCTGCTCCATGTATGCCGGTGCCAGCCAGTTTCTGGTCGTGGCTTTACTGGGTAGTGGTACATCCATCTGGATGACTGCCCTCACCGTGATTGCTTTAGATATTCGACATGTGCTTTACGGCCCGGCCCTACAAAACCTGATTCAGGACAAGCTGAATTTAAAGAAAACTGCCGTCTGGGCTTGGGGCCTGACCGATGAAGTATTTGCCTCGGGAATGATTAAACTCTCGCAACGCCGTCAGGAATGGTCCGAGTCCTGGATGCTGGGCTTGAGCCTGTTTAGCTGGATGTCCTGGGCTTTAGGTTCTTTCCTGGGTGGATTGTTCGCCGACCAGGTCAGTACCTTACCGCAGTTTTTACAAGCCGCGCTGGATTTCTTGCTACCGGCCTTGTTCCTTAGCTTCCTGCTCGCTGCCTTTGAAAAGAAACATACCTTTATTGTCACGGTCTGTTTAATTGTTTCCGCGATTGCTTGCTATTTCATTAATTTGTCAGCAGCCATTTTTATTGGCATCTTATCCGGTATTCTGGCAGGTTTATTTAAACATTATGTTTTAAAACAGCATGATGATGTACTGGGAGAAGCCCATGAATCTTGAAATTATTCTGGTCGGGATTATTGTCGGGATTGCCAATTTTGCTTCGCGTTTTGGTCCTTTTTATGTCATTCAGAAAAGTCGGCAAAACGCTCAAAAGCGTGGCTCGGTCTGGATCAGAATTGCTTTAGGCAGTATTGGCATTGCCGCTATCAGTTCCATGCTGGTGGTGGCGACACTTCCGCCACTCATGGAAAACCCGAATAAAAGCTTTGCCATGCTGGTCGGTTTTTTAACCTTAGCCGGGCTATATTTTAAATTCAAGAAGATTGTTCCGGCGACTTTAACCGCTGCGCTGGCCTATGGCGTGATTTATACTTATCTGCCGGTTTCATTTTAAACCCTGTATACAAGTCCCTCTTTTATAAAGAGGGATTTAGGAAAATTTTTAAAGCACTTTATAAATAAAATTGTTGGACAATATCATTATTTTATGTGAATCCGGGCTTAATTCGGCAATCAGTTCTGCTATGCTAAAAGTCCATAAAATCAAGCATGGATGATTTACATGAGCGTGACTATTGGTACTCCCCTTCAAGCTTCTGCCTTTAAAGTTTTGCTCTTAGGCTCAGGAGAATTAGGTAAAGAAGTGGTGATTTCTCTACAACGTTTAGGTGTAGAAGTTCATGCTGCTGACCGTTATGATCATGCTCCTGCGATGCAAGTTGCCCATTATGCATATACCTTGAATATGGCAGATGCCGAAGAACTCAAACAACTGATCCAGCAGGTTAAACCTGATTTAATTGTGCCTGAAATTGAAGCCATCGCAACTCAGGTTCTGGTCGAAATCGAACAACAGAATATTGCCACCGTCATTCCTTCTGCCAAAGCCGTCAACCTGACCATGAACCGTGAAGGCATTCGCCGTCTGGCTGCCGAAGAACTGGGCTTGCCGACCTCAGCTTACCGTTTTGCCGACTCGCTAGAATCATTCCGTGCAGCCTGTGATGACATTGGCTATCCCAACTTTGTCAAACCGGTGATGTCTTCTTCCGGTAAGGGACAATCACGCGTCAAGAACTTTGATGAAGTGGATGCGGCCTGGGAATATGCGCAAACCGGTGGCCGGGTCAATCAGGGTAAAGTGATTGTCGAATCGCAAATCGACTTCGACTTTGAAATTACCCTGCTCACGGTACGTGCCAAAAATGCGGAAACATGTGAAATTGAAACGCAATACTGCGACCCGATCGGACACCGTCAGGACTCTGGCGATTATGTCGAAAGCTGGCAGCCTCAGGCCATGACAGCGGCGGCTTTGGAAGAAGCCAAACGCATTGCGCATAAAGTCACAACAGCTTTAGGAGGCTGCGGTATTTTCGGCGTGGAACTATTTGTCAAAGGCGATAAAGTATGGTTTAGTGAAGTCTCTCCACGTCCGCATGACACAGGGCTGGTCACCCTTGCATCGCAATTCCAGAGCGAATTTGAATTACATGCACGTGCCATTTTAGGCCTGCCGGTAAATACATCTCGTCATAGTGTTGCAGCCAGTGCTGTCATTTATGCAGGCGTTGATGACGCCAATCTGTCTTTTTCTGGCTTAAATCTTGCTTTAGCCAATCCAGACACCGATTTACGCCTTTTTGGTAAACCCGAGGGTTTTAAACGCCGTCGTATGGGGGTTGCAACTGCACGTGCTGAAACAACAGATCAGGCGCGTCAACTTGCCCTAGAGACGGCGTCTCAAGTCAGTGTTCAACAAAACTAAACCTGCCACCTTATTAACGGACCACTGTTCATGATCAATACCTCTCCTCTGCTGAATTACGTTAAAAGTAACCATGACATCCAGGCAATCAATCAATGGCGCACCGATGTTGAAAATCAGCTTCAGGAAAGTTTTGAAAATGGACAGTCTATCCGGGAAATTATCCTGGCCCGCTCCCATTTGATTGATGAAGCCCTGGAGTTTCTCTGGAAACATGCTGAACTTGACCAGACCGATCTGGGCTTGTTTGCGGTAGGTGGTTATGGCCGCCGGGAAATGCTGCCTTATTCCGATGTCGATATCATGATTTTATCGGAACAGGACATTACTGCCGAGCAGGAAAAACTGATTTCCACTTTTATCTCCTCGCTTTGGGATGTCGGCAATTTCAAACCCGGTATTAGCGTACGGACCATTTTGCAATGTGTTGAACAGGCCACCAATGATTTAACCGTCGCAACTGCGCTGATTGAATCGCGCTTAATTAGTGGCAACCGGCATCTGGCCAAATGGCCACGCCGTATTGTTTCGCAAACCTGGACCGATAAAACCTTTTTTGATGCCAAAATGGATGAGCAGGCAAAACGCTATGCGCAGCACAACAATACCGAAAGCAACCTGGAACCAGATATTAAAAATGCGCCGGGAGGCATCCGCGACATCAACCAGATTGGCTGGATTGCCAAACGTCACTTCCGGGTCAACCGGATTTATGACCTGGTGCATTTAGGCTTTATTTCAGAGTTTGAACTGGGTGTTCTAGAAGAAGCCGAAAGCTTTTTATGGGAAATCCGTCATCATCTGCACCGTCTGACCAAACGCGATGAAAACCGCTTATTGTTCGATTATCAGCGTGATATTGCAGCCTTGTTTGGCTATACCCGTGAAGAAGATAAATCGCCGAATTATCCGATTGAACAGTTTATGAAGCGCTATTACCGTAGCGCACAGCAGGTCTCTACCTTAAATGAAATGCTGCTGGCCTACTTTAATGAATCTGTGATTACCCCACGGTTGCCCAACTACGAGCGCAAAATTGAAGAAATTAACGAAAATTTCAAACTGGTCGATGGCAAACTGGCGGTACAGCATCATAAAATTTTCTCGGAACGTCCAAGTGCAATTTTAGAACTGTTCTATTTATTGGCGAACCGTCCTGAAATTGAAGGTATCCGTGCCCGTACTTTGCGTCTGCTCACCCTGGCAGCCAAACGCATCAATCAAGCCTATCGCGATAATCCCGAACATCAGGCCCTGTTTATGGCAATCATGCGTTCGCCGCATCGCCTGTATGACACACTGGTGGCGATGAAACGTTATGGCGTGCTCGGAAACTATATTCCGGCATTCGGGCAAATTATGGGGCTGATGCAATATGACCTGTTCCATATCTATACCGTAGATGCGCATACTTTATTATTGCTGCGCAATTTAAACCGCTTTAAAGAACCTGAATTTGCCAAAGATTTTCCGGTGGTCAGTTCGGTGTTCCAGCGTCTTCGCCGTCGCGACATTGTCTATCTGGCGGCCTTGTTCCATGACATTGCCAAAGGTCGTGGCGGTGACCATAGCGAACTGGGTGCAGAAGATGCGATTACCTTCTGTCGTACCCACGGCTTTACCGAACGTGAATGTAACCTTGTGGCCTGGCTGATTCAAAACCACTTGCTGATGTCGATGACCGCACAGAAAAAAGATATTTCCGACCCGGACGTGGTGCAAGATTTCGCTGAAAAACTCGGTGATATGGAACACCTGGACTATCTGTATACCTTAACCGTTGCCGATATTAACGCGACCAATCCAAAACTGTGGAATACCTGGCGTGCCTCCCTGATGCGTCAGCTTTATACCCACGCACGTGATGTGATTCGTACCGGTCTGGGACATCCGGTGGATTATCAGATGCTGATTGAAGACACCAAATTCGCTGCCAGTGAATTGCTGGTCAATGACTTCTCCCTGGCGGATGTCGAAAAAGTCTGGCAAGAACTCGGCGATGAATACTTTATTAAGGAATCAGCCGATGAAATTGCCTGGCATACCCGTGCCATCTTGCAACACGGCCATAATCCAGAGCCTCTGGTCTTGATGCGTGCCCATCGCCAGTCGGCACAAGATGCCGTGCAGATCTTTATTTACACTCAGGATCAACCGAATTTATTCGCCACCACTGTCGCCATTCTGGACCGGATGAACCTGGACGTTCAGGATGCACGGATTATCACCGCCTCGACTGCCTTTAGCCTGGACACCTATGTGGTGCTGGACCGTTTTGGGACTTTGCTGACTGACCCTGAACGTGAACAAACGGTCATTGAGGCACTGGTCAAGGCGTTGAGCGAGTCAGATAAATACCCGGGCCTAATGCAACGCCGTATTCCACGCCAGTTACGTCATTTCGATATTGAAAATACCGTGGATATCACCCTGAATGCAGCACTTCAGCAAAACATGGTGGAAATTGCAACGCTCGACCATCCGGGTTTACTTGCTAAAGTAGGTGGTTTATTTATGATGCAGGGTTTAGATATTCATTCTGCTAAAATTGCCACCCTGGGTGAGCGTGCAGAAGATATTTTCTTTGTCACCAAAAAAGATGGCAAGCCAATGACTGATTCAGAAGCTGAAACTTTTGCTGCCCAATTGAAGTCAGCTCTGGATGAAGCCTCAAGTCTAGTCTCTGGTCACCATTAACTTAAATTTACGCGGTATCGATTTCATGAACTCAAGTTTGTCATTATTGCATCCTTATCCTTTTGAAAAGTTAAATAAGCTTTTTCAGGGTATTCAACCTGCAGATTTACCACTCATTCCATTATCGATTGGTGAACCAAAGCATCCGGCACCGGAGTTTGTGAAGCAGGCCATTATTGACAACTTCCAGCATTTATCGACTTACCCAAACAGCAAAGGCTTGCCTGAATTACGTCAAAGCATTGCCAACTGGCTCACCCGTCGCTTCAAGCTGAACAGCATTAGCGCTGAAAACCATGTTTTGCCTGTATCGGGAACACGTGAAGCGATCTTTTCTTTTGTTCAGGCTTTGGTCAACCGCGAAGATGCGCCTTATGTGGTGATGCCGAATCCTTTCTATCAAATTTATGAAGGGGCAACTTTGCTTGCCGGTGCCAAACCTTACTTCATTAATTGCACAGAAGAAAACAATTATCTGGGTGATTTTGATGCAGTTCCCGCAGAAGTGTGGGAAAAAACGGCATTATTATTTGTCTGCACCCCAGGTAATCCGACGGGTGCAGTATTGTCCAAAGAACAATTTAAAAAACTGATTGCCCTTTCAGACCAGTACAATTTTGTGATTGCCTCAGATGAGTGCTATTCAGAACTCTGGTTTGATGAAGCCCCTGTCGGTTTACTGGAAGTCTGCGCTGAACTGGGTCGTGACGATTACAAAAACTGTGTGGTGTTCCATTCCCTGTCCAAGCGTTCAAACCTGCCAGGCATGCGTTCAGGTTTTGTTGCTGGTGATGCCTCTTTGCTGAAACCTTATTTGCAATACCGTACCTATCACGGTGCTGCCATGCCGGTTCAGCATCAACTGGCTTCTATTGCAGCGTGGGATGATGAAGCGCATGTGGAAGAAAACCGTAAGCTGTACCGTGCCAAATTTGAATTGTTTCAAAATGAACTGGGACATTTACTACCACTGAAAAAACCGGATGCGGGTTTTTATTACTGGCTGAAAGTCGACAATGACGAAACTTTTGCCAAAATGCTGATGGAAAAAGCGCATATTAAAGTCCTGCCAGGCCGTTATCTTTCACGTGATACCGAGCAAGGCAACCCGGGTGAAAATCATGTCCGTATGGCATTGGTCGCCGATATCGCACAATGTGAACAAGCCATTCAGCGTTTGAAAGCCATTCTTTAATGGCCTGAATAAGCAATAAGATCAACCATTATCCACTGCGCTGCAACAGTGGATAATTTTTTGCACATGCATTTAAACGCAGCCTATAAAATGAGAGAGGGCGATTCATGAATCGCCCTATTTTATTTATTTTCTATTATTCCAGCTTAAGCTTACTGCGCTAAAGCTGCTTCAATTTCATTTTCCAGATCTTCAGGTTTGGTGGTCGGTGCAAAACGATTCAATACTTTGCCATCTTTGCCAATCAGGAACTTGGTAAAATTCCATTTAATGCCATTGCCTAAAATTCCCTTGCTGTTATTAGTCAAATAGCGGAATAAAATGTGGGCTTCAGGTCCCTTGACATCCACTTTGGCAAACATCGGGAAATTCACCCCATAATTTTTTTGGCAAAATGCACCAATCTGTTCATTGGAACCCGCATCTTGACCGCCAAACTGGTTACAGGGAAATCCCAATACTTCAAATCCCTGATCTTTGTATTTTTCATACAATTTTTCAAGACCTGCAAACTGGGGCGTAAAACCGCATTTACTTGCGGTATTTACAATTAATAAAACCTTACCTTGATAATCGGCAAATGATTTATTTTTTCCATCTAACAACTCAGCCTCAAACTGATAAATGTTGGTCATGGATAGGTTTCCTCATCATTTTTTTCTTGTGTTTTTAATTCTAAAGAAGCTGAATTGACGCAATAGCGCAATCCTGTAGGTTGTGGACCATCTTCAAAAACATGGCCTAAATGTGCGCCACAATGATGGCAAACAATTTCGGTTCTGACCATCCCATGCGAAGAGTCCTGATGCTCTTCAATAACCGAGTTATTTACAGGACGATAAAAACTTGGCCAGCCACTGCCACTGTCATATTTAGTTTCAGAAGAGAATAATTCTGTCCCACAGCAACGGCAAAGATAAGTCCCTGCTTGCTTTGTATTCCAGTACTTACCGGTAAATGCTGGCTCCGTCCCCTTTTGTCGCGTAATGCGAAATTCGTCTGGTGATAACTCTCTTTGCCATTCTCGGTCTGTTTTATTGAGTTTTCCCATCACTAACTCCTTTAAATCTTTGACATTCAATGTCATGCTTCAGTACTTCATATTTACGCTAGAGCAAAAAAAATATCTAGCTAAATTTCAATATAGATTGTGATATTTCAGTAATCTATTTTTTTTACACACTTACATAGTTGGATGGAAATATGTCCGTTTTAGGTAACACTACGCCACGCGAAATTAAAAAATCGTCTAAGCTCGAGCATGTATGCTACGACATTCGCGGACCTGTGTTACGAGCGGCCAACGAAATGGAAGAGGCCGGGCATAAGATTATCAAGCTGAATATCGGTAATCCCGCCCCGTTCGGTTTCGAAGCGCCGCAAGAAATTATTAATGATGTGGCTTTAAACCTGCCGAATGCTGTAGGTTATACCGATTCAAAAGGGATTTTCCCTGCGCGTAAAGCCATTTGCCAGTATTACCAGCAAAAAGGCATTCTGAACATGCATGTCAATGACGTGTATATCGGTAATGGCGTGTCTGAACTGATCGTGATGGCCATGCAAGGCTTGCTGGACGACGGCGATGAAATGCTGGTGCCAATGCCTGACTATCCATTATGGACAGCTGCCGTAAACCTGTCTGGCGGTACCGCAATTCACTATAAATGTGATGAGGAAAACTTCTGGTATCCAGACATTGCGGATATGGAAAGTAAAATCACGCCAAATACCCGCGGTATTGTGATTATCAATCCAAACAACCCGACCGGTGCGGTCTACCCACGTCATGTATTGCAACAAATCGTTGACCTTGCGAAGAAATATGACCTGATTTTGTTTGCTGACGAAATTTACGACAAAATTATTTATGATGGCATCGAGCATGTTGCTGTTGCTGCGCTTGCCGGTGACCAGCTTTGTATTTCATTTAATGGCTTGTCTAAAGCGTACCGTATTGCAGGTTACCGTTCAGGCTGGATGGCCATTACCGGTGATAAATCACGTGCTCTAGACTATATTGAAGGCCTGGACATGTTGGCCTCAATGCGCCTATGCGCCAACCACCAGGCACAATATGCGATTCAAACCGCTTTAGGCGGTTATCAGTCCATCAATGACCTGATCCGTCCGGGTGGCCGTTTATATGAGCAACGCAATATTGCCTGGGAAATGTTAAATGACATTCCGGGGGTCTCTTGCGTAAAACCGGAAGGTGCCATGTACTGTTTCCCTAAACTGGATCCAGAAATTTACCCAATTCAGGATGATGAAAAATTCATGCTCGACTTATTGCGTGCGGAAAAAGTCTTACTGGTTCAAGGAACGGGTTTCAACTGGCCGACTCCTGATCATTTCCGTGTGGTGTTCTTGCCTGCCGAAAATGAACTGCGTGAAGCGATTACCCGTTTAGGTCGTTTCCTGTCAAAAATGCGCTAATGTTCTAAGTTCTAAGTTCTAAGTTCTAAGTTCTAAGTTCTAAGTTCTAAGTTCTAAGTTCTAAGTTCTAAGTTCTAAGTTCTAAGATAAATAAAAAAAACCGCGTTTGATCACGCGGTTTTTTTATGTCTGATGTGAGCGCTTGTTAGTCTTTCAGCGGATTGCCAAACTGTTTTAGATATTCAATGCCCAATTGCCGCGACCCCTGATCATTAATATGATTGCTGTCTTTATTCCGATATAAAGGCACATCATTAATCATAATTTTACACGCCTGCTGATTACAGATGACCCTGGTCGGGTCAATGATTTTCAGGTCAGGGTATTTCTGTTTGGCTTCTGCAACAATGCGATTAAATTGTAGTAGCTGTGCCTCATAATTCTTTCGGGAAACAGTACATGGCGCCTGGGTATTTAAAATTTCATTGCGAAGATTACAGTCTGCCGGCACCCCATCTCTATCTAACCGAGGTACATCATTCAGCAGAATGACCTGATCACTGGACTGATAGGCAATCTCCAGGGCTTTCATGAAACCGGTTTTAAATATTTCTGCATTGGAGTGATGTTTACCATCTTCCAGTTTCACCTCATCACCGAAATACGGCACATAGGAACCGGCCAAAATAATGGTGGGATAATGGGTTTTCGCAAGATGGGCCGTAATCGCCTCATTTCTGAATGCAAACTTGTCGAGTTTTGTCCAGCGGTTAAAATTCGCTTCCGAACGCTGCACCCCGGGCAAGTAAAAAGTTGAACTTTGCGTGATGTCATAACCGCGCAAATTCGCATCTTTGGCCCATACATCCAGCATCGCGCTATAACCGTTAGCATGCGAATCGCCAATCAATAAAAAGTCGATATCGGCTTTCGGCTTGCCCAAGACACAGTCCTCCTGATCGGGTAAAGCTTTCGGATCCTCAATATCCATGCATTTATTTCGGATCACATGCGCATAAGAAAGCATGGCTTCCTGCTTGCTATAAACAGATTGCGGAAACCGGTCTGGAAAACCCTCATTGAGATTGACGGTCTTGGCAATGGCGATAAAACTCAGGGCTGGCATCAGAAAGCCGATAACAATCACTTTGTAATTCGCTGCCATCACAAAACGTTTACTGGGTTTTTCAATAAGTTGATAGGTTAAAAATGCCAACAGGATGGACAATAATACAATCACCACCTGATTTTCGACATTCAATGGCCGCATATAGATGCCGAATAACACGATAATCGGCCAGTGCCATAAATATAAAGGATAAGAAATTCTTCCCACCCAGGTACTGAAACGATTGCTTAACAATATATTGCTTGAGGGTGAAGACTGGCCTAGATAAATAATCAGCGCTGTCGCCAAACACGGGATCAGCGCCATTGCGCCAGGAAAAGGCGTCTGTTTATCAAAATACACAGCTGTGGCAAACAATACGACCAAACCGCCCCAAATCAGGCTTTGCAGCAATTTTTTTGGCAGTTTGAGCTGGGGCAGAAAGCCAATCAATGCACCAATCAGCAGCTCGAAGGCACGAACCGGCATACTGTAATAGGCCTTCGCTGCATTCTGAGTCAACTTGTGCTGGGCATACAGCAATAAGGCCACAATGAATGCAGTGACTACAGCCCACATATATTTACGCGATACCTTTCCTGCAAATAGCAATAACAGTAAAGGCCAGAAAATATAGAACTGCTCTTCAACCCCTAGCGACCATAAGTGCAATAAAGGGATTCCTTCAGCATCCTGGCTAAAATAATCACCCACTTCATTGCGCATATAGATATTTGCCATGAGCAAGGTTGCATACATGACACTGTCAAAATATTCGGTCAATTCACCAGGAAGCATGACCTGCCAGGCAATAATACTCACAACACTGAGTACGGTAAAATAGGCCGGAGCTAAACGTACCACACGTTTCTTGTAAAATCGCGCGATGGAAAACCGTTTGGACTGAATATCATGCGTTAAAATAATGGTGATTAAATAACCTGAAATGACAAAAAAGACATCCACACCAATATATCCTCCTGAAAAGAAAGATAATCCGACATGGTTAAAAATCACCAATAAAACGGCAATGGCCCTTAAGCCATCAATATCAGCGCGATAGGAGAAATTCATAATTTCAAAAAAGTACGATAACGTAGCGGGATTGTAGACCTTTATTGAAAAAATTCAATTTTCAAAATAAAGGGTTATATGTCACACAATGCTATAAAAACAGTTTTAAACATTACTTAATAACGCGTGCATACATGTTTTTATAGTGTTTATTGGTTCTAATCCTGTTTATTCTTCGGCACTCATGCTATTTATAGGATGAATGAATAATAAATACTGTGAGTACATGGATGTCCTCAACCAATATCAAGCTTAGTCTGTTGTTATGCCTCAGTATGTGCTTGGGGATTGGTATTTTACGTTTCTCCTATACCGCCTTGTTACCCAGCACACGTGAAGCTTTTGCCTGGAGTACAGGTTTTGCCAGCCTTTTAGGCAGTGCCAATTTACTCGGCTATTTAATGGGTGCTTTTGCAGCCATGCGCCTGCCTCAAAACAAAAGCATGACCCTATACATTCAGATTGCCGCCATCGCCGGCATGTTCAGCTTGATGTGCTGTGCATTTTCCGGTTTTCCGCAAGCTTGGTATATTTTTTGGCGGGTGATTTCAGGAATCAGCGGTGGCCTGCTGATGATTTTATCCCCGAGTGTAGTGGCACAGTGCTGTGATATTCAGGACCGTTTTAAAATCAATTTCATTGGTTTTAGCGGAATTGGCCTGGGGGTTTTATTGGCGACCCTGTTCCTGCCTTATCTGGACCAGATTTCGATACAAACCGCCTGGCTGATTTTATGTGGTTTCGCGCTGATTATCTGTATTTGTTTAAGTGTCTTACTGCAACAATTTAAGCATCATCTGTCTGCACAACCAGTGCAGACTCAATCTAAAATTCCACTCAACACAATCTTTTATAGCTTGCTGGTTGTATATGCCTGTAGTGCTTTTGCCTATATTCCGCATTCACTGTTCTGGATTGACTACCTGAGCCATGAACTGGGACTAAACCTGTTCTGGATCAATTTTAACTGGATTCTGTATGGCTTGGGCAGCGCTTTGGGAGCTTTTGCTGCCTATGCACTGGCAAGAAAATTTGGCAATTTCTTCGCCCTGAAAATTCTCTACAGTCTGTATATTATGGCGATTTTTATTGCCACCTTAAACACCAGTCCGCTGCTGACTTTTGCCTCTTCCTTTTTTACCGGTATGCTCAATCCGGCAGTGGTGTTTTTGACCTCTTATACGATTTTACAACTCTATGGTCTGGCCTATAAAAAGCTCTGGAGTATTGCCACGCTGTGTTTTGCCTCTGTGCAGCTGATTGGCGGATTAAGTTTTAGTACCCTGCAACATTTCGGCGTGACTTATCATCAACAGTTTATCCTGGCTGCGGTGGTTTTATTATTGGGAACATTGCAACTGGCCTGGTATACCCGCCCGGCTAAATTCAAAATCAGTGAGCAGACATAACCGCTTTCTGCTCAGGAATCTGGAACCAGATAAGGATATGGATTGATGGCACCTTGCCCTTGCATATAAATTCCATAATGCAAATGTGGTGGGGTATTTTCAGCATTACCGGTATTGCCGACATAACCGATGACTTCGCCTGCTTCTACCCAATCGCCTGCCTGAATCCGGGCTGCATAATCCTCTAGATGGGCATAATAATGCCGGCTTAAATCCGGCCCCACAATCCAGACCACTTTTCCCCCCAAATTATTCGTACCTACCTGCAATACAATGCCTTGAGTAGTGCTTCGCACCGCCGTGCCACGCCTGGCAAAAATATCCGCACCTTCATGCTTGCGTCCTTCGCTACGCGCAGCTCCCCAGGTGTCTTGTATTTGTCGGGGTTGAATATTTTCCACGGGTATGGCAAGCCGTGTGGGCAAGTCCGTTTTTTGTAATTGCATATATAAAATGGGATAACGCATGCCTGCTGCATCACCCGATGCTGGCGGCTGGCAGCCTGAAAGCAACACAAATGCCATCATTAAACTCAGGCAGGAAATCTTTTTGGACATGTTTCGATGCTGATGCATGAATTTCAAAAATGAGAATAATCTAATCCATTTCATCTTAATTTTTTAATTCCATTGAATGAAAGATCATTTCTGTAAATATAAAAAACCTGCGACATACGCAGGTTTTTTCTTATACAGAATTGGGTCAAATGACTTATTCCATGTTGTTAATGACCGCCTGCCCAAATTCCGAACAACGGAGCAAAGTCGCGTCTGGCATTAAACGTTCAAAATCATAAGTCACGGTTTTATTAGCAATCGCACCGGAAATACCCTTGATGATCAGGTCAGCCGCTTCAGTCCAGCCCATGTCACGCAGCATCATTTCGGCAGAAAGAATAATCGAACCTGGATTGACTTTGTCCTGACCGGCATATTTAGGTGCAGTCCCGTGAGTCGCCTCATACATCTGGATGGCTCCGCCAATGTTGGCACCAGGCGCAATCCCGATCCCGCCCACTTCAGCAGCAAGCGCGTCAGAAATATAGTCACCGTTTAGATTCAGCGTGGCAATTACCGAGTAATCGGCAGGACGCATCAGGATTTGTTGCAGGAACGCATCTGCAATGACATCTTTAATAATGATATCTTTGCCATTTTTAGGGTTTCTGATTTTAACCCATGGTCCACCATCCAGAAGTTCACCGCCAAAACGCTCAAGCGCAACTTCATAGCCCCATTCCTTGAAGGCACCTTCGGTGTACTTCATGATGTTGCCTTTGTGCACCAGGGTTACGCTAGGTTTGTCATTATCGATGGCAAACTGAATGGCTTTACGAACCAGACGCTGAGTCCCTTCTTTAGATACCGGTTTAATCCCGATCCCGCAATTATCTTCGAAACGGATTTTAGTCACACCCATTTCTTCTTTCAGGAATCGAATGATTTTTTTCGCTTCTGGAGAATCTGCTTTCCATTCAATACCCGCATAGATATCTTCAGAGTTTTCACGAAAAATCACCATATCCGTCAGTTCAGGATGCTGAACCGGAGAAGGCACACCTTCAAACCAGCGTACCGGACGTACACATACGTACAGGTCTAATTCTTGGCGTAATGCGACGTTTAGGGAACGGATACCGCCGCCAACCGGCGTCGTTAAGGGACCTTTAATAGAAACCACAAATTCACGCAGGGCTTCAAAGGTTTCTTCCGGCATGTAGGTACCGTAGATTTTATCTGCTTTTTCGCCGCAGTAGACTTCCATCCACTCGATCGAACGTTTGCCAGCGTAAGCTTTTAGAACCGCAGCATCAACCACTGCTTTCATTGCCGGTGTAATGTCTACACCAATACCGTCGCCTTCAATAAAAGGAATAATAGGATTGTTTGGAACATTGAGTGACAAATCTGCGTTTACGGTAATTTTGCTACCATCCGCAGGAACAACGATCTTCTGATAACCCATTGTATAGGTTCTCCCTTTGTATCTAGCGATATCTAAAAATAATTGCCGATTGGGCAATACTTTCGTCCTTTCTTAACGCATAATAGTTTAATTGAATTCCATTGTGTTTAAGATTTATACGGGAAATAACAATATTTCCCCATTGAATAAAACTTAACCTTTTTTAGTCTTATGTAATTAAAGAAGTCATTTCCTATGAAAATCGTCATTCTCAACAAACCTTATGACGTCCTCTCCCAATTCCGTAAAGACGAAGCACACATGACCATGTCTGACTTCGTAGACGATCCGACTTTGCGTTTGGCGGGTCGCCTTGATATGGACTCGGAAGGTTTAGTTTTTTTAACCGACCACGGCGGTTTAAACCAGTTTATTACCAACCCGGCCAACAAGAAGTTTAAAACCTATCTGGTACAAGTGGATGGTGATGTCACTGAAGAAGCGCTGGAACAGCTTCGTCAAGGGGTTGAACTGAAAGATGGCATGACCCTTCCTGCCAAAGCCATTAAAGTGCAACAGCCTGAATGGTTATGGGAGCGTGATCCTCCGGTTCGTTTCCGTGCGTCGGTGCCTACCTCCTGGGTTGAAATTTCAATCTGTGAGGGCCGTAACCGCCAGGTTCGCCGTATGACTGCTGCGGTAGGCTTTCCAACTTTACGTTTGATTCGTACTAAAATTGGTTCGATTGATCTGGTTCAGTTGGGATTGCAACCGGGTGAAACCAAAGAAATCGAACCTTTACTTTACCCTGACTTTAAAGATGTCCCTGCCGAAGAACCTTACCGTTCACGTTCTTATGTGAAAAAACCGGGTGGTACGGGCGGTAAACCTATGGTTCGCAAGAACAAAGATGGTTCTGTGAAGAAGAAGTCAGGTACCAAACGTATCTGGCAAATGGATGAAAGCGAGAAACCGCGTCGCAAGACCAACGGAACAACGCGTCCAAACACCAAAGCGCCGCGTGGTCGTGGTCGTGGTCGCGGTTAATCGCCACAATATAATAAGGGTGCATAAGCACCCTTTTTTAATACAAAATCCAAATATATTGTTTTTTTATATTCTGTAGACTGAGTTTAGGTTGCAATTTGAGTCGGCTTATTATGAAAAATATTATCTTTTCTGCTTTGATCGCAGGTTTTTCGACTTTGAGTTTTGCTCAAAATCCTTTAAGTGTTCATGTACTGAATTTGGATTCCGGCTTGCCTGCCTCCAATGTATCCGTGGTACTGGAAGCGCAGCAAGGTGATAAATGGACCAAGCTCAATGAAGCGAAAACCAATAGTGAAGGCCGAATCCCGGATTTATACCCTAAAGACACCAACCTTCAAAAAGGCATTTATAAAGTCACCTTTAAAACCGGTGACTGGTTTAAGGCAAAAAATCAGCGTTCGTTTTTTCCGGAAGTGCCTGTAGTTTTTATAATTGATGGTAGTTTAGAGCATTACCATATTCCGCTTTTGTTGAGTCCTTATGGTTATTCAACCTATCGGGGGAACTAGGGGCTTAAACTCATAAATGCTAAAAAATATTTACTCTGCACAACTAACCAACTCAATCATGAGCAAATGGTACGACTCGTCTAAATAGTAAAGCACTACGTGATCGTGGGCGTAGTCGCGGTTAATTTTAAGTATTCAAATTACAGCCTACATAAGTAGGATTTCGTTTAATTACTGTCAAAATTATATTGTCTTAGCGTTGTGTCGAAATTTTCCATAAGTGGGAAGTTAATTTCAAAAACTTCTTCAAACCTATGCCCATATATATTTTCGAATTCAAATATTATTTCAACATCTAGTCCTGTACCTATATAGGCATTCTCAGTCATAAATGGATATTCATTTAGATTTAATAATTTTTCATCAAAAACTTCTATAGCAGATTCATCAAATAAATTTAATGAAATCGATATTGAATCTCGCACTTTTAAAAAATTTTTTAGATCTCTAGTAGACTTCTTATTTTTTACGAATGCTTTAATATTATAGCAATCACCTTTACCAATATTATGTATTTTTAATAATAAGGTATAAGACTCTCCATGCTTATAACCACTTGGAAACCAATATGAAATTTCTGGTCGTTCTTTTTCAAAAGAAGCATGTAAGCTTTTCTCATTAATAATTGCTATTTCTTTTTGTTGCTTAACATTTTCTTTCATCTCATCAATTTGAAGTTGAAGTGCTCTTTCCTGCTGTTCTAAAGCCTTGGTGTTTTGATCTAACTGTTTGCCCTGTTGAACATAGCCTAAAATCAACCAAAAGAATGCGACTGGTGCAAATATTCCTGCGAGAAAATCCCCTAAAGAATTTAAATTATTCTGCTCAAATCCGAAGTTTTCTAAAATACAAAAAATGGTTATAGCCAAAAACCAAACTAGAGTTACACAAATTCCAATAATTAAACTTTTTTGATTCATCTTCTAATCATAAAAAATATTTAAGCCATTGTTTAACATAATTTTTATGAAATTATCAAATAATACTTAGGCTATTTAGAACGAAATTTATTCTTCAAAAAATCGTACACAAGCTTAATGCTGACCACAGCAACAATTGTAAAAATACAGGCGAACAAAAGCGCTGCATCAAATGAATACCTCCCATCCAGAAAGTAAATATTGACCGGGTGAGCCAACACCATAGGCAATATTAATACCCAGATCGGGATATCGAAATTATTGCTCTTTTTCATTTTTATACTTTTTAAAATGAGGCTTAAATAAAGCATAGAACAAAAAAAGAGGATGTAAACATCCTCTTTTATACAAAGTATTTAAAGGTGAGTTAAATTGCCTTTAACCACTTCTCAGCTTTGACCTGATCTTCCACTTTGAGTTCCACTTCAGGCAGTTCAGAATCACCGGCCTGAACCTCAAAAGTCATCAATTCATCACGGCGGAAAGCATGAACGGTGTAAGTACCTTCCTGCTTCGCATACTTTTCCACCAGTTTGCTGGTCGCTTTCAAGCCATCAATCGCGAGAATGACATCTTGCGCAGAAAGACCTGCTTTTGCCCCTGCACCATCACGACGTGTTTGTTGAATCACCACACCTTCGGGTTTATCGGCAAGCTTTAAGCCAAATGGCAATGACTTGTCATTTTTAATGTCAAAACTTAGACCAAACTCAGGGAATAACTGGTCTAGCGGCAACTCATCGGTGGTATTGATCAAATGATTGATCTGTTCAAGCCAGTTATCACCGGTCAACTCATTACACAAATCGAAGATGGTACGCTCATTAACTTGAACACCATTTTGCGCATTTTTATACAATTTACGCATTAAGGCATCCAGGCTTGAACCGCGTAAACGCAAGCCCAAATCCAGACACAGCGCCACCAAACAGCCCTTGTTATAGTAGCTGGTACCGGCGTTATTGGAGTTTTCATCCTGACGGTAGAATTTCACCCAGGCATCAAAACTTGAATCTGCAACGGTTTGAATCGCACGTCCCGGGTTTTGCAAATAGCGGTCTATCTGGGTTTTTAATAATTTCAGATAGGATTCCTGAGAAATCACACCACTACGCAGCAAAATCAGGTCGTCATAATATGAAGTGAAACCTTCAAAAATCCAAAGCAGCGAAGTGTAGCCTTCTTTGTTCAAATCATAATTGACGAAATTTTCAGGACGGATAAATTTCACCAACCAGGCATGGAAATATTCATGACTGCACAACCCCAGAAAACGCTGATAATCCGCTGATGGTTCAGCAGGTTCATCCACTTTAGGCAAATCGTCACGCGGGGTAATCAGACTGGTACTGTTCGGATGCTCCAAGCCCCCATAGCTATTGCCTGTCGCCATGGTCATAAAGGTATAGTCGCTAAATGGTGCTGAACCAAACATTGAAATTTCAGTGGCACAGATTTTTTCAATGTCTTGCTGCATGCGCGCGGCATTCATGGCATGTTTGCCAGACACCACGAATTCATGCGGAATACCATTGGCTTCAAAGTTAAAGCGGGTTTGCTCTGCCAGCTCAAATGGTGAATCAATCAATTGGGCATAGTTGTCTGCCTTCAAGGTATAGCGGCCTTTAACCAAGCTTTTGGCCATTAAACCGGTTGCCAACTGGAAATGCTTCAGCTCATCTGGCAAGAACACTTCCACTTCAACCGCTTTATCTTCCTGTCCCTCAAGTCCCAAACATGCACAGGCCGGATTCACATAAAGGCGGGTTTGATCGACATAAGCGCCACGTACCGATAAATCATAGGCATAGACATCATATTCCACCGTAATCAGCTCATGATCGGTGTTAAATAAACGCCATTTATTCTTTTCAAATTTCTGAATTTGTAAAATGCGGCCCTCTTCATCATATGCACGAACTGACTCAATATGCTTTGAGAATTCACGAATCAGATAGCTGCCCGGAATCCAGGTCGGCAGTGACAAGACTTGGGTGGGATCTGCCAAAAAGCGAAGTGTCACGTGAATAAGATGCTGACGATAATCGTCAAATTCGATTTGATAATGCAACATAATGGGCAATATAAAATATAAGAAAAGTTAACTTAACAATTAGCTTAGCATTTTTTGCCCGGCAATGCTGAACTGTCGCAATTGTCTACAATTCCGACTAGCCATACTTAAAAAAAAGGCATAGCATTCCTCATATTTTTTGCATTTCTACCACCAATGGATTGGTAAATAAGGAAGATCATTGAAAGCTGTCATCTACCTCCTCGCATCCTTAAGTTTATTGTGCTCCACGATAGTCAATGCTGCATTGCTGAACCTGGTTCCTGAAAGCGTTGAAGCCGCTGCATGGACCATTCTTGACACCCAATCAGGTCAGGTCATTGCAGAGCACAATAGCCATGAGCAACGTGCACCGGCATCCATGACCAAAATGATGGTTGCCTATATCGCCCTGAAAGAAATTGAAGCCGGTCATTTAAAGAAAGATGAGGTCATCACGGCGACACCGGTGGTAAAAATGGTGCAGTGGGACGAGTCGCAGATGTACCTGAAAGAAGGTGATCAGATCACCGTTGATCAGCTGCTTGCAGGCCTGATCGTGATGTCAGCCAACGATGCGGCTGTGACTTTGGCAGAACGCATTTCGGGTAGCGTACCGGCTTTCATCGAACGCATGAATAAAGAAGCCAAAACCTTAGGAATGAAGGACACGCATTTTGCCAATGCGCCAGGCGTGACCATGCCAAATCATTACTCATCTGCTCATGACATGGCCTTGCTTGGTCAAGCTGTTAGTGTTCAGACACCTGAATACCTGCATTATTCAGTCATGCCAAGTTTCAGTTATAACCAGCGTTTTCATCGCGCAACCAACCTGGCACTCAAGTTTGACCCCAGTGTGGATGGTTTAAAAACAGGTTTCACCAAAGCGGCAGGTTATAACCTGGCCCTGACTGCACACCGTCCTACCGGTAATCCTGCGCTACCTGAACGCCGCTTGATTGTGGTGGTGATGGGAACAAAAAATGCCTTAAAACGTGCTGAAGTTGCACATACCCTGCTGGATATGGCTTATACCTATACCCGCAATGAAGTGGCGATTAAAGATAAACAGCTGATCGCTGAGTTGCCGGTCATTAAATCCACTTTAAAAATGTTTAAATTGGAAACCAGCCAACCGCAAATTGTGACGACGTCTTTGTATGACCAGCCCTATGCAATTGACCTGCAAACTTATGATAGGGTGAATCAGCGTGTTATGCTGAATACCGGCAATGGAACAATTCAGGCGATTGCTCCCTTACAAGAAACCAAAACCCACTTAAATGTTGAGATTAAAGAAAAATACCTGACTGCACCTTTAGCCCAAGTCATGCAACTGGCAACTGTGCATGTTTACCAGAATAACCAGTTGATTCGCACCATTGCCATTGAAAATGATGTGCAAATTGAAGAAGCCAATTTCTTCCAGAAAATTGCCATTTGGCTTAAACAGCTTTTTAGCTTTTTCTCCACTGAGGAAATTAAAGTCAAAATTTATCCTCTAGGTTAATTGGGTGACATTTCTTTAAATTATGTAAGCTGTATAACAATATAAACAAAAGCAATGAATTGAAGGTGGCATATTGATGCCATCTTTTTTTCGTCTTTAAAATAAAAATAGGTCAAAAAAATGAGTAATCTCCATAAAATTGTGATTGTAGGTGGCGGTGTCGGCGGTTTAGAGCTTGCAACGCAACTGGGTAATACTTTAGGTAAATCCCATAAAGCTCACATCACTTTAGTCGATCAGAAGCTCACCCATATCTGGAAACCGCTGTTACATGAAATTGCCGCGGGTACACTCAATCCGCATGCCGAAGAAACCAATTATTTTGCCCATGCTGCCAAACATCATTATGAGTTTGTTCTGGGCAGTTTTATTGGAATCGACCCAAACGCCAAACAGATTATTCTTGAAACATCGCAGCGGTCTAAATTCCAACAAACCAAGCCAGATCAAAGCCAGAAAAATATTCATCTGGATTACGATACCTTAATTATTGCAGTGGGTTCGACCTCGAATGACTTTAATACTGAAGGCGTGAAACAGCACTGCCATTTTCTGGATAGCCGTAAACAGGCAGATGTGTTTCAGCAAGACCTCCTGCATTTATATTTGCAGGCCCAAAATCATGATACTACCCGCGTCCTGAATATTGCCATTATTGGTGCAGGTGCAACCGGTATAGAACTTGCTGCCGAACTGTTTCAAGCCAAAGAAACTTATTTTAAATATGGCTTAAACAAAATTGACCCGAACAATGTCCATATTAGCGTAATTGAAGCCGCCGACCGGATTTTGCCTGCCCTTTCTGAAAGCATCGCCAACCACACCCGCCATCAACTTGAGCAATTTGGAGTTAAGGTATTGACCCAACACCGGGTAGCAAAAGTTGACGAGGACAAAGTCTATTTTGCCGATGGAAGCTCTATAGATGCCGAACTGAAAGTCTGGGCGGCAGGCATTAAAGCCCCTGCTGTTCTGGAAAAGTTAAAAGGCTTTCAGAAGGACAATATTCACCGCCTGAAAGTGTATGCAACACTGCAAACGCTATCTGATCCGAATGTTTTTGCTTTTGGTGACTGCGCCGATTGCCAGCCCACTGCGGATGAACCGGTACTCGGTCCACGTGCTCAGGTGGCCAGCCAGCAAGCCAGTTTCCTGGTTAATGCCATGAAAGCCCGCATTCAGGGCAAGCCCCAACCGATGTTCAAATTCTCCGATAAAGGCTCGCTGGTGTCATTAAGCCATAACAAAGCCGTGGGAGAATTACTCGGACAAGTGAATGTGCAAGGTTTGCTGGCAAAATCGATGTATATTTCTTTATATCGACTGCATCAGGCGACCATTCATGGCTATGTCCATGCAGGTCTTTTAACCGCCAAAGATTTTGTCACCAGAAAAATGGGGCCAAAGATAAAATTGCATTGAAATTTAAAAAATTGTCCCCATTATTAAAAAAACGCCATACAAAGTGGGAAAATTGCAGATTTTTGCTAAATCTAGTCTACAAAACCCACTTTTCACTTTATGATGTACCCTTAAAAAATTGAATGGATCAATAACATGACTGCTATTGCAAATGACCTCGTGGTTTCTTTCCACTACACGTTGACTAACGCAGAGGGCGAAACTCTCGACCAATCACAAGGTGAGCCACTTGCATATTTGCACGGTGCGGGTAACATCATCCCTGGTTTAGAAAACGCTTTAGAAGGCAAAACTGTTGGTGAAAAATTCACTGTAAACGTTCCTGCTGCTGAAGGTTATGGTGAATACAACCCTGATCTCGTACAAGAAGTTCCAGCTCAAATGTTCCAAGGTGTGGACAACATCCAACCTGGCATGCAATTCCAGGCTCAAACTGATGACGGCGTTCAAATCGTGACTGTTAAAGCGGTTGAAGGCGACAACGTTGTTGTAGATGCCAACTTCCCGCTTGCTGGCCAAGATTTAACTTTCGAAGTTGAAATTGTTGAAATTCGTGCAGCTTCTGCTGAAGAATTAGAACACGGTCACGTACACGGTGCAGGTGGTCATCACCACTAAGATCGTTCATGATCATAAAAGGCAAAGTTTTGACTTTGCCTTTTTTATTGCCTTAAATTTTGAAATCTTATTCAGTCATCCGGGAAAATTTCAGTGTGATGAGCAATTTTTCAATCCTATATCCAGAAATACCCCACTAGAAATGACTGATCTGTTTTAAGCGCTGCAGATCAAGAATACGGATTTGACTATAATTCCACTCTACTATGCGCTCTTGGATAAAATATTGCAGTTGCTTGTTTAAGGTTTGCCGGGACACATGCAGTAATTCGGCAAATTCCTGCTGGCTCATTTTAAACTGCATGGTCGAATTGGCCTGACCTGCTGATCTTGCCTGTTGACCCAAGCTTATTAAATGTCGCGCAATTTTTTGCGTCATACTCGCGGTTTGCAGATAACGGTTTTTCTCCATCAAGCCATACATCCGTTCACTCAATAATTGAATGATCTGCCACATGGCTTGCGGCTGCTGCTGTAATTGTTCCAGAAAAACCTGACCTGAAATTACCGCCACCTCGACTTGCTCTACCGCATAAAAATCAAAATTCAGCGGTTTTTGCTGTAAAAATGGCACCAGATTAAACACCGAATACATTTTCACATAATCGCTGACCTTAAACTCGCCATCACTGAGTAGCCAGCCAATCTGCATCCGTCCAGACAACAGCACATAGATATCCTCCATTTTTTGCTGATAATGCAAGATTTGTTGCTGTGGTAAAAAACGCAGATATTTCACATGTTGCATTAAGGTTTGATGCGACTGTGCATTGAATGCAGAAAATACTGCATCGTGCCCGAAAATCTGCTGTAATTTTTCTGCGCGACTCAGCATACGAAAGTGATGATCTCATTAAAATAAAAAACCTAATATATAAATACTAGGTTTTTCGTATGCTTAGACCAACCAATTTTTAGCGCTATGTATATCTCGAATTCAGATCACTACGGGTCAACACAGCGCATATCAGTTCGTTGAATCATCAGGATGCTTTTTCCAGAATTTGACCATTTTCAAAAGTAAAATTAGAAATGTCCTGTTTGACCACTTTTTTCAGGCTCACACTTGGGCGGCCATCTACACCAAACGGAATATCCCCTGCAATGGTGACACGGCGCACGACACGCAGCTCATCCCCATAGTCATTAATAGCACGATGCTGGGTGGCACGGTTATCCCAGATGGCCACATCACCTACACTCCAGCGCCAGCGCACGATGTTTTCCAGATTCACGACATAATCCTGAAATAGATCAAACAAGCGGCGTGAATCCTGGCTGTTATAGCCCACAAAACGTTTAAAGAAGTGCCCCAATAACAAGGTCTTTTCACCGCTTTCTGGATGCACACGCACCAATGGATGCTCTGTTTCATATTCGGTTGAATTGAATAGCGCACGATATTTTTCTGCATCGATACGCGGGCTTGTGGTTACCTTAGAGGCATAGTCATAGTCATTGCTGTGTACTGCACGCAAACTGTCCGCCAAAACTTTCAGTTCTGCTGGCAGGTCGTTATAAGCCGTTGTGGTATTAGCCCAAACCGTATCTCCTCCCGCTGCCGGCGCAACTATACTGCGTAGAATAGAGGCTTTGGGATAATCTTCAATAAAACTGATATCGGTATGCCAGGTATCTGCCCGTCCACCACGTGAATCCAGTTCTAATACATGGGCTGTGCCACTTTTGACCGGAACCGTTGGGTGGTTTAAAGGCTTTCCTAATAAAGCTGCAAAGCCTTCCTGTTCGTCATCGGTCAGGTGCTACTGATTTTTAAAGAAGATGGCCTTGTATTTCACCAGTGCATGGTTAATTTCATGGACCGTAGCTTGATTTAGAGTTGCAGAGAGTTTTACGCCCTCAATTTCCGCACCGATACGACCGGTAATCGGTTTCACCTGAATATGTTGATACTGGTAATTTGGATCATATTGTGCTGTTTGGGTTTGGCTCATGGCGATTCCTTATCTTTCAATTTTTATTGCAACATTGTGTTGTTGAAATACAGTCTGCCCTGAATAGGCGATAAACTCTGTCAAAGCGTTGACAGTGATCAGCACAATACCTGCTGAAGTTTTGAATTTTCCTGATTTAGCCATTTTGATGACTCACACAGACTCATCGCCCAAAGAAGAAGTGAAATCTTCAGACCAATCCAAGCTATTAAAAAATATAAAAAATATCGAATTTTTAAAGTGATTTATTTATGATCACGTCAAAATATCAAGAAAATCATCTGGGGAATAACATGCACCTGACTTTTGTGGTTTCAGCATTTATGATGGGGTATCTCGATAAAATAAGTAAGCATTGATTATGTTTATCTGCCTATCAAAAAAGCCCCTAAATTAGGGGCTATTTATTTAAAAATTAGAGATAATTGCCTTCACGTTCTGGCTGATACAACACTTTTTCAATTTTCACTTTCATTAAATGACCATCTGGCTGTGGCCATTCAATTTCCTGACCTTCAGCCAATCCTAAAATTGCTGCACCGACGGGCGCGAGTACATTCACCTGCCCTTTCTCACCCAAAAATTCATGCGGGTAAACCAGGGTAATCGTGGTCGGTTCATTCGCAGGGGCAATAGTAATCGATACCCGTGCATTCATTGTCACCACGTTTGCCGGCATATCCTGCGGAGCTACCACTTGGGCACGTGCCAGCTCATCTTCAAGATGCTGCATGGTTGGCGTCAATTTAGATTGATGCCCAAGCATCGTTTCCAAACGATCAAGATCTTGTTGCGAAATCACAATGATAGGTCTTTGCATATTCAACATCCTCTTTTTTTAAACTTTTCTTTCATTCAGCAACAATAAGTCTAGTTACACAGTTGATTTAAAATTTATTTCAAGTATACATGTGTATATAAATAATTACTTTACAAGAATAATACGATGTCTCTTACTGAACTCCATTCAGCAGCTGAACTCGGCTCTCACAATTTTATGCAGCATATTCGCAGCCACTTTGAAATGCCGGAACATCAACATGAATTTTATATTGCTTCCGCACTTAAAACCGTTAATTTTGATGGCACATTTGCCAGTTTTGAACGACTGGATCAACTGTTTACCGCATTTAAAAAACAGATAGGTACACAAGCCACAGATTTTATTGAAGATCCCCTAAAATTAAATACCGTCTACCTGATTTCCAGTTATATCGGGCAATTTATCAGTCAAAAATTGGGTATCGATGAAAAATGGCAAAGCTTTGCAGAGCTGCAAGCCCATTTCATAAAATTCCGTGATCGTCCCAATAACTTTGTACATAGCTATGCGCTCAATTGCAATGATCAAATTATTCTGCCCCTGCATTATGTGGCAAAGCATTTCTGTGAAAATGATTTACCGCTGAACATCAGCCAGGAAATTGAAGCCATTATTCTGAATTATCAAATTACCTTTGCAGATAAATGCCATAAATTTACTGAACAAATGCACGATTTACAAAGCATGTATTTCAAGGGTTATCCGCTGTTTTGTGGTTCTGCTTTTCAGAATCTGGTGCAGATTTCCGATTTGGATCATAGCCTGTCCAGCCTGGATCGCCTAGATGATCTCATGCGTGAAATTCGCCAGAACTATATGGTTTCAATCGATAAATTTTTAGAAGATGACGCCCATTTTTTCTTTATTCTGTTTTTATCCTCTTATGTTGGGCAAGTCATTGCCGAGCAAGCTGGAACTTCGCTACGCTGGTTCGCGCCGGAACAAGTCAACCAGATGCTCGGGCAACACATCCCGAATGCGTTAACCACCTGCCGGATTGCGCAGATTAATGCTTCCATTTTTTTTGTGACCCAGCATATTTGCCAGTTTCTATTTGAACCTGTCATTCCCGAATCCAGCAAACAATACGTTTTGAATGCCTTGCAAAGCATTAAAGCCAGCAGCAATCCTATTTATTTGGCTGAAGATACGCAGAAGACCAATAGCAATTTACAGCAATCCCCATTTTATGAGGCTTTATATCATGCCGGTCAGCTGACCCAATTTTTATTGCTGCATATTCATGGGGTGATTCCACGCACTTCTTCCGAGCAGAGCCTGACACCCACCAGTTATCCACCGGGCAATACCTTTTTTAGCCATATGGATGGACCGGATGGCCCCTTAAGACAACTGGATATCAATGCTGAACAACACCCTTATAATGTGTTGGGTTATGAGATGTATGCCTGTCTCCCGCATGTACGAACCGATGCCATTTCCCTGCATGTCCGTAACTATGGCGAACAGCATATGAACATCCATTTGGTCATCCCTTTTTTCCAGGTGTTTGACTATCGCGGTTTTTGCATTTTGCAGCCCTATTTTCTCAGTAGCGATGCCATCACCAGTAAAAATTTACCCGAGATTTATCATGCCATGGGGGCATTTTTTAAAGGCATTCAAGACAGCGAACGAAACCGCCCGGCAGCGTCACAAACCTGGGCGCAATATTACAAGCCGAGCAAGCTCCCTTATCCAAAGGCCATGCAACAAAATATTCCCCAGCTGGTGTCATAAAAATATAAAAAAAGCCTCCATTCAGGAGGCTTTTTTTAAGTCAGAAACTTATTTTGCGTAAACAGGGAATTTCGCGCAAACAGCAGCAACTTTTTCTTTAACAGTAGCGATCACAGCTTCATCACCTTTGCTGTCCAGGATGTCAGCGATCCAGCCAGCAAGTTCACGTACTTCTGCTTCGCCGAAACCACGCGTTGTAACTGCTGGAGTACCAATACGGATACCAGAAGTCACGAATGGAGAACGCGGGTCGTTAGGTACAGAGTTTTTGTTCACAGTGATGTGAGCAGCACCTAACCAAGCGTCAGCATCTTTACCTGTAATGTCTTGTTTGATTAAAGACAACAAGAACAGGTGGTTTTTCGTACCGCCAGAAACTACGTCATAACCACGAGCGATTAATACTTCAGCCATGGCTTGAGCATTTTTAACTACTTGTTGTTGGTAAGTTTTGTATTCAGGTGCCATTGCTTCTTTAAAGCAGATTGCTTTAGCAGCTACAGCGTGAACCAATGGACCACCTTGGTTACCCGGGAATACAGCTGACTGTAATTTTTTCTCGATTTCTTCGTTTGCTTTTGCAAGGATTAAACCTGAACGCGGGCCACGAAGTGTTTTGTGAGTTGTCGTTGTTGTTACGTCAGCAATTTGAACTGGGCTTGGGTAAACGCCAGCAGCAACCAGACCTGCTACGTGAGCCATATCGACAAACAGATAAGCGCCAACTTTGTCCGCGATGTCACGGAAACGTTGCCAATCAACAACTTGGCTGTAAGCAGAGAAGCCAGCAACGATCATGCGTGGCTTGTGCTCGATTGCTAAACGCTCAACTTCTTCGTAGTCAATTTCGCCAGTTTCAGGGTTTAGACCGTATTGAACTGCGTTATAAGTCTTACCAGAGAAGCTTACTTTTGCACCGTGAGTCAAGTGACCACCGTGAGCCAGGCTCATACCCAAAACGGTGTCGCCCGGGTTAAGAAGCGCTAAGTAAACTGCAGAGTTTGCTTGAGAACCAGCATGCGGTTGAACGTTAGCGTAATCTGCACCAAAAAGTTCTTTAGCACGGTCAATTGCCAATTGTTCAATAACATCTACATATTCACAACCGCCATAATAGCGTTTGCCTGGGTAGCCTTCTGCATATTTGTTAGTGAGTTTTGATCCTTGCGCTTCCATCACTGCTGGTGAGCAATAGTTTTCAGAAGCAATCAACTCGATGTGCGCTTCTTGGCGAGCATCTTCGTTAGCGATTGCTTGAGCAATTTCCGGGTCAAATTCAGCAATAGAGATATTGGCAAACATTAGCGAGGTCCTATTAAATTAGGGCTTTTAAGCCGTGCTAAGATTGGCGCGTATTGTAGCATGAAGTTTATAAATGTTGAGAATGAACTTTACTCAGTTTGAAATAAAAATGCTCATGATTTAAAAAACATGAGCATAGATAATCAAAACAAGTTACTGAATTGGCATTAAAGATTTTACATCTGCAATAATATTAGGAATATTCGAAGTATAGGCAGTTGAATGATTCCAGGCTAAGTCATATTCCAGAACGATATTAGTCGTTCCAAGTTTCGTTGCATTGGTAATAAGGTCAGCTGTCGCATTTGCTGGAACAGTCGTATCCGATCCACCCTGATAGATTTTCACTGGTGTCGTAACTTTTACAGATAAGGGCTGAGAAGTGCTATTCAAAAAGGTTGAAATTGCAGGTACTTGCATAAAATTACTTTGGGTTAAATAACCAGACAATGAAGTATTGGCGGCAGTTGCCATTTTAGTATTAAAATCTATTCCTAAGGGTTCTGAACAGATTGTCTCAGCTTGAGCGGCTATTGTTGCTGCATTGGTTTCAAAGACTTGAGCATAGGTCGGTGATGCGGATTGACCCTGCATTCCCGCAGTAATCAGCGCGGCATAGGTATTTAAAGATGCCAGGGTAGGGACTTGATCTTTGAGGGGTAAATTCGCTACAAGCTGTTTTCCCGTATTAAAAATTGTTTGTAAATTAGATGCAGGTGCAACGGCAACAGCTCCTTTATAGTCAAGATTTGCACGCGAAGCATATTGAGCGGCGCCTAGTGCTGCATGTCCGCCTTGTGAGTGCCCTACTGCCATCCATTGATTCGATACTTTTACCCCCAAATAATGACGTGCAGCGACAACTGCATCAGTAATTGAATAAGCCTCGCTTTTTAAATTCAGGAAAGGATGAAACTCATTGCCACTTGGCTCGCCCAGGCCTTCATAATCGGGAGCCACCACCACATACCCTGCACTTAAAAGTTGAGTAATCATCCCTTCAATCTCTACCTTCAGTTTACTTCGACTCGGTGCACATTGATCTGCCACACCAGTCGTACCATGCGCCCAAACCACAATTGGCCAGCCTTCTACAGGTGCCGCTGTTTTCGGTGTAATGACCAGTGACGTCGCTTGAACTTCCTGACCATTAACCCCCAGCATTTTATAAGTCATCACCAGGCTTTCACCTGCTACGCTGGTCATATTTGTTTCGGTATAGGCTTCGGTTCTTACCACAGGATCAGCAATGTTATTCAGCGGAATAGAAGGTTCAGGCTGAACAATGACGCCGCCATTATCCTCACCCCCAGTTCCATTGCCCGCTCCATTGTCAACTCCAGTTCCATTACCAGAACCAGATGCGCTCTCATCTCCACTTCCCCCCCCACCGCAGGCGGTAAGCAAAAAGGCACTGCTGATTAACACCGTTAATAATGTTTTTTTCATTTTTGCATTTCCTTATATATTGTTATTTTGATGATTGAGGTAATCATGAATACAAACTATTACCTTTATTTAATATTTGAACAATGTGATTTAACATCAAATAAAAAATATAAAAAAAGACTGAATTGCTATTAATATAAATAAATGATTTTTATAAATTTTATTTTTATGGGTTTACAAATATCAAACACTATTAATTTAACAAAATATGTCTGCTGTTATTTGTCCAATTCCAGGCTTGCATGAGATCAGGCTGTAAATGTTTAAAAAGAAAAATAGTGAACAAAATGGTCCCTTCTTATGCAGCCTCGATGACCGATCAACAAAAAATGACCGCTCAGAAGTTGTTATCTCAGTTGCAGCGTTCAGATTATTGAAGTCATTAAAGATCACTCAAAGGCCATGTTGACCATTTCTGAAATCAACCCTGATCCAGAACAGGGATTACTCAGATATCCCTATAGCACTTACATTTCGCGTGATATTTTCAAAGCAGTGCATTTAACCAGCATTTCGCTACAGAAATCATCATGAATGGGCAAAAGACTGTATTTTCAGTTTGTACCGGTATCTTTGAAAATGCTAAATTTACCCAAACGATCGCAACGGTTATGGACCTGTCATGCAAGCAATTATTCTCGATACCGAAACCCATACTTTAAATGGACAGCCGATTGAGATTGCTTATGCGCCGATCCAAATCCATGACAGCAAACTTTCCTTAGATAAGAGCGAAATTTTCGACCAGCTTTATAGTGTCGATGAACCGATTTCTTATGCCGCCATGGCGGTGCACCATATTCTGGAATCCGAGCTGGTTGGTCAGCCTCACTACACGACTTTCAGCCTTCCACAGGAAACCACGTATATTATTGGCCACAATATTGATTATGATATTCGTGCCATTGAGAAATGCGGTGTAGATACCAGCAAGATCAAAGCCATTTGTACCCTTGCCCTTGCGCGTTTAGTCTGGCCAGATGCCGAAGCTCATAATATTTCTGCCCTTATTTATATGATCAGCAAAGGCAGTGAAAAAGCCCGTGAAATGATTAAAAAAGCGCATCGTGCCGATATGGATATTATTTTAACCGCCAATATTTTGATGCATGAAATCCATCATTTAAACATTCAAAACATTGAAGAGCTTTATCTGGCATCAGAAGACGCACGTATCCCTCGTACGATTAATTTCGGCAAACACAGGGGTACAGCGATAGCAGATTTACCGGCAGATTATATGCAGTGGCTGCTTCGTCAGGATGATCTGGACCCTTATTTGCGCAAGGCTCTCGAGAAAGCCAATATTTTAACGCTGTAATATTATGATTTGTAATATGATTTAAATAATACTGTCATTATTAATACTTACAATCGGCCTTAGTTTACCGTAGGGATAAATTAAGGCATGAATCAATATCATAAAACTGATTTAGGCATTGAAAGTTTAAAACAACGTTCTCTCAATCTGAATGCACGTCAACGCCGGTTGTTACTGCTGATCGGCACCGATGATTTTGACCTGCTTGCTGAACAATTCAAGCGTCGTATCGCGCCACCCGAATTACTTGAACAATTACTGGAAATGGGATTAATCGCCCAACAAGCGAGCCCATCCATTGAAACTCCACTTACATCAAGTACCCTGAATACCGAAATTGAAGCCAGCCTTGCGCTGCAAAACACTCAACTTAAGGATCACTCTGCCGAAGAGATCTTGGTTCCCGGCGTTTCCCCATCTTCAATCACGGATGAAAAAGCTGAGCCAGCCTCCTATGAAAATGAAATACAAACAACGCTAGAAGCCATGGACTTTGAACAAGTCAAACAATTTATGGCTCAACTGCTACAACGGCATTGCGGCTTAATGGCCAAACAGCTGATTAACCGTATTCTGTCTGCCGACGATTTACGCAGTTTAAAACTGTGTCAAATGCAATGGATTACCACCTTACAGGAAAGTCGCATGACACCTCAGGAATTAAATAAATACCTTAACCAGATCAATTTTTCGCTCCAGAAACATCTGAGCTGATCAGGCTTAAGAGCTTTTTTATGTTTCATTATTTATTTAAGGTCTTAACTATTGAAAGGATATTTTTTTTTATAGTTATAAAACAATAAGATTGGATTTATTCAACCACAGCCAGATTAAACTAGAACCCCTGGCCTGCCCCTAAATACGACCTAAGCTGAATGGCAAATATTTGCTAAAAGCCCAATATAGTCAATATTTCAGGGGAATTCATGATGACGTCCTTACATTATTTAGAATTTCATCCAGCAGACAATCCTATGCACTTAAAAAAAGTAGGTAACTGGGTACTGACATTTTTAAGTCCGAAAGAGAATCTGAATCATATTCAACTTGCCATTACCAGTGTATTGCCCCGTCAGGTCAGCGAAAACCTGCAACCCCTTCGGGTCATTATTGATCAAACAGACGTTGAAAATCGCTGGTCAATCCAGCAAATCATCTGTTACAACAGTACGCAAGGCAAGGATGAAATATTCAGTTGTGATGATGGCATTGGAATCAAAGTCATAGAAAACATCATACAAGAATTTAATAAATATGATGTCGAGCTCAGTTTAATTTAAGCCTTCATCTTTTATTCGATTCACTAATATTTTCCAATCGTATTGTTACTATTTTATAAAAACTCACCTTGAACAGTGAGTTTTTACCTTTTATCCATAATTTAGAATAAGTTTTTATCAGACGTCTTTTATAAATTCCCTTTATTTCTCTCTCTGGGAGAAAAATAAAAAGGGGGTGAACAATGATGAAAGAAGTTTATTATATATGCATTATTCAATTATACGATAAATGCTCGCGGAAATACGGCTTTCAAAAAGCAGTTCAATACTGGGGCGAATAATTTCACCATTTACAATAATATGTTCAATCTTTTGAAATAATGAGAGTTTATGCAATACTGAATTTTCCGGAATTGCCCGTAATAATGCCTGTACTGCATGAATATTGCTAAATTGGTCTTTAACCTTCACCTCTATTAATTGGCTCATATTATTCTCTGCTCTCTTTATTTAACTAAACTTTTTATAACATATATTTGATTTATCCATAATTTAGAGATGTTAGATTTTTTGGCAATGTAATTTTTTATAACTCAATAAATGATATCTACTTTAAATATTCCAGTTAAGCTTTCTAAACTTCAATAATAAACTCTGTAGACCACCTTCAGTAATCTAAAATAAGTTCTGCAATTGGGGCCATCCGCAAAACATTTTTTTAACATAAAAAATAAGAAAGCCCGCATTGCTGCGGGCTTTTATGTTGGAAGGCTAGTGCTGATTTTTTGCTTCAACCCGAAGGTTGCAAGCTCAACAAGCTGTCATTGATCCGTCCAACCACTTTGTAGCGTCTCTCGACCTACTGTATTTTTAATATAAAACTCGAAAATGAAATAGGCAACCCTGACCAACATTTATACACAACAATCTAAAGAAACTATTATTGTATATTTTATAAATACTTGAATAATGGATGTCGTCTCAATATCAGCGCTTAAATTTCCATAAAACCTTAAAATAAGGCTCATATTTAATAGTTTGTCTCTGCTATTTTTAACCCACCGACAGTAAATATTTTTTATAATTAAAATCAATAATATAAAATTATTTTTACTTCTTTTTAATCCTACTTTCAACATTTTGCTGTTCGGTTGAGAGAGCTTTTATTGCAGATCACATATGGGGCTTTTATCCATTTTAGTTTCTTATTTTAAAGAACAGGACAATAAACTATTTCCGATTCTCATCAACTTTTTAATTAAAAATACGGATCAATTGATCCGTATTTGTTTCATGACTCAAGCTTAAATGCCCATACACATATATTTAATGTCCAGATAGTCTTCAATACCGTATTTGGAACCTTCGCGTCCTGTACCCGATTCTTTAACGCCACCAAAAGGCGCAACTTCTGTAGAAATCAAGCCTTCGTTAATGCCCACCATCCCATATTCTAGCGCTTCGCTGATTTTCCAGGCACGGCTTAAACTTTCGGTATAAATATAGGATGCCAAACCAAACTCAGTGTCGTTGGCCATCTGGATGGCTTCTTCATCTGTACTGAATTGAAAAACCGGTGCAAGCGGTGCGAAAGTTTCATTCCTGGCTACAAGCATGTCTGGTGTGACATGTGACAATACAGTCGGTTCAAAGAAGGTTTGACCTAATTCATGACGTTTACCGCCCACCAGGACTTTCGCCCCTTTCCCGACAGCATCGGCAATGTGCTCTTCGATTTTCTCCACGGCTTTTTCATTAATCAACGGACCCTGTTCTGCGCCTTCTTCAAAGGCAGGTGCAACTTTTAATTCTCGTACGGCAGCCGTTAATTTTTCAAGGAACTGATCATAAATATTGGCGTGTACCAAAATACGGTTGCTACATACGCAAGTCTGACCGCTGTTACGGAATTTCGATGCCATGGCCCCTTTCACCGCCCTGTCTAAATCGGCATCTTCAAACACGATAAAGGGTGCATTCCCCCCTAGTTCCATACTGATTTTTTTCATGGTAGACGAACACTGTTTCATCAACAGCTTGCCCACTTGAGTGGAACCGGTGAAGGATACTTTTTTCACGACTGGGTGCGTAGTAAGAACCTCACCAATTTCACGCGAACTGCCTGTCACCACATTCAGCACACCTTTAGGAATACCCGCCTGTTCGGCAAGTACCATCAAGGCAAGCGCAGATAAAGGCGTTTCTGAAGCTGGCTTGATCACCACCGTACAGCCCGCTGCGAGTGCTGGTCCCACTTTACGGGCAATCATGGCATTCGGGAAGTTCCATGGCGTAATTGCGGCAACAACACCCACCGGCTGTTTGATTACTACTAAACGGCGACCCTGTTTATCATGTGGAATGACATCACCATAAGTACGTTTTGCTTCTTCGGCAAACCATTCGATAAAACTAGCACCATACAGGATTTCGCCACGACTTTCTGTTAAGGGTTTCCCCTGTTCAGTACTTAAAATGACTGCGAGATCTTCCTGATTGGCCACCATCAGATCAAACCATTTACGCAATAATACTGAACGCTCTTTGGCGGTCATATTTTTCCAGGTATTCAGTGCAACCTCGGCAGCCTGTACAGCTTGCTCCACTTGTGCAGTGGGAACACTTGGCACCTGTGCAATGGTTTCGCCTGTTGCCGGATTGGTTACAGCAAAGCTTTTGCCATCTGCTGCATCCATCCAAAGCCCATCAATAAAAACTTGTTGTTTCAGCAAATCAGGATTTTTAAGTTGCATCTATATTCTCCTTCATAGACGCCTGGCACGGTACGTTGAGCAGGTGCTACGCCATCTTTAATTTAGCCAGCAATATGTCATCGATTTCATCAGCCGAGGGGATCTACCCTCCCGGAAACGAATTCTATGCCCAAAGCTCAATATTGCCTGGCAAGCTTTTCCAGCTGTTGAAAGAATGCTTGCTGTTTAATCTGCAATATGAATTTTTTAGGATAGCGATGACGTCTTGTCCTTCAGGATATCCCGAATGACCCGGATGTCCAAGCGCGACAGTAAAGTCTGTAGAATCAAACAATATAAAACCCATAATCTGCAACTTTTAAAATTTCGTCTAAATTTCTCCCATCTTTTTTTAGATTTGATTGGTCTGATGGCACAGATTTGCTTATCAGATTCATATAAAAATGGACTAAATTATTCTGCAATAAGGTACATACCAATACAGTCTGCTATTTTGTGAAATTATTTTTTGTTTACAGCCAGGTCTTTCTTAATTCAGCCCACAGAAGTTTCAGCATAGGTACCAATTAAGCCGCTATTCCATTGTTATTTATATGATGTACACAATCACAGCACCCAAAGGTGGATTTCTATCGATGCAAAAAATCTTCCTTGCTATCAGCTAATTGAATAAATAGTTTAATTTTTGATTTTTCTTGTTTATCAATATTAGGTTTGCTCTGCTGATCCCTTGGATTTATTACAGATTTTGACATTTTTACAGTAACGTAGGATTCGTTAGTTGAATTTGATGGTGATTTTACCGTAAGCAAGTATTGGAATAATGAGAAACCGGCAGACAGAATATAGCCGTATAAAACTATTTCTTTATTATCAATATGTTTAGAGCAAATAAAAAGGCTTGAAGAAAGGAAAATGGTGCGCTCAGCGGGACTCGAACCCACGCCACAGGCTTCGGAGACCTGTACTCTATCCAGTTGAGCTATGAGCGCGCGATGCACATCATAACAAAAAAAACCGTAAGGTAAAGCAACTATCTATAAGTCATCAATTTTTGTGCTTATAGTTTAAGCAATGTTCCAAAATTGCAACAGACAATTCCTGCTTATTTACTTGGTTTATTTAGCAAGATCACTCACAATACTCCTACTATTGACCAGGTGAGAATTTCATGACTGATGCATTGACCTTGAGGGACGTATCCAAAACCTATCGTAACGGTTTTCAAGCACTAAAAGGGATCAACCTAACGGTACCTGAAGGTGAGTTTTATGCCCTCCTTGGTCCAAATGGTGCAGGCAAGTCAACCACCATCAGCATCATTAGCTCACTGACAAAAAAAACCTCCGGTACGGTGGAGATTTTTGGCCATAACCTCGATACCCATCCTTCGGCAGCCAAACAATGCCTGGGGGTCGTGCCACAAGAATTTAACTTTGGTCAGTTTGAAAAAACCTTTGATATTTTGGTGACTCAAGCCGGATATTACGGTATTTCTAAAAAAATTGCAGAAAGCCGGGCTGAAGAATATCTAGAAAAATTAGGCTTATGGGAAAAGCGTGGCATACAGGCACGCATGCTTTCTGGCGGGATGAAACGCCGTTTGATGATTGCCCGTGCCATGATGCATCAACCCCGGCTGCTCATTTTAGATGAACCGACTGCCGGTGTGGATATTGAATTACGTCGTTCCATGTGGGACTTCCTCACTGAAATGAATGAAAAAGGCACATCTATCATTTTAACTACGCATTATTTGGAAGAAGCTGAAATGCTGTGTCGTCGTATCGCCATTATTGACCGCGGTGTGATTAAGGAAGACACCTCCATGAAATCTTTCTTAAACCAGCTGAGTGAAGAATCGTTTATCTTCGATTTGGTCGAACCGATTCAACCCATCCATCTGGATATTATTGGCGTGCGTTTTAATTTAATCGACCCCGTGACCTTAGAAGTCACCATGGACAAGGCACATACCTTAAATGAACTGTTCCAGCTTCTGGAAGCGCAAGGCATTCAGGTGCGTAGCATGCGTAACAAGTCGAACCGCCTGGAAGAAATCTTTGTGAAAATGGTGGAAAAAAACCTTGAAGGAGCTGCGCAATGAACTTTAATCAACTCAGTGTTGCGCTCTACACTCTGGTACATAAAGAAGTGCGTCGCTTCATGCGCATCTGGCCACAAACCTTATTACCACCAGCCATTACCATGAGTCTGTATTTCGTGATTTTTGGGAATCTGGTCGGTTCGCGGATTGGCACAATGGGCGGCTTTAGCTACATGCAGTTTATTGTGCCCGGCCTGATTATGATGGCAGTCATCACCAACAGTTATGCCAACGTCTCGTCCAGTTTCTTTAGTGCCAAATTTCAAAAAAGCATTGAAGAACTGATTATGAGTCCCGTTCCTTTACACATGATTCTTTGGGGCTATGTAATTGGTGGGGTCTGTCGCGGCGCCCTGGTCGGCATTATTGTCACAGCCATGAGCCTGTTCTTTACCGACTTATATATCACCAACTGGTTCGTGACTATATATACCGTACTGATTACTTCATTTTTATTTTCACTCGGCGGTTTTATCAATGCCGTGTATGCCAAATCATTTGACGATATTTCAATTATCCCGACTTTTGTACTGACTCCACTGACCTATTTAGGTGGTGTATTCTATGCCATTAGTGCTTTAAGTCCGTTTTGGCAAAATCTCTCTTTAATTAACCCGATCGTATATATGGTCAATGCCTTCCGTTTCGGCATTTTAGGTCATAGCGACGTCAATGTGTCCATTTCATTGACTGTTATTACCTTATGTTGTGCCGTACTGTACGGTATAGCGTACTATTTACTTTCTCGTGGTTCAGGAATGCGTGAATAATGAGTGTAGAACATTCTCTATTAGGTAAAGACACCAATTATCCAACAGAATATCAACCTGATATTCTGTTTCCCATTTCACGTGCCACTGCACGCGAAAAATACGCCCATGTTGAAGGTATTCAGCAAGGCAAAGACTGGTGGCATATTTTTGAAATTTCCTGGCTCAATGTCGCCGGTATTCCTCAAGTTGCGATTGGCCGTATGACTTTGCCGGCATCTTCACCCAACCTGATCGAATCAAAGTCGCTCAAGCTCTACTTTAATAGTATGAACTTTACCCAGTTCGATTCAAAAGAAGCGTTTATTGCAACCGTTGAAAAAGACTTGTCTGCTGCGGCAGGTGCACCGGTCACGCTGACTTTATTCCAGGCAGATGATCTGGACATTTCCCAGCCTGAAGGCATCTGTATTGATGATTTAAGCCCTGAACGCTTAGAGAACCATCCAGATGCAAGTTTATTAAAATTAGATGCAGAAAATAGTGAAGCCGTTGAAGTACAACTTTATTCACATTTATTACGCAGTAACTGTCCAGTCACCGGCCAACCGGACTGGGGCACAGTTTTTATCCGTTATCAGGGTAAAAAGCCTTGTTATCGCAGCATTTTAGCTTATATTATTTCTTACCGTCAGCATAATGGTTTCCACGAACAATGCGTGGAACAGATGTTTGCCGACATCTGGCAAAATCTTGAGCCTGAAAAACTGATGGTATATGCAACGTATACCCGTCGTGGTGGATTAGACATCAACCCTTGCCGTGTATCCGATGCGACATGGATGCCTCGCCCCATTCGTTTGGCGCGACAATAAAATGAAGAATATTGAGGTTTTTTGACATGCCATTTTTTGGTTTTATTCCTTCTGCAGAACTATTAACAAGTATTCAAACCGCTCAGGAAAAGAAAAATTCCAGCGAACCGCTTTACCCCTTACGCGACAAGACCGCATTGCTGATTAATGAAGAAATCATTGATGCCATTTTGACCGAGCTTGTGCGTCGTTTCCCAGCCAGCGATAAACGTGATACGGCTGAAAAACTGGCCGGCTATGTCAAATCAACCGTTGCTGTTCTATTGAAACAGTTACTGGGCAAATCCTCCAATGATGTAGTGAAACAGTCAATTGAGTTTTCACAAAAGAGCCTGTTTAAAGATGCAGCGGGTAACTTCCGTGTAGGTGAGCCATTAGATGCAAGCCTGGTCACCAACCTGAAGCATAGTTATGCAGAAATTAAGGCGGGAAATGAAGTCAATAAAGCGGCTTTAACCGAATCATATAAGCAATTTGCTGAAGCGACCGTGCGTCATTTCATGAATGACTTTAATAAGACCCTCGATTTGGGCATGATCAAGCGTAAAGCTGCGGATCTGGGTTCTGCTGCAGTGATTAAAGCCGTTCATATTGCGGTGGAAAAAATCATTCCACATCTAACTAAAGGTGAGCTGTTGGTGCTGGCTGAATACCATGACACTCTGTTTCATGCTTGAGCACGTTTAAAATGCTCTCAAACCTGGCAATAGCCAGGTTTTTTATTGCAAAATTTTATTCTCAAATGATGAACAAACATTACTGTCTTTATCATTATCTATCTGAATCAAATTTACAGATTTACTATGTATAGCCGTCATTTCAGAAACAGAACCTTCATCATTCTTCACCCTTCCTCCATTTTTTGCGCATATTTTCTCTCTAAGGAATAATTTCTATATAAAGTGATCAAAAAAATTAAAACCTGCTGAATTGACTTTTTAGGCTATTTTTTACAGTTTAAATTTTGCTCTCTTTCATCTTTTTTATCGTTTGCAGCGACAATCATCAAGAAAAAGATTCAGTTGATGAACTTGCATAATGGTTATCGAGCAGGGAGAGTTTCGAATTTTTAAGGAATGGATAGAACATCCGATATTCTTAGCAGATTTCGCTTGCAACTTGGCTTTTTTTTTCTCGATCTGAGGCAAAACACGATAAGAAAACATTTTTAGTTCACGGGTAAATATTAGATGATTTATTTGCAATCAAGACTCCATTCAACCGGACAAAATGTTCCGATGGTTTTTTAGGCAAACACCCCCTGGCAAAGCAAAATTGCTGCTAAATGTCATATTCTAAGCCTCGATAGAACGTATCATTAAAAACGAAGTAAAAGACCGGCTTTGACTTAGCTAAAGCAAACGGATCTTGAATTTGCAGCCCTTCTGCCGAGAATGCAAAGCACAGCTCAGAGAACCGGCCTCAAATACACTGATTTATGCAAAAAATCACGTTCTTTGTCTTTTTTTGTATTGGACTTGTGGATACAGCCTTAGTCAATGCTATCTTAACCGCTTGAAAAATTCCGTTATCTTTCATGAGATGGATTTTCGTCACTCTATTTGCAATGCCGTCTTTTAACGTCGTGATGTCAATTTGCACACACTGATTATGTTTTTGGAACTTTGAGTAATATGTTAAGTATCAACTTTTATAACAGAATTAAACGTCTTCCTTTACTTCTCGGTGCACTTTCCATCACCAGTTTCTGTCAAGCCAACGATTTTTATAGTCACCCAAGCTATAACAGCTTTAAGCAAAAAACCATGCAAACTTATGGCTTGAGTGCAGAACAGGTCGATTGGGCCATGAATGGCTCGAAAAACCTGCCTAATATTATCAATATCATGAACCGCCCTGGCGAAAGTAAGCCCTGGTACAAATATAAAACCAATTTTATGGCGGAAAGCACCATTCAGCGTGGCGTACGCTTCAAAACCCAATATGCCGACACCTTAAACCGTGCTGAACAACAGTTTGGGGTACCGCAATCGATCATTTTAGGGATTTTAGGGGTAGAAACCGGTTTTGGTGCCAACAAAGGAAATTTCATCACCCGTGATGCCTTGGCGACCTTAGGCTTCGGCTATGAGCGTCGTGCCCAGTATTTCCAGGATGAACTCGCTGCACTGATTGCATGGACTTACAAAGATGGAGTGTCTGCCAGCTCGGTAGTTGGTTCCTATGCTGGAGCGATTGGTTATCCTCAATTCATGCCAAGCAACATTAGTAAAATGGGTGTGGACTATGATGGCAATGGACACATTGACTTAAGAAATTCTGCCGTAGATGCCATTGGCTCTATTGCCAACTATTTAGCCCAACACGGATGGCAACGCAATCAGCCCATCGGCTTTGCTGCCCGCTATACCGGCAATACTCCCGCCTCTATTATTGCCAAAGATCTGGAACAGCCGACTCCCTATGGCGCGTTAAAAAATCAAGGCATCACACCAATCAATCCGATTGTGCAAATTGATGACCTGGATATGGTAAATATTATTCAACTTCAAGATAGTTATGGACCTATTTACTATATTACCTATCCCAATTTTCAGGTCATTACGACCTATAACAAGAGTCGCATGTATGCCACTGCGGTATGGCAATTAGGGATTGAAATCGCCAGCCGTTAAGGCTGGTTTTTTACCAAAAAATAATAAAGTCAAGATTTTTTTTTACAAAATCGTTCACCAAATGGACATTTTTAATATATTGTTACAATATTGGTTATATTTTGATCAAAAAACGATGTATTTCTGTTCTTTTTGTAATTATTTTAATTAAAAAGTAGACAGCTTTAGCTTGGCATGAATATTATCCATCTCGTCAAATGTAGTTGCAAAAGAGAATTAACAGACTCGATCGCTTGCATTTCAATGGCTTAATTGAAATAAAAGCAGCAGTCTTTAGGAGTTTAATAATGCATTCATCGATAAAGTATATTTTAGCCTTAACCACCACCTTTGCCCTGAGCCAGTCTCAAGCAGAGTTGGTACAGTCATCATTCAATACAGACAGTGACAACTCTCGCTTGGCCACGCGTGTATTAAACAAAGATGCTCAAAATTTTAATTCCCACTTTTCAAATTTAAATAGTCTTTCAATCACTGAACGTTCTGGTGATAAAATTCGTCGTCAAACCATTGCCGCCAAAATTGAAATCCCTGCAGATGAGCCTTCAGTGATTGAAAAGCTAAATACTGTTGCATCGAATACAGTACGTAAATTCAGCCAAACTGGCGCAGCTTCTTGGTATGGTCGTCAATTCCATGGCCGTAAAACTGCAAGTGGTGAAACATTCGATATGAATGGCTTGACTGCCGCTCACCGTAGCCTGCCATTGAACTGCTATATTCGTGTAACCAATAAAAACAATGGCAAGAGTGTAGTCGTAAAAGTAAACGACCGCGGTCCTTTCCATGGTAACCGTGTCCTAGACTTATCTTATGGCGCTGCAAAACAACTCGGTATTACTCATGCAGGCACTGCAAAAGTAAACATCGAACGTGTCGATGGTCCAAATTCATAAGACTTTTCCCGACTCCTGATACATTTGACTTAAAAGCCACTTCTTGTGGCTTTTTTAATGTTTGGACAGAAATACCTTCCCTGCCTTCCCACTAGGCTTCAACATCAGCTTTACTTTGTGAACAAGCATTAAGCTATCCCGCTCATATGAGTGAGGAATTGCTGGTGCTGAATTTTGACCCGTACTGTTTTCTGGTTTATATTTTATCTCTAGAAGAATAAAATATAGGTTGATGGATGCTCATCCATAAAAGCCGGAGTGAAAAATGAAAACAATGACAGAATGGCTGGATGAATATAGCGAGAGCCATCAGAACCCGACCAACAAAATCATTCATTGGGTCTGTGTACCGACTATCCTGTTTTCCATTATTGGCATTTTGGCCCATTTCAGTGCGTTATTGACCGCTTTCGTTTTAGTTTGTACCCTGGTCTTTTATGCACGCCTAGACGTAGTCCTTGCTGTCGCCATGGCTGCCCTTATTGTCGTGATGGCATGGCTCATTTTTATTTTACCTGCAGGAACAGGATTTTATATCGCGCTTTTTGTATTGGCCTGGATTGGACAATTTTATGGCCACAAAGTTGAAGAAAAAAAGCCTTCCTTCTTCAAAGACCTCCAATTCCTCCTCATTGGCCCGGCATGGTGTATGAATGCTTATCTAAGCAAACTACTGCCAAAATATAAAAACCGTCTTAAATCGCAAATCAACGCAATTTAAGCCCTATTATCGTTTTAGCCTTCCGAAGCTCTTTTATTGATAGGTTCTTCCTTTATATTTCAACCAGCCATCCACATGTTTTTGTTGCGGATCATGATGAGTCCAGTGAATTACTCCGCCTTTTTCGCTATATTCATATTCGCCATTAAAATGAATGATGTCTCCTTTTTGCAAGTTTTCAATTCTTGGTGCCAAATCAATATTATGAGCCACCAACACAGTTAAGCCATTCTGCAGTTGCAAAATAAACTTTTGATGGCGTGAGCCGTTGTTATCATCCGCTAGAACTGCTTTGACTGTTCCGCTGGACTGAACCTGCATATTGCTTTTTTGTGTTTGAAAGGCCTGCTGAATTTTTACATCATCATTTTGAATTTGAAAATTTGCTGCCTTCGAATCTACAGATACTTGCTGAGATTCTGATTTCGATAAAATTTCAGTGTGTGCTTTTGAATTGCTGAGCGCTTGATTTGAAGGATTTTGCTGTTCTTGTAAATCAATACCGAAATAGGCAGCAATTAAAATAACAATAACTGCACCAATCCCCTTCTGAGCTTTACTCGCCATCTTTATTGTTCTCTCAAAATTTTAAACTCTTCATAAAAAAAGCCCCAAACGGGGCTTTTTTTTGCAAATAATCAGAGATTATTTTGCAGCAGCTTGAGCAGCAGCAACTTCTTCAGCGAAAGAAAGTTCAGCTTTTTTCTCAATACCTTCACCCACTTCGAAGCGAACGAATTGAGCAACTGTAGTACCAGTTGATTTAAGAACGTCAGCAACTTTCTTGTCGTTGTCGATTACGTACATTTGACGCTCAAGAACAACTTCGTTCAAGTATTTTTCAACTGAACCAGTAACCATTTTTTCAACGATGTTTGCTGGTTTACCAGATTCCAATGCTTTCGCTTCAGCAATTTCTTTTTCTTTAGCGATAAGATCAGCAGATACGCCTTCAGCAGTTACAGCAACCGGGTTGAACGCAGCAACGTGCATTGCAATACCTTTACCAGTTTCAGCAGAACCTGTGTAAGCCACTACAACACCAATTTTTAAACCGTGTTTGTAAACTGCAAGGTTTTCACCTTCAACAATTTTCGCACGACGAACCTGGATGTTTTCACCGATTTTTTGAACAAGAGCAATACGCGCTTCTTCAACAGTTGCACCATCTTCAAGTTTAAGTTCAGCAATTTTAGCAGCATCAGTTTCGTTTGCAGCAAGCGCAGCAGCAGCAACTTTAGCAGAGAAACCAGCAAAGTTTTCGTCTTTAGCAACGAAGTCAGTTTGGCAGTTTACTTCTAAAAGAATAGCTTTGTTGCCTTCTTGAACGATAGTGATTGCACCGTCAGCAGCAATGTTACCAGCTTTTTTAGCTGCTTTTGCTTGACCAGATTTACGAAGGTTATCAATCGCTAATTCGATGTCACCGTTCGCTTCTGTTAATGCTTTTTTACATTCCATCATTGCTAAACCAGTACGGTCACGCAATTCTTTTACCATGCTCGCAGTAACTGCAGTCATGTTATTCTCCTAAATACGGTAGAAAATGAATCTGTTCAACAAAAACGGCCCAAAGTGTTCTCTGGGCCGTTTTGCTTTCTCGACGCTTAATTTGCCACGACTAGATGTCGCAAAAATGACAATTCTGCGTCAAAACGCATTAAGCCTCTGGAGCTTCTTTAGCAGCTTCTTCGCCTTTAGCTTGAGCATTTGCTTGTGATTGAGCGTACTCTTTACCAGCAATGATAGCATCAGCCATAGCAGAAGCGTAAAGTGTAACCGCACGGATCGCATCGTCGTTACCAGGAATAACGTAGTCTACGTTGTCTGGGTTAGAGTTTGTATCAACGATACCGATTACAGGAATACCAAGGTTCTTAGCTTCTTTAATCGCGATTGATTCATGGTCAACGTCAATTACGAATAATGCGTCAGGTAAACCACCCATGTTTTTAACGCCGCCTAAAGCACGTTCAAGTTTTTCCATTTCACGAGTACGTTCTAAAGCTTCACGTTTAGTCAGCTTAGCGAAAGTACCGTCAGTAGATTGAGTTTGAAGATCTTTTAAACGGTTGATAGATTGGCGAAGTGTTTTCCAGTTCGTCAACATACCACCTAACCAGCGGTGGTCTACATATGGTTGACCAGCGCGTTGAGCTTGTTCACGAATGATGTTAGAAGCAGCACGTTTAGTACCAACAAACAATACTTTGTTCTTTTTGCTTGCAAGATTGTTAACAAAGTTCAAAGCATCATTTAACGCAGGAACAGTGTGCTCAAGGTTGATGATGTGAATTTTGTTACGCGCACCAAAGATGTATTCGCGCATCTTTGGGTTCCAGAAACGAGTTTGGTGACCGAAGTGAGCGCCTGCTTGAAGAAGGTCGCGCATGCTTACGTTGTAATCTGCCATTTTCTTTACCTTAAAGTTTGGGTTAGGCCTCCATATATCCGCATTCTCCACCCCAAAGGGCACCCAGAGAAATGTGTCGATATATGTGCGGATTTTATTGCCCCATCGCACAAAGCCCGTGAAATTTATTCACGAAAAAGCATTTGATAAAATGGGCGGCTATTTATACCATAGTCACACACAAATTTCCAAAAGTTTTTAAAGATCATGAACAGTACTTACGAAGCTCCCCGTCGTTTAATCAAAACACCTGAAGAAATTGAAAAAATGCGTGTGGCGGGTCGACTGGCAGCAGAAGTTTTGGATATGATCAAACCGCATATCAAACCGGGGGTATCAACCCTGGAACTGGACACCATCTGTCACGATTATATCGTGAATAAACAAGAGGCGATTCCTGCCTGTCTTGGTTATGGCGCAGCACCTGGCCGCCCTGCATTCCAGCATACCATCTGTACCTCAGTGAACCACGTGGTGTGTCACGGCATTCCGTCTGCCAGCAAAATCCTGAAAAAAGGTGACATCCTCAATATTGACGTGACTGTCATTAAAGACGGCTATCACGGCGATACCAACATGATGTATATCGTTGGTGGTGAAACTTCAATTCTTGCAGAACGTTTATGCAAAGTGGCGCAAGAAGCCATGTACCGCGGTATTGCGACGGTAAAACCAGGTTCTACCATTGGTGATATTGGCAATGCCATCCAGAAATATGTTGAATCAGAACGCTTTGGCGTCGTACGTGAATATTGCGGCCATGGTATTGGCACCGTGTTCCACGACGAACCCCAAGTTCTGCATTATGGTCAACCGAATACCGGCATGGTGCTTGAAGAAGGCATGACCTTTACCATTGAACCGATGGTGAACGGCGGCGACTGGAAAACCAAAATTTTAGGTGACAAATGGACGGTAGTAACCAAAGACCATAGTTTGTCCGCACAATATGAACACACCCTTTTAGTGACTAAAACCGGTGTTGAAGTGCTGACTGCACGTCCTGAAGAAGACCTGTCCCGCTTTAATCAATAAGTTCATTCCAAATTGACTTAAATGGCTGCATCTGTTGTAGCCATTTTTATTTGCAGTGATCTTTATTTAAACGTTTTGCTGAAAATCTCTCCCAAGTTCAATTGATTTTCGCTTTATTTCCCACATACTAAAGCCCTATCCAATGTACCGCAGAGATTTTTATGTCCGATTTTAGCAATGTTACAGTCACCCAGAATGATGATGATACCGTTTCCTTACTGATTGACCATAAACCTATTTCTGAACGTTACGGCATGAAATTTAGTGCCAGCATTGTGGATGAACTCAAAGCTTTAGCTGACGGTCAAAATATGAAACTGTTTGATCAGTTTGTATTTTCACATACCGATTTAAACTTTGAGCATAGCTATCGTTATGTGACTTGCATTCTTAAAGAAGAAGCAGGTTATAAAGTGACGCGTAATTTTGTCTATACCATTACTGGGCAAGGTCAGCAGCCAATTGAACATGTCATTACCAAACAGGGGCAGCCGATGACCACTGCTGATGTACATGAGTTCATTAATACCCATTTGCAAAAATCCTTAAATGATTATACCGACCTGAATTATGCTTATTGATGTTTTGTTTTGATGATCACCTGATCACGCCAGACACTACAATTAAATCGAAGCTCATCTAATTGTAGTGTTCTTTTTCACTTTTTCATTCACATTAAACCCGCCCTTTTTAATCTTATTTTTTTAATTATTCTTCTCTATTATTCAAACCAAACCATTTAATTATTTGTTCTTATTGCTCAGCTGATTTAACCGGGTTAAATACTTTTTTCCAATATTGGCACATTCAAGCTCCCCTTTTTGGCGCAATTTAAGATAAGATAGTGTGCTTTTTATTTTTTAATCCCTATAAGAAGGAATACTGCCGTGGACGTACGTCTCTCTGATCGTGTAAATGCCATCAAACCGTCCCCTACACTTGCTGTTACCAACAAGGCTGCTGAACTTAAAGCCGCTGGTAAAAACGTAATTGGCTTGGGTGCAGGTGAACCAGATTTTGACACCCCACAACACATCAAAGATGCAGCAATTGCCGCTATTAACAACGGTTTCACTAAATACACCGCTGTTGACGGTACTCCAGGTCTTAAAAAAGCGATTATTGCGAAATTAAAACGCGATAATAATCTTGATTACGCTGCAAACCAGATTCTGGTTTCTTGCGGTGGCAAACAGTCATTCTTTAACTTGGCACTTGCTTTGTTAAACAAAGGTGATGAAGTGATCATCCCTGCACCATACTGGGTAAGCTATCCAGATATGGTGATCATCGCTGAAGGTGTACCTGTAATCGTGAAATGTGGTGAAGAACAACGTTTCAAAATTACACCTGAACAGTTAGAAGCTGCGATCACTGACAAAACCCGTTTAGTGGTACTGAACAGCCCATCTAACCCGACTGGCATGATCTACACTAAAGAAGAATTACTTGCTTTAGCTGAAGTTCTGCGTAAATACCCAGAAGTTCTTGTTGCGTCTGATGACATGTACGAACCAATCCGTTGGGATGATGAATTCTACAACATCGCAACTGTTGCTCCAGACCTTTACGACCGCGTAATCGTATTGAACGGCGTGTCTAAAGCCTATGCAATGACTGGCTGGCGTATCGGCTATGCAGCGGGTCCTGCTAAACTGATTGGCGCGATGAAAAAAATCCAGTCTCAATCTACTTCTAACCCGACTTCTATTTCACAAGTTGCTGCTGAAGCTGCATTGAACGGTCCTCAAGACGTTCTTGAACCAATGATTGAAGCATTCAAACGTCGTCATGACCTGGTTGTGAAAGGCTTAAATGACATCAACGGTATTACTTGCTTACCTGCTGACGGTGCATTCTATGCCTATGCCAATATCAAGCCGTTAATTCGTGCCAAAGGTTTAAAATCTTGCACAGAATTCTCTGCATGGTTACTGGAAGAAACTGGTGTTGCGGTTGTTCCTGGTGATGCATTCGGCCTAGGCGGTTACATGCGTATTTCTTATGCAACTGCTGACGAAGTACTGGTAGATGCGCTTGCTCGTATCAAGAAAGCGGCTGATTCAATCGAAGGCGTTGACGCTGCGATTGCTTCAATTGCTGCTGAAAAATAATCTGCTTTTTCTAAAGTAAGATTTAAAAAACCCGCGAATTTCGCGGGTTTTTTTCTGTTTCAGGTTTATCTTTTTATCGGTAAAAATATCCAGATTCATTTTTCTTTTTTAAACACACTTTGATTATTTCAACGCGCTTTCGGCATGCTTCTGATCAGGAGTAGCCCAAATCACCAAGGCAATTCCCGTTAAAACAATGACAGCAGAAATGATCATCCGCCAGCTTAAAGTCTCACCAATAAACAATGCGCCACCCAAAATAGCTAAACACGGCACGGATAGCTGTACACTGCTGGCTGTCAAACGGTCAATCTGCTTCACGATGGCATACCAAAGCACGTATGCTCCGCTTGAGGCTAAACCGCCTGACAGCACAGCTAAAAGTATCCCTTGAGGCAATGCAAAACTTTTCGTGTAAAACACAACATACGCCAGCAAAACAAAAGGAATGGCCATCACAAAATTGGCCAATGTACTGGCCAAGGGTTTTTGCATATTTTTGCCCGCGATGCTGTACATCGCCCAACCTATTCCCGAAAGCACCATTATCGCGGCATACCCCAAATTTGGAGCAGCGGCACCCGGAAGCAAAAGAATAAAACTCCCGATAATTGCCATACACAATCCGGCACCACGGCGCAGATTGATTTTTTCACCATGACATAAACCATAGCCGACCATGCTGAGCTGGACTGTGCCAAATAACAGCAATGCCCCGACTCCCGCATCTATATGCAAATAAGCCAGTGAAAATGCCACAATATATAAGGCAAGAAAAAAACCGTTTTGAAGACTCCATTCTATTTTGGCTTTTTGTGCAGAAAACAGGTAAAGCATCCATAAAACGATAGCGCCACTCGCAACCCGAATCAGGCTAAAACTCATGGGGTCAATTTGCTGTTCGGCCAATGCCAAACGGCATAAAACCGAATTGGCAGCAAAGGCCAGCATGGCAATCGAGATTTTGAGCAGCATGGTTGAGCATCCTTATTCAACAGCCTACTTTAGGTATATCGGAACTATTTCATTAAATCTACATCGTTTTTCTGATGCTATGTATCAAAAATACCAATGTGTAAATTCTGCACATAAAACTGTGGGGATTATTTTTCTCCTTTATTTTTAGCAAAGAGAGGGTTCCAGCGTCGGCTACCAGCCTTTGGATATTATTGGCAAAACAATAAAACTCAGGTTGATGATCACTGTAAATTTCCCTCTCCAGCTTTAAATCCTCCAGCTGTTGACTCAAGGTAAAGACAGGAAGGTCGCAATAGGGTTAATCTCGACGGCACTAAAACAAAAAGGGGTTGAACGACACAAGCATTGACCTTACTTTTTTTTGATCCATTTTTTGTTTTTCTAAAAAACAGCACACTTATACTGGGACGTGCTATCCCCCATTTTCTTATCATTTCAGCTGATGTCGCTAAATTAAATACTCTCGAATATTTCTTGACGATTTTTATGTACATCGTTAATTTAAACAACAAGTTCCTTTTTAGAACTTATCAATAAGGAAATAAATAGAATGAATCCCAAAGAAATGACTGGACTGCAACTTTTACAAGCCATGTGTGATGGCAGAATTCCAGCACCCTCAATGAGTGAAACCATCCCCATGCAGCCTTATGAGGTTTCAGAAGGCATGATCTGTTTTAAAGTAAAAGCCAATAACCACCATTTAAATCCCTTGGGTGGCGTGCATGGCGGTTTTGCAGCAACTGTACTGGATTCCGTCACGGGCTGTGCTGTCCACAGTATGCTCGAAGCAGGTGCAGGCTATGGCACCATCGATTTAAATATAAAAATGTGCCGTCCCATTCCTCAAGATCAACAACTGCTGGCTATAGGCAAGGTGATTAATATCAGCAAGAATCTGGGTATTTCTGAAGGTGAAATTGTCGATGAAAATGGCAAACTTTATGCCCATGCCACTGCGACGTGTATGATTATCCGTTAATACCTAATATCCACCTCATTCAGAGCTTAGATCATTTCCTAAGCTCTTGGAGCCAGCACAGATTAAACGGCTGATTTAAACGATTTTGTGAGTGCTGATAAAGACACGTCCGGACGCGAAGTTCCCTTATAGATACATAAATACTTAAATACGCTATCAAGCGAGATAGAGAGTTTCTTCTGTTCCGACACTGACCACACTTTAGAATTGTTGCGTCCAGATAAAGCGCTGCCATTCAGCTGATACAAATACAGGTCATGATCACGCTGCAACGGTTGCTTGCGGCCATTGGAATAACTATCCAGAAGTAATTGACAGGGTGAGTTAATCAACCATTTATTGCTAAACCAAAGCTGCAACAAGTCACCCAGATATAAGACCTCAGTACCGACTGGCCAGACCTGAATATAGGCATCCTCAACAGCGGTCTGATAGCGCTGCGGGTCTTGAATAATAGAAAGGTAATTGTCTTGATAAAAAGATAAATTTGAAAAAATTTCGGCAATCGTCAGCGTATGCATTCGCTTTCTCCTGTTTAGCCATTTTAGTGCTGGCAAGTTGGTTTAAATCCACACTGTTTGAACTTGCATTCAAACGTTCTGTTATGAATTTAATCTAACAAGCCAGTTTTGGCTGTGCAAGTTTTTTTAGGATTTTTGATTTAGTTGTTTAAATAAAAAGCATACGGCATAAAAATTAAGGCATCATGACACTTTTAGCTTGACCCCCTGCAAAATCTGCTTATAATCGCATGCAGATTCTCCAATAGCTCAGTCGGTAGAGCGACGGACTGTTAATCCGCAGGTCCCTCGTTCGAGCCCAGGTTGGAGAGCCAGATTCTAAAAACCCACTCAACAGAGTGGGTTTTTTTATGGCCTAAATAATCTATAGCTGTTTAAATCACTCAATACACGATACTGCTCTTTTTTAGATTCAATCTACCCATTCCTGTTTTCTATCAAGTTAGGTTATTCATTGCATTCAAAGTATTGAGATATAAAATTTATAGCAAAATCAGCATAAGCCCTAAAAGCAAAAAGCGCATCGAAATGCGCTTTCTACTCATCAATCCATATCAACATGGATCAATATCACAATTGTTTTATTGCTGAGGTAAAGGAATATACTGTGAATTATTATTCTGTGCTTTACGTTCAGTCACCACCACATTCAGGGTTAATGGTTGTTCATCTCGAACCACTTCAACTTTAATGGTGCTATTCGGCGCTTGTAAAGCCACATAATTAATCAAGTGGGAAGCTGAAGTAATCTGCTCTCCATTGACCTGGATAATTTTATCACCCTTTTTAATTCCCGCTTTGGCTGCTGGACCGTGAGGAAGCACGTCCGCAACGACAACACCAGTCTGCTTAGGTTCAAGAATATTATCCTGTTGCACTGGCATGAGGCTAATACCCAACCAGCCACGAACCACGCGACCATCTTTCAGAATTGAATTGAGAATTTGCTGGCATACTTTCGCAGGAATGGCAAAGCCAATTCCCAATGAACCACCCGATTGAGAGAAAATAGCCGTATTCACGCCAATCAGATTACCCGCCACGTCAATCAGTGCCCCACCCGAGTTTCCGGGATTAATCGCGGCATCTGTTTGAATGAAGTCTTCATAGGTATTAATGCCCAAATCTGAACGGTTGGTGGCAGAAATAATCCCTTGAGTAACCGTTTGCCCTACACCGAACGGGTTACCAATGGCAAGCACCACATCCCCGACTTCATTGCCGCTGAGTTTAAAAGGCAAAACCGGAAGCTTGTCGAGTTCAATCTTAATCACCGCCAGATCGGAATCCGGGTCTGTGCCAATCACTTTAGCGACTGCACGGCGTCCATCATTCAAGCCCACCACAATCTGTTCAGCCTGAGCAATGACATGGTTGTTCGTCAAGATATAGCCATCTGAACGCACAATCACCCCCGAGCCCAGGCTGTTTTCATTTTGCTCCTGATCGAACTGTTCAGGGACCTGATCGCCAAAAAACTCGCGAAAAGCCGGATCATTCAACAAAGGATGTTCTGCTTTATTCACCTTCTGGGTAGTGAAAATATTCACCACCGCAGGAGCCGCCACCTTCACGGCATTACTGTAAGATTCGACGGCACCCGCCCTGTTGGTATTGACTAAAGGCTCGACTTTTTCTCTGGGCATTTTTATACCGTCAGAGGCAACAGGGGCTTGCGGCTTCTGAGAATGTTGCCAGACAAGAAAACCGAGAGTGACTAAAACAAGTAAAACCCAGGGTAACCATGAAAAGGTGCGACGCACGGTAATTTCCTCTAACAATATTTTAATTCGTTGATGACTAAGTAATTTATCTGCCATTGTAAAATGAAATACAGCAGGAAACTTAAAAATAATTCAGAGTTTTGTGCTGCTTTAGTTACAATTCAAAATATGTTTTGATGATATTCAATATTAAGGCTTTTGAGAAATTTATGGCAAAGCTCCATGAAATTATTCAGTGGTGTGATCAAACCCTGAAATCACACGAATTTAAAGACTATGCACCAAATGGCTTGCAAATAGAAGGCAAACCGGAGATTGGCAGAATTTTGTGCGCTGTTACGGCATCTCAGGATGCAATTGAGGCTGCCATTGCACAAGGTGCCGATTTACTGCTGGTTCATCATGGCTATTTCTGGAAAGGTGAACCCTACCCGATTACCGGCATGCGCGGTAAACGTATTAAAAGCCTGATTCAGCATGATATCTCACTGGTCGGCTATCATTTGCCTTTAGATAGCCACCCGACTTTAGGCAATAATGCCGCCATTGCCGACATTTTAGCTTTAGAAAATATTGAGGCTTTAGATCCAGCTGAACGCAACCCGATTGGCAATATTGGTTATTTAAAAAACGCCATGTCTGCTGAAGACTTTAAACAGTATGTGTCTGAACGTTTAAATTTTAACGCCATCCATCTTCCCGCGGAAAAAACCAGCATTCAGAAAGTGGCTTATTGCACCGGTGGCGCTCAGGATTTTATTGGCAAAGCAGCTGCGCAAAATTGCGATGCCTATATTTCCGGTGAAGTCAGTGAACGTACCTATTATGAAGCCAAAGAACTGAATGTGCATTACTATGCCTGCGGCCATCATGCCACCGAACGTTATGGCGTTCAACGTCTGGCAAAAGCTATTTCAGAACAGTTCGATATTGAGTATAGTTACTCTGAATTAAACAATCCGATTTAATTTAATGACGGTTTAACATTTTCTTTATACGTATAAATTGAGGCTTTATTCTGTATTGTTATTTATAAGCAATGCGCAATTTCCCTCAAGAATCTATTACAATAAAGCGACTTAATGTTAAAACCCAGCAAAATGCAAGGAATTAAAGACATGACAACGATTACTTTACCGGCACTTCCATACGGTTATGAAGATCTTGCTCCGCACATCAGCAAAGAAACTTTAGAATACCATCACGACAAACACCACAACACTTACGTTGTAAACTTGAATAACCTGATCAAAGGCACAGACCTTGAAGGCAAAACTTTAGAAGAAATCATTAAAGCATCTGCTGGTGATGCTGCTAAAGTTGGCGTGTTCAACAACGCGGCTCAAGTTTGGAACCATACATTCTACTGGAACTGTATGGCTAAAAATGGTGGTGGTAAAGCGACTGGTGCTTTAGCGGCTAAAATTGATGAAGCTTTCGGTTCTTATGAAAAATTTGCTGAAGAATTCGCTGCTGCTGCAACTACTCAATTCGGTTCAGGCTGGGCTTGGTTGGTTGCTGATGAAGTAAATGGTAACTTATCTATCCTTAAAACTTCGAATGCCGACACTCCACTTGCTCATGGTAAAGTTGCTGTGTTGACTATTGACGTTTGGGAACACGCTTACTACATCGACTTCCGCAATGCACGTCCTGCTTACATCAAAACTTTCCTGGAAAGCTTGGTAAACTGGGATTACGCAAATGCTAAATATGCTGGTCAAGCCGCTGGCGTTGAAAAATAAGAAATAAAATATTTTTTATTTTTCGCTTAAAAAATCACCCTTTATGGGTGATTTTTTTATTTTCAGGACCCAAACGCATATTAATAAAGCAAATAATTCATTTCTTTACATTATCTTGTTGACGACTTTAGTTTTCATCCCTAAAATGCGCATCAGATTCTCCAATAGCTCAGTCGGTAGAGCGACGGACTGTTAATCCGCAGGTCCCTGGTTCGAGCCCAGGTTGGAGAGCCATCTATTCTTCCATAGCTCAGTCGGTAGAGCGACGGACTGTTAATCCGCAGGTCCCTGGTTCGAGCCCAGGTTGGAGAGCCATCTATTCTTCCATAGCTCAGTCGGTAGAGCGACGGACTGTTAATCCGCAGGTCCCTGGTTCGAGCCCAGGTGGAAGAGCCAAGATTCTAAAAAGCCCACTCATCATGCAGTGGGCTTTTTTTATATCCTGCATTTCCATTCACTGCTTATCTCAACCCTATTTTTTAAATACCTGCCTTAAACAGCCCGCTTGTAAATTGTAGACCATTCACCTATCTATTGTTCGCCGGTTAAAATTTCGTTATGTTAATCTGAATAAAAATATTCTAATAAACTGCCATGAATGCAACCTGGTTAAAATCTCTCATTTTCTGGATTATTTTGATTGTTGTCATGTTCGCGGTGTTTCAATGCAGTCAAAATTCTGAAAATAAAAAGCAGGCTTCCGCGCTCATGTATGAACGCCTGTTTCATTGCACCCGTAATTTATCGCAAAAGAACCCGGAGGTTTTAAAACATATTCAGCAACAGCTTAAGCCCGAGCTCACCCAAGCCGAGCTGATGGAATTGATCAATGAATGCCGTAAAGCACACCCCTTACAAAGTAGAGAAAATTATATAGACCAGATAAAAGCACTTAAATAATCGGTAAAAAGCTTATTTTTAAGACATTCAATTCATTTTCATGGCTTTTTTAACCCTCAGCCCTTGACCCATTAAGCTGAGATACATAGAATGCGTACCAGATTCTCCAATAGCTCAGTCGGTAGAGCGACGGACTGTTAATCCGCAGGTCCCTGGGTCGAGCCCAGGTTGGAGAGCCAAATTCTAAAAACCCACTCAACAGAGTGGGTTTTTTCTTATATCAAGATTTTATTGTGTTCAATTCAAGCCAAGCCACTTTTTTCCTTATTGGTTGCATTGCCACGCTCGCCTTGCTGACCATTATTTTTCAGCAACTGTTCAAACCACGGCAGAAGTTTTTTCCAAAGCGCGTGATCACGCCTTTTGAAAGCAAAATGTTTATCCGGCTGAAAGAAGCTTTTCCGCAGCATCATATTTTGGCTCAGGTTGCTTTTAGCGCATTAATCACCAATGACAACTTTAAGATACGCAACAAGTTCAACCGTAAAGTCACCGACTTCGTTTTACTCAATCAAAAGCTCGAAGTGGTCGCGATTATTGAACTGGACGATCCCAGCCATCTAGGCAAGGAACAGGAAGATGCCGAGCGTGATGCCATGCTGAACGAAGCAGGCTATCAGGTCTATCGCTATATCGATATTCCAAGTGTCCATAACTTAAAAAAAGACATTTTAAATTAATTCCATTTCGGCATAAAAAAGCCACCGCATGCTACGGTGGCCTGATTCAATATAAATCGTTCAATTATTTGCTAGCTTGCTGTTCAGACGGCTCTACGGTAGCGCTAGAAGCAGCCTGCTCAGCTGCTTCTCGAGCTTTGATCCGCTCCAGCATTTCAGCCTGCTGCTGCTTGTATTTTTGCTGGTTTTTCTCGTCGCTACTGACTGCCAGATAAGCCATAGAGACCAGAAAAATCGGGATAAGCAAACCCAGGCTCATCAGAATAATCATCTTCTTGGGATTTGGTTTCGCGCCTGACTGCGACATAATCAATACCTGTCAATCTATATACACTAAATTTTCCTGCCCACTATAACAAAACCCTGTGCTGTCTCAACAGATCATTCGCCTACTTTGTAAACTCGCATCAAAAAGCCGGTCGAAACCGGCTTTTTTTCGTCAAAACCCATCAAAGTCAGACAGCAAGCTGAATGCTCTCTAATACTTCTCGCAAGGTTTTTAGATAATTAAAGCCTGCTTCAGGCTTATCTTGCATCCGCCAAGCCACATAACCATCCGGACGTACCAGTACAGCACCCGCTTCATGGATTTCAGATTTATGGTTCCAGGTTCCGTAAACATCACGGTATTCACGGGAACCAATCTGAATTATGTCCAGATAAGGCAAATTCAGGGCATGTACCGCGTTTTTCCAGCCTGTACCAGACAGTCCAGTCAACAAGGTGAAACGGCCCTGTCCTACGATATCCAGCGTTGATTGCTTCTGTCCTTTGGCATTAATCAGCCAGGTATGCGGTACTTTTGCTCCCGGACGTGTCGTTGCCTGCAAGTAAAGCTGCGGATCCTGCATAAAGGTTTCCGCTGTCGCCTCGGCAATCACAGCATTTGAATCATAACGCTGATTCAGCTCCACCCCTTGGGCATTAAATTCGAAATGCTTGATCTCGAGCGCCTGGAATAATTTTTGACGAATCTCGGCACCCGCGTCATCTTCAGCGAAAATTCGCTGCAACATCGCCGCCTGTGTCGTGACCCCCTCATCAAAGCCAAAGACATCTTTCAGATGCTTATAGTCAAAACGGGACTGATTGGCACGGGCAACTATCTGTTTGCCCACAGGTGCACGCTCACGCGTATAAGAATCCAGCAAGCTTTCTTTGCTCCAACCTTTCACCGCATAGGCCAGTTTCCAGCTGAGGTTAAAGGCATCCTGCATGCAGGTATTCGAGCCTAAACCGCTGGATGGTGGATGACGGTGTACGGCATCACCACCACAGAACACACGACCTTTGGAATACTCTGTCGCCCAGGTCTGATTCACATACCAATACGACAGTTTTTGGATGTCTACTTCTGCAACTTCAGCTCCGACAAAAGCATTCAGGCGGGCACGAACCTGTTCCTCGGTCACTTGTGGCTCACCTTTGGAAATGTCAAATCCCCAGCCCATGATCCACTCATTCCATGGGGTAATGGCGCGCAACAGACCCATGCCCAGGTCACCAAAACTGGCTTCGGGATTAACAATCCATTGCAGGATGGCCGGGCGATGCTGCACGTATTGGCTTAAATCTGCCTTGAAGGTCACATACACGGTACCGGCACGTGCCATGACACCTTCCAGCGGCAGATTTAACTGCTCGACAATTTTAGAACGTGCGCCATCCATACCCACCAGATATTTGGCACGCAAGCTAAACTCGCTATTAGTAATCCGGTTTAAAAAAGTTGCCGTCACACCGTGTTCATCCTGCGTATGAGATAGATATTCGGTATTAAAGTTATAAATCGCACCGCGTTCAGCAGCATTTTTTGCTAACAATGCTTCCATTTTCGGCTGGATCAGATCTACCAATGGGCAGGGACTACCCTTGATATAATCGCCATGCCGTTCATCACCGGTACCCCAGGCGCTCAGACGGGCAATTTCTTCCCCAACCAGGCTGGTGGTAATCAGGCTTTCCCCCATCTGCTCCCAAGGCGTGGCAATCTGCTTGACCTGTTCTTCTACGCCCAGATCGCGCAACACTTCCATGGCCCGCTGATTGGTAATATGTGCACGTGGACTGTTGGCTAGCCAGCTAAACTGGGTAAAAAGCTGGACTTTAATACCATAATTGGCCAGTGCCAGTCCCAAGGTTGATCCCGCAGGACCTGTTCCCACCACCAGCACATCCGTATCAAATTGCTCAGACATCAGCTACTCCTTTTCAATGTCACCCTTCAGCTGTCTGATCTCAGTGTATGCAACCACGTTATTTTGCAGAACACCCATAGACTTAAACTATGGTTGCATAGTTTTTAGGTCTGCCACATTTCATAATCTGATTTGCGGCATCAGCTCAGAAAGAGACTGTGCAATCGGGTTTATAGGTGTGGTGAATTATGGAATTACGTCATTTAAGATATTTTATCAGCGTAGTTCAGCAAGGCAGTTTCACCAAGGCGGCCGAAAAAATGTTTATCGCACAGCCTTCATTAAGCCAGCAGATTAAAGACCTGGAAGAAGAAGTTGGGGTATTATTGTTTGACCGCTCTGCTAAAAAAATCCGTCTAACTGATGAAGGTGAAGCCTTTTTACCTTATGCACAGAATGCGCTGGAAAATGCCCAGCTCGCTATCTCTGCTGCACGTCAGGTCGCCTACAATAAAAACAACCAGATTTATATTGGCTTTTTAAATGTGGCAGAACTGAAGGTCATGCCCTTAATTCTAGACAAACTCAAGCAGCAAATTCCAGATCTGCACATTCATGTACAAAGCCTGACCTGCATTGAACAGATTCAGCGCCTAAAGAATGCAGAGCTCGACCTGACCTTTACCCGTTACGCCGTGCAGCATGATGATTATGAAAACCTGTGCTTACTGACTGAAAAAATTTATGTCGTGGCGGCAGAGAAACTCCATCCTTCCAAACATCAGATTAACCGTGAATACCTGAGCAAACAGAACATCATCATGTGTGAACAAAGTGCATCACCGGTGTTCTATGAAAAGATCAATCAACAATTGCAGCTCAAGCACCTGCCGCATCATCAGATGCTCTGGGTGACCAATGTCCTGCAACATATCAACATGATCAATATGGGCTTGGGCTTTAGTTTCGTTCCGGAATATCTACTGAAATTTTTAGGTGATCATGTCCAGGTGGTGGCGACCGAATTCGAGCTTCCGACCCTCCAGCTGTATGCCAGTTTCAGGAAAAATTCAAAAAATGCCGCACTCCAGTTCATTACCCGGGAACTAAAGATGCAAATTCAATTGGGCTGATGCTGCAACTGATCTTTACCCATACTAAAAAGTATCCGTATGGAGAGTGCAGTTTCATAATTTAAATTTTATTTCAGCACTATATTAATATGATGATCTATTACTTCTAAGTGTTTGATATTTATTTTTTCATAGCCTTGTCTTTTCTTTAAAAGTTTAAGTGGCTTTGTGTAGGCTAAACCCTACTTTTGACAGACCAAAAGTAGGCAAAAGTCTATATTCTCCATACACAACATCCTGTCGTGATGGAGAATGTGTGGCATCCCTGCCACACTCGCGAGTCCAACAGCTGGTCGTCAACTATGGGGCAGCAGTTCCCCCATGGACACTTTTTATAGCAATTTTTATTTCAAATAATCGCTAAAACAAGGCAAGGAAAATTCCGGCAAAAATTATGACACCTACCCAGCGATTATGGCGAAATGCCCAGAAACAGCGCTGTGGATCGCGATCACGGGTCTTACTCCATTGATAGATAAAATCAGCTGCCACACAGAGCAATGCGATTAAACCAAATGGCATCAACAGATTTTCCAGATACAGCGCCGTCGCAATCAATACAAGACTGATGACTTGCAATAAAGAAATAATCTCAATGTCATATTTACCGAATAAAATCGCTGTCGACTTCACCCCGATCTTTAAATCATATTCACGGTCGGTAATGGCATATTGGGTATCATAAGCCACGGTCCAGGCCAGATTGCCAAAGTACAAAAGCCAGCAGGTTAAATCCGGTGTCTGCCCCACCGCCGTATAGGCCATTGGAATGGACCAGGAAAATGCCGCCCCCAAAAACACTTGCGGCAAATGGGTATAGCGTTTCATAAAGGGATAGATAAACGCCAGGAACAACGCCCCAAATGACCAGTAAAAGGTTTCTATTGGCAAGAAAAACAGCATGCAGGCACTGGCAGCCACCAGGGCCATAAATACATATATCGCTTCTTGAGCACTGATTATTCCGGTCGCCAGTGGACGGGTTTTGGTTCGCTCCACATGAGCATCGACTTTACGGTCAGCAAAATCATTAATGGCACAACCTGCCGCCCGCATAAAAATGGTACCCAAAATCATGGGAATCAGAATGCTGATGGATGGCATACCCTGATTGGCAATCCATAACGCCCACATGGTGGGCCAAAAAACCAGTTCTGTACCAATCGGCTTATCAAAACGGCAAAGATAATAATAAGCTTCCAGACGTTCACGCCAGGTAATTTGATGCGCAGTTGCCATGACAATCCTTAACCAGGTTACTGTTTAATTTTTTGTTGAATAAATTGCTCAAATGCAGGTAAAAAAGTTTCCTGCACAATAAATTTACAACCATGCCAAGTATAACAACTTTGCCGCGTCCAGCCATCTTCCAGCAGAATGACACGGCGCTCGCAATCTGGATTGGTGCGCTGAAATAAAAACCATCCGATCGGTTTTTTACCGATATGCTTAAAAAGTCGCGCCCGACGCTGCAAGCTTAATATGGGAAAAATACTTTTCGCCTTGACCCAGGGCTGCGCTTCACAGCCATATAAATAGCTTTCACGTACCCAGGAGGTATGCTGATGCGGCATGTTCATCCAGCGGCTATCTACCCGGCTTAAACGTTGATAATGCTCTTCAATGGGCTGGACCTTGAATACCCCACCCGCCAAATCGGTTAATTGTTGTGTCAGTGAACCTGAAGCATATAACCAGGGCTTTAATGCAGGTAAAACAATTGTATTTTGATTTGCGTATGCACGCGGTTCACGCATAACCATAAAGCTCTTAAAAATATGAAAATTTATACACAGTTTAAATGATCTTCAGAAGATTTGAGTTTACTTGTTATCATTTAATTTAAAATGAAATTTTGGTTTAACAGTTGTCTGTTTTGGCAATGACTTCAAATTTTCCCTGCGGAGTCTTAATTAAAATCATGCCTTCGGCACTAAAATAAAAGCTTTCAGGATAAGCATAATCCAGAGCCAATTCAGGATTTTTAAGACCGACAAACTCAGCCTGCTTATAACCTTCCACAGTACGGCCTACTTCCAGATATTCCACAGTCGAGAAATTCATTTTAAATCCCTTGTCATGATCAAGCGGATCAATCCAAGGATAAAAGCTGGTCTGTTTTTTACGTGGCTTTGCCATAAATGGAGGACTCTTGTAAATCTTCATCCCATAATACAAAAAACCCGCGACAAGCGCGGGTTTTTCTTGAACCTAAATTCGAATATGAATTACAGGCTGTAGTACATGTCGAATTCAACTGGGTGAGTAGTCGTGTTCAGACGACGTACTTCTTCAGTTTTAAGTTCGATATAGGCATCCAGCATTTCTTTAGTGAACACGCCACCTTTAAGCAGGTAATCGTGATCCGCTGCAAGAGCTTCAAGCGCCATATCCAGGCTGTGAGCCACTGTAGGGATTTTAGCTTCTTCTTCAGGAGGAAGATCATACAGGTTCTTGTCAGCAGCTTCACCTGGGTGAATCTTGTTTTGAATACCGTCAAGACCAGCCATCAACAATGCAGCGAAACCTAAGTACGGGTTCATCATTGGATCTGGGAAACGTGCTTCAATACGCTTGCCTTTAGGGCTAGATACGTAAGGAATACGGATAGAAGCTGAACGGTTGCGTGCTGAGTAAGCAAGCATGATCGGTGCTTCGAAATGTGGTACTAAACGTTTATACGAGTTAGTAGACGGGTTAGTGATCGCGTTCAATGAACGAGCGTGCTTGATGATACCACCGATGAAGTACAATGCCATTTCAGAAAGGCCTGCATATTCATCACCAGCAAACAGGTTCTTGCCATCTTTAGAGATTGACATGTGAACGTGCATACCAGAACCGTTATCACCTACCATTGGTTTAGGCATGAAAGTCGCAGTTTTAGCGTATTGGTGAGCAACGTTCCAAACCGCATATTTGAACTGTTGTACTTCGTCAGCTTTACGAACCATCGTGTTGAAGCTCACACCAATTTCTAACTGGCAAGATGCAACTTCGTGGTGATGTACTTCTACACGGCCTGGGCCCATGATGTCTTCAATGCGGGCACACATATCGGCACGCATATCTTGATGAGAATCTACAGGAGGAACCGGGAAGTAACCGCCTTTAACACGTGGACGGTGACCAGAGTTACCTGATTCATAGCTGTTACCAGTAGACCAGGCAGCTTCTTCAGCGATTAATGTGTGGCGTGCGCCAGACATATCGATGTCCCATTTTACTTCGTCAAATACGAAGAATTCTGGTTCTGGACCAAAGAATGCTGTATCACCAATACCAGTTGATTTTAGGTATTCTTCTGCACGGCGAGCAATTGAGCGTGGGTCACGTTCATAACCTTGACCAGTAGATGGCTCGATTACGTCACAAGTTACCACAACTGTAGCTTCAGCGAAGAACGGGTCAAGGAAACATGTTTCAGCGTCTGGACGCAAGATCATGTCAGAAGCTTCAATGCCTTTCCAACCAGCAATTGAAGAACCGTCAAACATTTTACCGTCTTCAAAAGTATCTTCGTCGATTGTATCTGCAGGGTAAGTTACGTGCTGCTCTTTACCCTTAGTATCAGTAAAGCGAAAATCGACCCATTTTGCGCCACTTTCTTGGATGAGTTGAAGGACCTTGTTCGCCATGCTCATTTTGCTCCGATGATTTTTTGTTGCACCTGCTAAGTGCGTGTTAGTAGTTGGTGTCTATAAAGCAATTCTCGTACCAACTTTAAAAAAGCAAAGCTAAAATACTGAATTCTTTATCAGAATAGAAGATTTGAGCCTTTTGCTTTGTTGCTATTATACTGTGTGTAAATCTAAATGCACCATATTCAAACACTCATAATCACATTTACTTGAAAAGTGGCTTTTAATGTATCAAATTGGTGCATGCTTACTGTCTCTAGCTTAAAAAGCTCCTGTTCTGGCTGCGGTTTGCCTGAATATCCATCAGCTCCGCTTAAAATAAATTCTTAATAATTTGTTTTCTGTCATGTTAATGATTTCATTATGGAATATTTTTGATATTGTCGCGTTGAAGCAGAAAACCACTTAAACTCAAAATCAAACATATCTCATTATTATTCATATGTTTTTTATTTTCCAACTTTTAAACTGCAGATATTTCAGACTATCGACAGCATGAAATACTCTGCGCCATTTTGGTGACAACCCCTAAATCTGATTTTAAGTGATTTATGGTTTTTTATGAAGCCAAACTTCAATGAGGTAAAATTTAAGTAGCTTTCACTTACTTTTAGATGGTTTATTACCAAAATAAATTAAATCCTAAATATGAAGTGTTGAAAGTGATCTTTCATCTGTAGCCTATTTTCACAGTAGCCTTCCATGATTAAGCTTGTCTTGAATGAATTTTCTCCACCATAAAATGCAAATAAATCAGATTATTCTCATATAGTGATTTCTATAAAATCATTATCATGGAAATAGTTCAGCCGAAAATGTTTATTTTTTGCTATGATTATTCACACTCCATTTTTTAGCCATTTTGCTGCCCTTAGTTCAACCTGGACCAAGCAGTGAAAATCCGAATCATGCGAGTATTCTTGGACTATTCGAGCACATATACGTGCGCAAATTTCAATAGGTTAGCTCATGCTTTTAATGATCGACAACTATGACTCTTTTACCTACAACATCGTGCAGTATTTTGGCGAGTTAAATCAGGAAGTAAAAGTAGTCCGTAATGATGCCGTGACATTGGAAGATATCGAGCGATGGCAACCGAAGTATCTCGTCATTGGTCCCGGCCCGTGTTCACCAAGCGAAGCAGGCATTTCCATTCCTGCAATCCAGCACTTTGCCGGCAAAATTCCTTTACTAGGCGTGTGTTTGGGACATCAAAGTATTGGTCAAGCTTTTGGTGGAGATGTGATTCGCGCCAAAAAAGTCATGCATGGCCGCTTATCGGACATGTATCACAGCAACAAAGGGATTTTCAGCAATCTGCCTTCTCCATTTTCGGCAACGCGCTATCATTCCCTGGTGATTGATCAGGCAACCTTGCCGGAATGCCTGGAAGTGACCTGCTGGACCAATGAAGAAGATGGCTCCATGGAAGAAATCATGGGCGTGAAACATAAGACATTGCCGGTCGAAGGCGTGCAGTTCCATCCGGAATCCATTCTGAGTGAATACGGTCATCAAATCTTCAAAAACTTTTTAGAAATTTACGCATAACGAGTGCTACAAAGACTATGAATATTCAACAAGCTTTAAATAACATCACTAAAAATATCGAACTCACTCAACCGCAAATGGAAGAAGTGATGCGTACCATCATGCAAGGTGAAGCAACCGATGCGCAAATTGGTGCCTTGATGATGGGACTTCGCTTAAAAGGCGAAAGTATTGATGAAATTACTGCCGCTGCTCGTGTCATGCGTGAGTTTGCCATCAAAATTGATGTCAGTGACTTACCTCACCTGGTCGATATTGTAGGTACGGGTGGCGACGGACAAAACCTGTTTAACGTGTCAACTGCATCAAGTTTTGTCATTGCAGCGGCAGGTGCAACCATTGCCAAACATGGCGGCCGCGGTGTGTCATCTAAGTCCGGTTCTTCTGACCTGCTTGAACAGGCAGGCATCAACCTTGACCTGAATATGCAGCAAACTGAACGCTGTATCCGTGAAATGGGGGTCGGTTTCCTGTTTGCACCCAATCATCACAAAGCCATGAAATACGCTGCTGGTCCACGTAAAGAACTCGGCTTTCGCAGTATTTTCAACCTGCTTGGCCCGCTCACCAATCCGGCCGGGGTGAAACGTTTTGTGATTGGCGTATTCTCGACTGAACTTTGCCGTCCAATGGCTGAGGTACTCAAACAGCTAGGGGCAGAACATGTAATGGTGGTGCATTCTAAAGATGGTCTGGATGAAATCAGTCTGGCCTCTTCCACTTATGTGGCTGAACTGAAAGACAGTGAAATTACCGAATGGGAAATTCAACCCGAAGCCGTCGATATTGAATCACAAACCTTGACCGGCCTTTCTGTAGATAGCGCAGCTGAAAGTTTGGCACTTATTAAAGATGCCTTAGGCAAGAAAAAATCGGCTCTGGGTGAAAAAGCGGCCAATATGGTGGCACTGAATGCCGGTGCAGGCATCTACGTCTCAGGTTTGACCAATAGCTATAAACAGGGTGTCGCATTGGCACATGACATTATTTATGGCGGGCAAGCTTTAGAAAAGATGGGCATTTTGTCTGAATATACAAAAACGTTAAAAGAATACGAAGCTTAAGACAGTAGGACAAAGATCATGGTAGATATCGCAAATACAATTTTAGGCAAAATTGTGGATCGCAAACAGCAAGAATTTGCTGCTCGTCTTAAGCAACACAGCTATAAAGATGTGGAAGAACTGGCTCAGGCGGCAACACCTGTGCGTGGTTTTGCACAATCTTTACAAAGTAAACGCCCGGGTGTGATCGCTGAAATCAAGAAAGCCTCTCCTTCTAAAGGCGTGATTCGTGAGAATTTTAATCCTGCTGAAATTGCCCAGCAGTATGAACAGGCAGGCGCAGCTTGCCTGTCTGTACTGACAGATGTGGACTTTTTCCAGGGTGCAGACGAAAATATCCAGATTGCCCGTTCGCACTGTGCCCTGCCGGCATTACGTAAGGATTTCCTGATTGACCCTTATGGCGTGATTGAAGCACGTGCCCTGCATGCAGACTGTATTCTTTTAATTGTGGCTTGCCTGTCTGACCAGCAACTGGAAGAAATGTCTAAAACTGCATTCGAACTTAATCTGGATGTACTGGTTGAAGTACACGATGAAGATGAGCTGGAACGTGCTTTACGACTTTCAGAACGTTGCTTGCTGGGTGTAAACAACCGCAATTTAAAAACTTTTGATGTCGACTTGAACACATCATTGCGTTTAAAGAAATTGCTTGAGCCTTCACGCTTATTGGTGACTGAAAGCGGCATTGCCACACCAGATGATGTCCACATGATGCAAGAACATGATATTCATGCCTTCCTTGTGGGTGAAAGTTTTATGAAACAGCCTCGTCCAGATCAAGCCTTTACTGCATTGTTTGGTCAGCCTGTAACGATTGAATGAATATTAGAGATTATGAGTAAACATGATTCTTCGCTTTCGAAAGATCAGTACAATTTACTGAAATCTTTTAAAAAGCAAATCACTCATCCGCATTCCTCGAATATTGCGAAGCAGCCTGCGCCTGTGCAAAAGGCTGCTGAACAAGAGCAGGAAGATGACTTCGCACTTTTTCAAAAGCAAATGCAAGGTGTCAAGAAAATGGACACCAGCAACATTGCCAAACTTGAAAAAGCCTCAAAGAAAAAACCGGATGCACAAACCTTAGCGAAACGTGCAGCTGCGACCGGCCCTATGCAAACCGATGCGACCGAACTGTCCGATACCCAAGCCATGCTGAATCCCGTGGCCAGCCAGGCCACATTAAGCTATCGCATTGCAACGTTGCAACACAAAGTCTTTGAAGATTTAAAAGCAGGCAACCTGCGCTGGTTTGAGGCGGTTGACTTGCATGGCTGTACTGTAGAAGAAGCACGTGTTGCGGTACTGCAAATTATTCAAATGGCCAAAGATGAAAATCAGAACGTGATTAAGATTGTGCACGGCAAAGGTCCAGAAGCGATTTTAAAAACCTATGTCAACGGCTGGCTGCGCCAGCACCGTGATGTTTTGGCCTTTGTCAGTGCGCCTGAAAAGCAAGGCGGCACAGGTGCGGTTCTGGTTCTGCTCAAACGAAGCGAAAAGAACCCAAAATTCAAACAGTAATCGGAATTTTTCACTAAAACAGGGCATTGTAGCGGTTTTCTGCTACAATGCCGTCCTTGTTCAATATCAGTGTAAGTGAACACGTCTTATGTCTATGCAGCAATCCTACGCCAACATTTTAACTGCCGTTGGTGAAGATCTTAATCGTCCTGGTCTAAAAGATACGCCAATGCGTGCTGCTAAAGCTTTTTCGTATTTAACGTCTGGATATAGCAAAACTCTGGAAGAAGTGACCAATAGTGCGGTCTTCCCCTCTGACAACCGTGAAATGGTCCTGGTCAAAAATATCGAATTCTACTCACTCTGCGAACATCATTTACTGCCGTTCTATGGCCGTGTACATATTGCGTATTTACCTGAAGGCCAGGTATTGGGTTTATCCAAATTTGCCCGTATTACTGAAATGTTTGCGCGCCGTTTGCAAATCCAGGAAAACCTGACCCAGCAAATTGCAGAAGCAGTGGCTGAAGTGACCAAAGCACGCGGTGTTGCGGTAATGATTGACTCTGCACATATGTGCATGATGATGCGCGGTGTAGGCAAACAGGAATCCACCACCCGTACCGTGTCTTTTGTGGGCGATTTTAAAACCAATAAAGAGGAACGTCGTGAATTTCTAGCGGCTGTACCTGAAAGCTATTAATTTCATGCTAAAAAAAAGCCTCAAGATCTGTTGAGGCTTTTTTTATGTGAGGTTAGAGTCTATAAGACTTTAAAGCACCTGATTGAAGTATATACATTTAAGGATCGCTCATGTCGCAACTTTGGTTAGCCGGACAAGGTTTAACGCAGGCTGAAAAATCAATTGATTACCCCCGCCCTGACCGTTTGGTGCAAGGTAATCCTCAACGTGAAACGTATAGCCTGTATGAACATCCCAATATGGACTGTGGCATCTGGCACTGTGAAGTGGGCTGCTGGAACATTCAGTTTGCCGACAACAAACAGGAATTCTTTCAAGTGATTGAAGGTGTGGTTCGTATCCACAACCAAGCGACTGGAACTTATATTGAAGTGAGCGCCGGAAATGCCGGGATTATTCCGCCAGGCTTTGCGGGAAGTTTCGAAGTGGTTGAAGCCGTGAAAAAATACTACGTGATTGTCGAAGCCTGAATTTCACAGAATAGACATCTGCCTAAAATCTCCAAAAAACTCCCTAAGCTTAAAGGAGTTTTTTATTCATCGATTTGATTTTTCCAGATTAAGCCTTAGCTGCCTGCTTGGTGACCTGAATGCAGTTTCGGCCATTGTTTTTTGCCGCATAAAGCGCTGCATCTGCCGCATCCAAGAAACGCTGATAGTCAGGATGACCATCATACAGTGCACAGCCAATACTGACGGTAAAATTAAAACTGATGCCCATGCTGGTACGAATGGTGGTTTCCTGAATCCGGCTACGGACCTTTTCTGCAATCTCTTGTGCCCGAACCAGATCACTGTCCACCAGCAGCAATAAAAACTCTTCTCCACCCACGCGGAAGGCATAATCACTGCCCTTAATGGAATCGAGCAGCACTTCACCAATAAACTTTAAAGCCGAATCACCGGCTGCATGGCCGAATTTGTCATTAATCCGCTTAAAGTAGTCGGCATCTATGGCCAGCAAAGACAGAGGCGTATTATTTTTACGGGAAAAATTAATCTCCCGCGAAACAATGGTATGCAAATAGCGCCGATTGAGCAGTTGAGTGAGGGAATCACTGCCCGAGTCGATATAGTCAGCCACCTGAAACAGCTGATCGACCAGATGCTGAATCTCCCTGTTGTTTTCACGAATATGCTGGATGAGCTGAATGGCCTGCTCTCTTTCAGCTGCATTCAAAACGTGCTGGCTGAGCAGATCAATCTGGTGAATACGGTCAATAATAACCGAAACCTGCTCAGACCCGGTAAATGCATAAGCGGCTTTATGGATAAACCATAAGCCAAATTCAGATTTGGACAGCAAGGGATGCGTAAATTTCGGCTCATTCGAAAATACCTTAAACATCAGCTCATTTTCCCAGTCCAATAACGAGCTGCGCTGCTTGTCCTTTTGCGAGGCTACATCCTGCATGGCTGAAAATAAACGATAGGTATGTTTTATATCATTATTTTTTTCCAGATTAACTTCATAGGAGCGGCACATAATTTCCGAAGCAAAACCCAGTATCTGTACAATATACGCTGCAATCAGCAGACTGTTTTCTTGTACCTGCTCGGTCTGAAGCAAAAAGACTTTCTTTTCAATTTCACCGATACCCCGCATAATCAGCCAGGATGGAATGCCGATACGTGCATGCACTTTGCCGACCATCAGCTGCTTTTCGACAATCTCGATAAAGTTCTGCTGTAGCGGCACATTAAAGCAATCGATTAACCATTGATTCAGCGTGGTTTTTAAACGGTTTTGCACCATATCATCAGATAAGAAATAGGAGGCTTCCTTTTCCTGCATGATATTTTTATAAAACTCATAGACCAGTGTCTGGGAATGCGCCTGAATAAATTGAAAGGTGTCATTTAAATCAGTTGTTGAAAAGCCCTGACAAACCGACTTCCATTGTGCAGCAAGCGTGGCAATGCTTTCAGTATTCATACTATTGATTCCAGCACCTTGAGAATATGAGGGAGATTTTTAGGTGAATAATATAACAAATTTTTACAAAATAACGTTGTGAACTATTCGATGTTTTTCATAAATAGTGAGAAAAAATAAATTTCTTATAAGCTACTAAAAAAACCGTACATATCCCAGACTGGTTTTCATCCAGTCCTTATGGTCTTGTTGTTGGTATTGCCAACTGAAACGAATCGCATTTTGATGATTCAGGACATATTGCAGGTGGCTATCCAGTTTAAGCTGCCATTGCTTCGAATCTTGCCAATAAGGTAATTCAACTTGTATTAAGCTATTGATTTTATCTGACCAGATATTCTGGCAGCCTATGGTAGGTCCCATCCCGACATGCCAGCCCTGCTCTAACGCCTTGCCAGCCTGTATATGGTTTTGCAGCTGCATATAGCACACATGCTCACGCTCCGGGTCTGCATAGCTATAGCCCATCTGAACCTGTAAATGGGCAAGGCCATGCTGCTCATGCTCACTGAATCGGCCATTTTGAGCTAGCGATTCCTGCTTCCAGCCCAGGTTAAAACCCCAGCTGAGTGGCGTTTTAAATGGCGTTATCGGGTTATAGGAATTCACATTCAAAAAATCAAAGTGCTCCAGTTTCAACTTATCATCACGATACTGGATTGAGCCCTGCCAAAAAAGCAACTGTGTTCCGGTCCTAAAGCCCCCTTGCGGATCAATCAGGTCATGATAAGCCTGACGATGTCCCAGCTCGACAAACTTCTTACCCTGCACCTCACCCAGATTGACCGAAAAATGACGGGCATCATGCGCTTGAGTGGGGTCTACTTTAGGGCGTTGCGGTTGCTGGCGCTGTTTTTCCAGATCTATTTCACTACGCATACTCAATAGCTGGCGCAAGCGTGGCTGGGCAAAACCTGGTTCAACTTTACGTCCAATCAATTGCAGATATAAATCGTCATAGGCCATTTCTAAAATCTTGGCTTTATCGAAGTCGTTATAAGATTCTATGTGCTTAGACATCTCTACTGTTGCAGTAAAAGCGACTTGATGCGCCACTTGAGCCAGCTTTTTACCATGCTGTCTGGCTTGCGCTAAGAGCTGGGTTTCCAAAGCGGGCCGGTAAACTGTCTCTTTCACCAAACCTTGCCGCTCTATGGCCTTAATGGTTTCCACCGGAATGGCTGCAACTTTAAACTGTTGTTTTAAATTCAGCTGTGGACGAACCAGGTCAATTAAACCCAATAAGCGATAGGCACAGTTATCACCCACAAAGTAATAAGGGAAACTGACATGTTTCATTTCCCAGATATGCTGCACTAAAAACCGGGTTTCATCGGGGGTCAAGCTGAGTTCATATTCCCACAAATCACGGCTTTCCAGATCGCCATATTCTTTTACCTTGCGGTAATAAGGCATTAAGGAATATTCACCCGGATACTGCCCGGTCAGGCCATTCCATGCAAAAGCCCAGCCTTCGCCATTGGTGACTGTTGCCGCATAATTCACCGCATAAGACACTAAATTCAGCTGTTTTTGATCTTTAGGGTCCAGACGCAACAAGGTATGCCCAAACATGGAACTGGGATTGCCCATAAAGTCGGTGGCATAGATGAGGGTTGCTTTATAGGGCTTGATCTGTCCAATCCAGTCGTCCAGTTCCGGACAAGTGACTTCTGGTAATTGCTGTGCTGAAAGATTGAGTTGCTGCATTAACCACTGACTGCGTGCAGGAAAACGGCAACGTACTGATTGATTCGGCGCTGCGGGTTGAAACAAGGTCTGGATATTGGCGTGTAATTCCTGCTTTAAATCTGCCTTCCCGTTGTTTGATAAAAAATAAGCTGCATAGCTGACTTCACTTTGTCCTTTTTTATCAGCATACATCAGTCTTTGCCAGGTGATGTCCTGGTCTAGTTGTTGTTGGTCTGCACGTTCTATGTAGGGCTGAGCAATGTAAGCTTGAGCAGTTTGAACAGTCGTTGCTGAATAGGCAATGGTGGAAGAGCTTAAAGCAAAAACGAACGCAAGTGATTTCATGCAAATTGGGTATTTATCTTTTATTCAAGAAGAAAGGTAAAATAAGAAAAAACCCCGTCAGACTGACAGGGTTTTGGGACATTCAATTATACGTAGGCTTTCAGCACTTCATCTTTAGCCATCACTGCTTGCAAAGAAGCAAGTACCTGAAGTGAATCGTGATTTTCTGCAGAATAAATTTGAGCGAAGTTTTGTTTAGAAACCGCAAAGAAACGGGCTTTGTCTTGCGCTTTAATGTTTAAAAGTTCAGCCAGTACATTTAGACTTTCCCCCTCACCCACAGCCATGTCACGGGCCAAAGATTCAGCATTTTCATTGGTAAAAGTCACCGCTTGAGCCGTCACCGTACCTGTACCGCTACACCCCAGCGTACCAAAAGTAATACCGAATAATTGGTTGGCAAAAAGGCCATTGGTCGTTGCAGCAAGAATTTTAGGCACCTTACCGGATTGACCTGCCCAGACTTGAGAACCGATACCACAACCTGCATCTCGATCTGCAAATGCCGCGGTAGAACCAAGTGCAACCACTGCAGCTAAAGCTAATTTTTTCAACATGGTTATTCTCCAAATTTATTATTCAAGCGTTCTAATTCTTCACAGTTGTGTAAATTTTATTACACCTCTGTAAGATAGCTGCAACTTTCTGATAACGCAAAGCAATTTCTACTAAAGTTATTCTTCAACATACAAGCTATTGAAATTATTTGGTTTTTAAAGTCCATACCCCATCTTTGCTGCGATTACCCAGTATTTTTAGCACCAAAACCAGACTCAAAAGCAGCAGCAAATACCAGGAACCCATCTTGCCCCAACCGACCATATGCCAAGTCTCGACCTGACTGGGATAGAGCCAGATTTTATTAAAGGTACTGATATTTTCCGCAATCCAGATAATAAACGCCAATACAATCAATACGGCTAACATCGGTAACTGAATCTGATGTTGCTGTAACTGGAAGCGAATTTTGGTTTTCCAGAAAATGATCACACTCCAGGCGAAAAGCAACAGGCGGATATCGGGAACAAAAAACTTGCTCATGAAGTTGATATAGGACAGCACCGCCAAAGCCAGCATGTTGCTAAAACCCGGCAATTTCTCAAATGACACCTGATACAGCCTGAGTGAACGTGCAAAAAAACTGCCTACCGCCGAATACATAAAGCCTGCAAATAAAGGAACCGTCAGTATTTTAAACACTGCCGGCTGGGGATATTGCCAAGATGCGATTTGCGGATGGGTCAGAAAAATTTCCATGCCCATGGCCAAAATATGGAACAAGGCAATAACCTTGGCTTCGGCCCAGGATTCCAGTTTTAAATACAGCAAACAGGCCTGAATGATTAAGGCATAGAACAATAAGTAATCATACCGGAAAAAGCCGTAAAACTCCTGGCTCCCCATAGATGCACTAAGTGCAAAAGCAATCAGCAGCAATATCCCAAATAAGGCAGCCGAAGCTGCCTTAAATGAGAACTCAAAACATGATTTAAAAAAACTGATCAAGGTTGAATCCTAAAAACTGAGTGAACTCACATCTATTTATAAATATTTGGCGCTATATTCATGCACCGTATCAATAAACACTTTAGGATTCGCAGGATCTACCCACTGGGTAATGCCATGGCCCAGGTTGGCCACATAACCGGTTTTCTCACCATGCGCATAAGCATCATCCAGCATGGCTTTGGTGGCTTTTTCAATCGACGCTGGCGTGCCATATAAGGTGGCCGGATCGAGGTTACCCTGTAATGCAGCACGACCATTTACGGTTTGGCGGGCGACATTCAAAGGTGTGGTCCAGTCCAGTCCAAACGCGTCGGCACCAGTGGCCACCATAGGCTCAAGCCACTGACCGCCGCCTTTGGTGAATAAAATGACCGGAACTTTACGCCCATCTTTTTCACGTTTTAAACCGGCAACAATTTTTTGCATGTAATTCAGTGAAAATTCGATATATTCACGATGTGCCAGCGCACCACCCCAGCTGTCAAAAATCTGTACCGCCTGCGCCCCGGCATCAATTTGCGCATTTAAATAATCAATCACAGCAATCGCCAAGCGGTCCAGCAAAGCGTGCAACACTTCCGGCTGGGCATACATCATCTGTTTGGTGTAACGGAAATCCTTGCTTGAACCGCCTTCCACCATATACGTAGCCAGTGTCCACGGACTCCCTGAAAAACCGATTAATGGCACTTGTCCACCCAATGCCGAACGAATGGTGCTTACAGCATTCATCACATAATCAAGGTCGGATTTGGCATTAAAATTGGGCAAACTGGCAACATCTTGCTCCGTGCGGATGGTTTTATGAAACTTTGGACCTTCCCCGGCTTCAAAATATAGCCCCAGCCCCAAAGCATCGGGCACGGTTAAAATGTCTGAAAACAGAATGGCAGCGTCCAAATCATAACGATGCAAAGGTTGTAAGGTCACTTCACAGGCAAAATCGTTGTTTTTGCACAGGGAAAGGAAATCGCCTGCTTTGGCACGTGTTTCACGATATTCAGGCAAATAACGTCCTGCTTGACGCATCATCCAAACTGGTGTGGTATCTACCGGCTCACGCAATAAGGCCCGCAGAAAACGATCGTTTTTTAGCGTCGTCATTTACTTTCCCATCTCATTTTTAATCTTCGAACCATCATAACAAAAAGGTCGAAAATTTAGTAACTTCTCTTACAGCTAAAAATCGATCACGTTAAATGTAAAATAATTTTTACACAAAACAAATACTGCATCTCCTCATTTTTTCTGCAATACTTGCGTAGTTTTGTCACATAGTTAATGAATAATTCTTAAGGTTGAATTACATGTACGTTCGCACATTACTCGCCATGAGTTTAAGTTGCATTTTTGCAGGTACAGCATTTGCCGCATCTACTGCTGAACAACCATTAAATCCTAAAAAGATGACCAATATTGCAGTTCAAGATCCGATTGATCCACTTGAAACCGATACAGCATCTGGTGCGGCCAGCACTGCGAATACGCAGATTACACCACAAGAACAAAATGACCTGAACAAGGCTTCAGAAACCCTGCAAGATCTTCAAAATACGGAAGATGAGAATGCTGCGATTGGCGCTGCACCGACCACAAAAACACTGAGCACGCCAACCGGTACCACTTCTGCTGCTGCGAAAGCGTCCTGGACCTTGGAAGGTTTAAATAACGCTGAATGGTATGACAATATTGGCAAGGGTCAATTTCCTGTTTATGCACGTGCACATGTAATGCTGAACAATGCCCATGCTTCTCCGGGTGCGATTGATGGTGCAAGCGGTAAAAATACCCTTAAAGCCATTGCCTCATTCCAGCAAATCAATGGCATTAAACCAACCGGTATTTTAACTCAGGAAACCTGGAATGCTTTGATTGCTCGCCAAGGTTCCAAACCTGCATTTATTGAATATACGATTACCGATGCTGACCTGAAAGGTCCTTATGCACAAACCATTCCGCACGATTATGCCTTGCAAGCCAAAATGAAAGGCCTGTATTACACACGCGTAACGGAAATGCTGGGTGAAAAATTCCATATGGATGAAGACTTTTTGAAAAAGTTGAATCCTAAAGCCACTTTCAAAAAGGCTGGTGAAAAAATCATTGTGGCCAATATCCGCAATGAAGTTCCGGAAGATATTCATCTAATCGTTGCGCATAAAGGTGCAAAACAACTGTACTTGTTTAATAGCCGCAACCAGATGATTGGATCATTCCCTGCCACGATTGGTAGTTCAGATACCCCATCTCCTACAGGTACCTATAAAATTACCGGTGTAGCGCCAAATCCATGGTACAGCTATTCACCAAGTAACTTTATTCAAGGTAAAAATACTAAACCACTTTCTTTACCGCCTGGTCCGAATGGCCCTGTAGGAAATATCTGGATTGGTTTAAGCAAAAAATCCTTTGGTATTCACGGTACGCCAAACCCGTCAGCCATTTCCAAAACCGCATCGCATGGTTGTATCCGCTTGACCAACTGGGATGCCAATGACTTGGGCAAGAAAGTCAAATCAGGTGTAACGGTTAAATTCCTGGAATAATTCCTGTACGCTGCATCAAGAAAAGCCTGCATCCGTTGCAGGCTTTTTTATAACCTGCTGCCTGAACAGTAAAGCCATCTTCAACAAGCATCGTTTCAAAAATAGAATGATTTGTTGCCATTTTATAATTTCTATGTCATTTTCAAACCATTAAAATAAGCCCATGTTTAAAAATAATGATAGGAGCATCATGATGAATGCTTTTTTACATCCAAGTGACAACCGTGGTCATGTCAAAATGGGCTGGCTTGAATCTAAACACAGTTTCTCGTTTGGCAGCTGGTACAATCCAAAACTCATGGGTGTGAGTGCCCTGCGCGTGATTAATGATGACCTGATTGCAGCGCATAACGGTTTTGGTACCCATCCTCATGACAATATGGAAATTTTGACCTGTGTGCTTAAGGGAACGATTTCTCATAAAGACAGCATGGGAAATGAAGGTGGAATTTCTGCCGGTGAATGGCAGCTGATGAGCGCCGGAACAGGTGTTCAACACAGTGAAATTAACCAGGGTGATGAGCCTGTTCATTTATTGCAGATCTGGATTATTCCAAATGAACGCAATGCAGAGCCAAGCTATCAACAAATCAAATGTGACCCGCGTGAACAGCCGAATCAATGGCATTTGATTGTTGGCCCCAACGAAAATGCACCGATGCATATTCGTCAGCAAGCCGAAGTTAAAACTGCGGTGATTCAGCAAGGTCAAAGTTTGCCTATTGAGGCGACTCAACATATCAATTATGTGCATGTGATTTCAGGTGCAATCAAAATTGCAGAACATACTGTAGAAGCTGGTGGCGCCATTGCCTTTTTAGAGGCAAGCCAGATTGAAGCCTTGCAAGATGCACAAGTGATCTGGTTTGATTTGCCTGAAGTGAAGCATTAAAACGCGATTTATCCGCTTATCAAACTTAGCCTGAGATGATCATTGTAAAATGGTCATCTCACCCTCTTTAAAATACTTAAATATCAATAATTTTAATAATTTAGCCATTCAAAATTTAGGGTAATTTCTATATATCCCGATAATAAAAATATATAAATCACACCAATCCTCATCACATTTTTACCTAAATCGAGGCTTTTTTAGGTGAATATCAATTTGTCTTATTTTTAATTTTACGCATGCATGGAAACACCCTGAACATAAGACATAAATTCATTATGAGAAGAGAAAATCCATATGAACCAGATTTTAGATATTCAAACAAGCCAGCAACAAGCTTTGCTTTTTTTATTAGATTTTTTAAAACAGCGAGACTACCAGTTTACCGCCATTACCCCACTTTCCCATCAACGTATTTTAAGCCGAAACAGCAATACCCAGAACAAAGCCATTACACTTAGGGATATATTCGGCTGGAATTCAGCATTTACGGAAGCTGACATTGAGCCTGTACTTTTTGCAGTGCTGAAAAAACATCAACTTATTCATTTCCATGAGCATCAGTGGCGCAGTCATGTCCGTGTATCATCGCTAGATGATGAATTATTTATTCATTCCAGTTTTCCTACCCTGGCCGCTGACTCGGTTTTTTTTGGCCCGGATACTTATCGCTTTGTTTATCAGCTGAAACAATATTTATCGACTCATGCCCATGCGTTCAAACGAGGGTTGGAATTGTGCTGTGGCACTTCTGCAGCTGCCATCAGTTTGGCCAAGTTCTCTCCGGAATTTAAAGAAATGATCGTGGCGGATCTGAACCCTAAGGCCTTATTTTATAGCCAGATCAATGCAAGCTTTGCTGGTTTAAACCATATTTATCCCGTTTCCAGTAATTTATTTGCCCATTTAGATGGCCAATTCGATTTTATTTTTGCCAATCCCCCTTATTTAATGGATGCAGATCAGCGCCAATATCGACATGGTGGTGATCAACTGGATGGTAATGAACTCGCCTTCAATATTGTAAAAGAAGGCATTCAACGACTAAATCCCCAAGGCTGTTTATTTTTATATACCGGGGTTGCTATAAGAGCAGATGGCAATCCTTTTTTAGAACACTTAGAAAAGTTGATAGTGCCTCAACCGAATATGCAGTGGTGTTATGAGGAAATTGATCCCGATGTTTTTGGTGAAGAGTTGGAGCAACCGGCCTATCAGCATATAGAACGAATTGCTTTGGTTTTGGTGAAAGTGGAAAAATATAGTTGAGTTGGAATAACAGTTTTTTCTCTGATTTACCCACCCCAATAGAATATTTTATTAAAAATTATAAACTTAACCATAACGTGAATCGAACTGCTTTACTTAAAAATTCATCCCTCATCAGATATCCATCTTTACTGATTTCTTGGCTTCGTATCTTAAGTTCAGCACCGGTTTTATTGTATATACCTGACTCCGACATCTAAATCAGGGATTTTTTCCTGAAAGACGTTTTATCCTTGAGGATGGCAATTTTTACTGGCTGATTTCCGGAAGAGTCTGATGCTTTTCCTGTTTAAGTCTATTTTTCAGGTTGGGCAAAAACTATAGACATTAAAAAAGCCCCTGTTTTCACAGGGACTTTTGAATTTGGCGGAAGCGGTGAGATTCGAACTCACGGAGGACTCACACCCTCGTCGGTTTTCAAGACCGGTGCATTAAACCGCTCTGCCACGCTTCCATGTGCGCCATCATACGGATGTTTTTAAAAACTGACAAGTAAAAATTACAACCAAACTATTCAAATGAATATTGTTTCACCAAATAAACTTAAAAAATTATAATTTGGCTGCCAATTCAGCACCTTCACGAATTGCACGCTTTGCGTCAAGTTCTGCCGCCAGTTTGGCACCGCCAATAATGTGGTAATTTGCCAGGGTAAATTCATCTTCAGTTGGCATAATATCCTTCACTGACTCCTGCCCTGCACACACCACCACGGTATCTACACGTAACAGCTGGTCATAGCCATTGGTTTTAATCCATAAGCCTTCATCTGTAATGGATTGATATTGCACTCCGCGCAGCATTTTTACTGCATGCTTTTTCAATTGTGCACGATGTACCCAACCTGTGGTCTTGCCTAATCCAATCCCCAGCGGTGTCGTTTTGCGTTGCAAGAGATAAATTTCACGTACCGGATGAGCCACTTCAGCAGCTTGCAGGCCACCTTCAGAAATATAATTCGGATTAGGGTCAATGCCCCACTCCCGCTGCCAGTCCGCCAAGGGTTGCGGCTGTGGCTGATGTTCAGGCTTTAATAAAAACTCGGATACATCAAAACCAATACCACCGGCACCAATCACCGCCACCCGATTGCCCACAGCAGCACCACGCAATACTTCTGCATAAGACAACACTTGCGGTGCCTGACTGCCATCAATATCTAAAGCACGAGGAATCACTCCCGTTGCCACGACAACTTCATCAAAACCTTCACGCTCCAGCTGTTCACGGTTGACTCTGGTATTTAAGCGCAGTTCTACCCCAGTTCTTTCAATCTGGACTTTAAAATAACGGATGGTTTCATGGAATTCTTCTTTACCCGGTACCACTTTGGCCAGATTGAACTGCCCGCCTACTTCATGGCTTGCTTCAAATAAAGTAACTTTATGACCACGACTGGCAGCCACTGTTGCAGCCGACATGCCTGCCACACCCCCGCCCACCACAGCGATTTTTTTCGGTGCTTTGGTTTTTACATACACCAGTTCTGTTTCATAAGCCGCGCGTGGATTGACCAGACAGGTTGCACGCTTATTTTTAAAGGTGTGGTCTAGGCAAGCCTGGTTACAGGCAATACAGGTATTAATTTCATCTACCCGATTGGTGGCAGTTTTACTGACCCAGAAGGCATCTGCCAACAATGGTCGTGCCATCTGCACCATATCTGCTTTTCCAGCCGCCAAAATTTCTTCGGCCGTTTCAGGCATGTTAATCCGGTTGGAGGCAATCACAGGAATCGCCACATGCTTTTTCACTTCAGCTGTATAATCGGCAAACGCTGCACGTGGCACTGAAGTGACAATGGTCGGAATACGGGCTTCATGCCAGCCAATCCCGGTATTCAGCAAGGTGACTCCGGCTTTTTCCAAAGCCTGTGCCACCGTAATCACTTCCTGCATGGTGTTGCCATCATGTACTAAATCGAGCATGGACAAACGGAAACAGATAATAAATTTTTCACCGACTTTTTCACGAATAGCTTTGACAATCTCTATGGCAAAACGCATGCGGTTTTCAATGTCGCCACCCCAGCGGTCGGTACGCTGATTGACATGACGGCTTAAAAACTGATTCAGCAAATAGCCTTCAGACCCCATAATTTCCACACCATCATAGCCGGCTTTTTTGGCAATGCTGGCCGTGTGTGCATAATCTTCGATGGTCTCTAAAATCTGCTTTTCACTCATTTGACGCGGTTTAAACGGTGAAATTGGAGATTTAATCGGGCTGGCAGAAACCACAAAAGGCTGATAGCCATAACGGCCCGAATGCAAAATCTGCATCAAGATTTTTGCACCATGCTTATGTACGGCATGCGTCACCAAACGATGCGGTGCCACATCTGCCAAATTATTCATGGTACCGCCCGCCGGAAGCAACCAGCCCTGACGGTTCGGTGAAATTCCCCCGGTAATAATCAGCCCTACGCCACCTTTTGCCCGTTCGCCAAAATATGCGGCCAATTTAGGATAATTATAAAAACGGTCTTCCAGACCGGTATGCATGGAACCCATCACGACACGGTTTTTAATGGTCGTAAAGCCCAAATGCAGCGGTTTTAATATATTTGCATAGCGAGTTGTCATGATGGATCCTTTATATATTGGCTTTGCAACTTGTTGCATATTACTTTACCTATTTTTATTCTTTTGTTTATGACTTGTTTTACACATTGTCTGACGAAACAGTCAATTTTTCATAAAAAAAGCGCAGTCTAAGCACTGCGCCTGAGATAGAACCCGTTATTTTTTATTATAATTCAGTTTTTTAATTTGTTTCTTGATTCCAGTATTTCAATTTTGAAGTATGACCAATTCCTACATTAAAGCTATTGGTCGGGTCCAGTTTTTGATAATGCTTTTTGAGCGCAGGCTTGGCCACATATAAATGCCCGACATTATGTTCTGCGGGATATTCAGCCCCACGTGCATCCAGTAAACTCCACATCTGATGTTCTATTGCCAAAGGATCTACGCCTTTTTTCACAATATAGTCCTGATGGAACACATGACATAAAAAATGACCGTAATACAGTTTATGAATAATCAGCTCATCCATTTCTTTCGGCAAAGTTTCTACCCATTCACGGTCATTACGGCGTAAGGCAATGTCCAGCGCAACAATATCTTCCACTTCTGAACGATGGGTGTCGCGATAACGAATGGCAGCTCCGGCTACGGCAAAACGGTGTAGAAAGGCTTTGCGTCCTTCTTCTTCGGTACACAGGAAATAATTTCCAGTGGTGTTAGCTGAAAAATAGTGCTGTAAAAACTGCTGCACCTGTTCTACATCCTGATTTTCGATGCGCAGCACCAGATGATGCTCATACAAATCTCGGAACTCATTCATGCGTTTCGGTAAATGCGACGGTAAAAATTTGCTCAACATTTGCAGGACTTTATCAGACAGCCCTTTCATGCCGATTTTTTCCAGGTAGCCATCGAGCTTATCTTTCATGGCAAAAGCCGCCGGCACTTTGGCGGTCCCGAATTTTTCAATGAACATGAAAGTGTCTTTGCCATATTCCGCGCCAATATCGTAAGCCACCCGGTGAATATATTCGCCTGCAATTGGCAAACGCGGCAAATCGGTAAGTAGAAAACGGCGGATTGCGGTTAAATCTTGCTGGGTATTGGTGCCGACATAAAACACCTGACTGGGAATTTTTTCAAATGTATCCAAACGTACCGCAAACACGCAGACTTTTCCTGCCGAACCGGATGCTTCATACAAGCGCGATGGATCGGCATTAAAACGCGCCGGCGTGTTCTCATCGACCTGAGTCACGTCATGGGCATAGCGATGATCCGAAGCACAGCAGTGCTGATCATTTTCAATATCCGTCAATTGATATTGCTGATTTTCCAGATTAGATAAAATTTCTTCTGGTGTTGAACCGAGCTGGATGCCCAGATGGTTGACCAGTTCCAGTTGCCCCGATTCATTTACTCGGGCATACAGGGCCAGTTCGGTATAGGCAGGTCCACGGCGAACCAGTGCACCACCGGAGTTATTGCAGACTCCACCCAAGACCGATGCACCGATACAGGAGGAACCAATCACGGAATGCGGCTCGCGATTAAACACTGCCAGTTCTTTTTCCAGTTTGTCCAGTGTTGCACCGGGCAAACAAACTACTTGTTTCGCATCATTAATCACTTGAATGCCAACCAAGCGTCGAGTGTTGATCAGAATCACCGGACGGTCATAATCATCGCCAAAAGGGGTTGAACCACCGGTGAGTCCGGTATTGGCAGCCTGCATAATCACAATACAGTCCGCATCCACCGCAGCCTGCAAGACTTGCCACTGTTCCAGCAATGAACCCGGGACAACTACAGCCAGCACTTGACCGGAACCGTAACGACGACCTTGACGGTATAATCGTGTGTCATTGTCATCTGTTAATACATGTTGCTTGCCGACAATGTGGATGAGTTTTTGAATGGTTTGCTGTGCATCTAAATTGGATGGCATTTGTCATATCCTATTGATGAATTGTCGCGCTTAATCAACACGGTATTCATTACTGCGGAGTCTTTCCAATATTATTTATATTCAGGAATTAACCTTCGGTTCGACCTACTTTTCTTTCGGGAAAAGTAGGCAAAACCATTGTCATCCGCAAAACTCGTCATATTCCGTCAAATCTTTATTTTCATCGCAGAAACATGATGTTAAGTATAAAGTCCTGCCTCAAACAGTTGCGGATGACGTTTACGCGTATCAAATTCAAGCTTTGACTAAATTTAATATTCAAAATTATTATTTAAGCCAACTCTTTCTCCAACTTCACCAAACAATCCGAAGTAATATCGGCGATGGTTTTGGCACCGGTCAGCGTCATTGCCACGCGCATTTCCTTATCAATCAATTCGAGCAGATTGGAAACACCCTCACCACCGGCAGCGCCCAGTGCATAGACAAAGGCACGACCCAACATACAGGTATCGGCACCTAAAGCCAGCATACGCACCACATCCAGACCATTACGGATACCAGAATCGGCTAGAATTTTGATGTCGCCTTTAACTGCATCGGCAATCGGTGGAAGCGCACGCGCGGAAGACAAGACTCCATCCAGCTGACGGCCACCGTGATTCGACACCACAATACCATCTGCACCGAAACGTACTGCATCCTTGGCATCTTCAGGATCTAAAATACCCTTGATCACCATTGGACCATCCCAGAACTCACGAATCCACTCCAGATCCTTCCATGAAATAGAGGGATCAAAATTAGAGCCTAACCAGCCAATATAATCCTCAAGACCCGTTGGTTTGCCCAAGTATTTGGAAATATTGCCCAGATCATGCGGACGGCCCATCAAGCCCACATTCCAGGCCCAATGCGGATGGAAACAGGATTGCATATAACGGCGCATTGCCGCATTTGGCCCGCTCATACCCGAGTGGGCATCACGGTAACGCGCGCCCGGCACAGGCATATCTACTGTAAATACCAAGGTAGAACAACCTGCCGCTTTGGCACGTTCCAGGGCATTTTTCATAAAGCCGCGGTCACGCAGTACATACAACTGGAACCACATTGGACGCTGAATTGCTGGCGCCACTTCTTCAATCGGACAGACTGACACGGTCGATAGCGTAAAAGGAATGCCTTTTTTATCTGCCGCCACTGCCGCCTGAACTTCCCCGCGACGTGCATACATACCGGTTAAACCGACTGGCGACAATGCCACCGGCATCGACAAGGTTTCATCAAACAGTTTGGTTTCCAAACTTAACTGCGACATGTCATTCAGTACACGTTGTCTCAACGCAATTTTTGATAAATCTTCCACATTACGCTTTAGTGTATATTCCGCGTATGCGCCACCATCAATATAGTGAAAAAGAAAAGGGGGCAACCGGCGTTTCGCAGCTTCACGATAATCATTCGCAGAAGAAATAATCATGCTTATATCCTGTTTAATCTACTGGCACGCTGGCGACGAGCTTCTTCTTCATCAATCAAGCGTACCTGTTGTACTACAAACTCAATGTGTCCACAGACTGCACTGCGTGCAGCATCAGGATCACGACGTTCAATTGCATCCATCACCTGAAAGTGCTGATCATGCAATTGATCAAAACGGTGCGATTCGCTATAGACTTTGCGTCGGCCCAAAACCACGTTGTATTTCAACAGGTCAAACAGGCTGCGCATCATCTGTATTAACACTAAATTATGTGAGGCTTCGGCAATGGCTAAATGGAACTCGGCATCCGCTTTAGACGCCTGATCATCATCCCCAATAGATTGATAATGGGCAATCCGATCGTAACAGCGGCGAATATTTTCCAGGTCTGCTGCTGTTGCACGCTGAGCGGCATACCAGGCCGTTCCGCCCTCCAAAACGCTACGGGCTTCCTGTACATCAAACCGGTAAGCCGGGTCCTGATCGATCAGATTGCTTAAAGGTTCTACAATTTGATGATTGGTCCATGCACTCGGCAGCAGCTGCAAAAAGGTGCCAGACCCAGCCTTGCTCAGTAACATGCCCGTACTGGCCAGATGCTGAATGGCTTCACGCAGCGATGAACGCGACACCCCGAGCTGTTCACATAATTTACGTTCTGCAGGCAAACGGTCTCCAACCTGCATATTGCTCTGTTCAATCAACATACGGAGCTGCTGTACGGCTTGGTCGGAAACTTTCATCTGCATTTCTCTACTCTTGCATCAATTCCAGTTTATGGAATCATCCATGGGAACACATAGGCTTGTAAAGTAATGATAATACCAATCATCACTGTAAAGGAGATACTGTGTTTCACGGTAAAGCGGAACAAATCAGATTCTTTACCCACCAGACCTACAGCCGCACAGGCAATGGCAATCGATTGAGGTGAAATCATTTTCCCGGTCACCCCGCCACTGGTATTGGCCGCAACCAGCAGTACTTCTGGCACGCCAATCTGTTGTGCCGTGGTCGCCTGAAGTGCCGAGAAAAGCGCATTGGCAGATGTGTCCGAACCGGTCAGGAACACGCCTAACCAACCCAGAAATGGCGAGAAGAAGGTAAATGCCTGACCGGTATGTGCCAACGCCAAAGCCAGGGTAGCCGACATACCTGAATAGTTCGCAATAAAGGCAAAAGCCAGCACCATACCAATGGAATAAATAGGAACTTTCAATTCATTGATGGTTTCGCCAAAAGTGATGACTGCTGCTTTAGGCTTCATTTTCAGGAAAATGATGGTGATGATGGCGGCAATGAAAATGGCTGTGCCTGTAGCAGAAATCCAGTCAAATTTATAAATCGCATCGTAGTCCTTAATTTCAGGGACCACCGGCGGCATCTTCTGGATCAGCTGATGCAAATACGGCACCTTGATCGAAATCACCAGATCATGCAGCGCGCCATCTTTGGCAAATAAATCCTTAAAGGGCTTGATACTCCAGATGGTGACCATTGCGGTTAAAATGGCAAATGGCGACCATGCCTTGGCAATTTGGGCAATGCTATATTTCTGCTGTTTTTGAGCTGCGAGCTGTTGAGCAGCGGATTCATCCACATTTGCGTCCTGGTCTGCAAAACGGAAAATGTGTTTTGGCTGCCAGAATTTAAGCAAAATTGTTAAAGAAACCAGTGAAGCAATTGCAGCGGTAATGTCTGGCAGTTCAGGACCTACAAAGTTAGAGGTGAGATATTGTGCAAGCGCGAACGATCCACCACCCACAATCACCGCTGGCCAGGTTTCTTTCACACCGCGCCAGCCATCCATAATCGCCATAATCCAGAATAGAACAATCGGCACCATAAACGGCAACTGACGTCCTACCATCTGGCTGATTTCCATGGTATCCACCCCGGAAACCTGCCCGGCCACAATAATGGGAATCCCCATTGCGCCGAAGGCAACCGGTGCAGTATTGACAATCAGGCATAAGCCCGCTGCATATAAGGGTTTAAAGCCTAATCCCACCAGCAATGCAGCGGTAATGGCAACCGGAGCACCAAAACCTGCTGCACCTTCAAGGAAAGTACCAAAGGCAAAACCTACAAAGAGCATCTGTAAGCGCTGATCTTCGGTAATCGACAGAATGGAGGAACGAATAATATCGAACTGCCCTGTTTTAACCGAAATTTTATACAGAAATACGGCGCCGATAATGATCCAGGCAATTGGCCACAAACCATAGAAAAAACCGTAAATCATCGATGCAAAAGCCATCACGGCCGGCATCTGATAGGAAAATAAGGAAACCAGCAGCGCAAGGATCACGGTAATTGTTCCCGCTACGCTACCTTTCATGCGGAATACCGCAAGTGCTAAAAAGAAGAAAATGATGGGAATCAGGGCAATCAAACTGGAGAGCCAGATATTGCCCATAGGATCGTAAATCTGTTGCCATTGTTGAAGCATTGTCCTCTCCTTGAAATGCTTTTCCAGAATACAAAATGGTCTGATCAACTACCAATGAATACTTAAATTGGTATGACCAATAACCATTTAATTAAAAAAATATATCTATAAACTTTAAATATGCTACTTTTTAACCAATTAAAGATCAACATCCAATTTATTTATTTAAAATTGGTCATACCAATATAATGTATAAAATATTCAAAATCAGCACAGACCACACTGGTTAAAATTCAATCCGATATTTTTAATTATTTAATTTTTATTATTTTTTTGGAAAATTAAAAAATCCGGGACAACCATCTAATACTTTAGTCGATAATAGGGGGTATTTGAACGATGCTTGCTCAAAGCAAAGCACTATTTACAGCAAGCGTAGATCCTGATCATTAGTCTCCTAGATAATTAGAGACAGATAACAGGTGCGACAGAAAACCATGCTGACAGGAAATAAAATGCGCGGACATGTTGCAGGCGATCAAACTTTGAATGTGCCGCTCAAAATTGTATGGGCCTCGCTTTTAAACCCTGTATAACGCCGGTTTTAAGCCACAGCTCTGCTCTGCTTCACGATTCAATCCAGATCTTTGCTTATAAACATATATTGAATCTATCAGTTTCAAATTTTCAACGAGATTTTCTTTTGTAAAACCATTAGAAATAAAATAGTGCTACAATTAAAGAAATGTGTATTTTCTTGGGCCACCAAATTTCTCGGTGCCTATTTCATATCGTTAGGATTAACAATGTCTGATAATGCAACTATCTTGCAGAATGTCCCAGTAGGCAAAAAAGTTGGTATTGCCTTCTCTGGTGGTCTAGATACTTCAGCTGCTCTATTGTGGATGAAACAAAAAGGCGCAGAACCTTATGCTTATACAGCAAACCTGGGTCAGCCTGATGAAGACGACTATGATGCGATTCCGAAAAAAGCGGAAGCGTATGGCGCAGTAAAAGCTCGCTTAGTTGATTGCCGCTTACAACTTGCATTAGAAGGTATTGCTGCTATTCAATGTGGCGCTTTCCATATCAGCACTGGTGGTGTTCCTTATTTCAATACTACGCCATTGGGTCGCGCAGTAACCGGCACCATGCTTGTTACCGCAATGAAAGAAGATGACGTCAACATCTGGGGTGACGGTTCAACTTATAAAGGTAACGACATTGAACGTTTCTACCGTTATGGCTTGTTGACCAATCCAGCGCTTAAAATTTACAAACCTTGGTTAGACCAGACTTTTATTGATGAGCTTGGTGGTCGTGCGGAAATGTCACAATTCCTGATCGACAACGGCTTTGACTATAAAATGTCAAAAGAAAAAGCCTACTCAACCGACTCAAACATGCTGGGTGCAACGCACGAAGCGAAAGATCTTGAATACCTGAATGCCGGTATTAAAATCGTTGACCCAATCATGGGCGTTGCGTTCTGGAAAGATGACGTTGAAATCAAGCCTGAAGAAGTATCCATTACTTTCGAAGAAGGTTTCCCGGTTGCAATCAACGGTCAACGCATTGAAGATCCGGTTGAGTTCATTCTTGAAGCGAACCGTATCGGTGGTCGTCACGGTCTAGGTATGTCGGATCAGATCGAAAACCGTATCATCGAAGCGAAATCTCGCGGTATTTACGAAGCGCCGGGTATGGCTCTGCTTCATATCGCTTATGAGCGTCTGGTGACGGGTATTCATAACGAAGACACCATTGAACAATACCGCATCAACGGTCTGCGTTTAGGTCGTTTGTTGTACCAAGGCCGCTGGTTCGATTCTCAAGCACTGATGCTGCGTGAAACTGCACAGCGTTGGGTTGCTAAAGCAGTAACGGGTACGGTGACTTTAGAACTGCGTCGCGGTAACGATTACACCATCATGAACACTGAATCTCCTAACCTCACTTATGAAGCTGAGCGTTTAACCATGGAGAAAGGTGATTCTATGTTTAGCCCTGCTGACCGTATTGGTCAATTGACCATGCGTAACCTTGACATCACGGATACGCGTGCAAAACTGGGTATCTATACAGGTGCAGGCTTACTTTCTGTAGGTACTGGTTCAGCTGTTCCTCAATTAAAAGACAAAAACAAATAAGTTTGTTTTAGGTCAAAAAACCGCTCGAAAGAGCGGTTTTTTTATCTGACCCGTTTATGATTTGATTAATTCAGTGTCAGAAATATTGGAGCGAATAGATTGATAATAAATCTGGTTACGGCCTAAATGCTTGGCACGATATAAAGCCTGATCAGCAATTTCCAACAACTCCTCTTTACTTAGCTCGGTCTCGCCATGATAAACAGTAATGCCCAAGCTGATGGTAATAAAATTGGAGATTAAAGATTTTTCGTGTGGAATTTCTAAACGCTCGATGGCCTTAAATATATTTGAGGCTACGGCATAAGCACCATGAGCATCCGTTTCAGGCAACAATACGACAAACTCTTCCCCGCCATAGCGCGCTACGAAATCCATATGCCGAATGGCATTTTTAATTGATTTGGCGATAGAGGAAATCACATCATCGCCTTTTTGGTGCCCATAAAAATCGTTATAGTTTTTAAAAAAATCAATATCAATAAACAGGATCGCCAAATCACTTTGTTCTTGACGGGTCTGCTCGTAAAATACGTCCATCATTTCATCGAAAGTACGACGATTCGAGATTTTGGTCAGGTCATCATGCTGACTTAAATGCAATAATTCTGAATTATGAATCCGATGCATTTTTTCACTAATTCGGGCACGCATAGTAAACAAATAAATCATTCGTTCTCGCGCAAAAATCATATGACTAATCACATAACCAAATACGCAACTGCCAAAAAGAATACGCCCCAACACCACGGCATCAAAATCAACATGAAGTAGAAAGAAAAGAATGACTGTTACTGAGGCTGCTAAAAACCCGGTCATCAGCATCTGAAATGGCTTTACTCCAGTAATAAGGGAACCCATGATATAAATCATGCACAGGATAGCCATACCTTGTTGTCGCAAGGCGACGGTTTCTACGGTCAAGGTTAACCAGGATATGGAGACCATGGCCCAAAACATAAGCACCATGGAAGCCGGAGCAAAATAGGGACGCAGTTTAGGAAAATGCGAAAAAGAAAATAAGACCAGCAAGCATAGAGCACCATTGGCCAAACCTAAGCTACAGTTCAGAAAATCATGCTTGAGATACTGTTTGTCAATTACCCAGTAATCGCTGGGTAAAATCACCAGAATAAAAATAAAATAAGATAAAACGCCACCCCACAGGTATTTTTGTACATGCTTACGGGCACGTTCCAAGTTTTTCGACCAAAATTCCTGTTCCATTTTTTTTGGAAAAACCTGTCCTACGCGTTGACTTTGCCGCGTAATCAGTTCTTCTATCTTTTCTTTATCATATTGTAATTTCGCTAGATTATACTTGGATTCCATTGCCCAGCATTTCTTATTTCTTCTAGTTACTAAAAATAACATATTTTTCTTATTTAGAATTATATATATATAACCATTTGTCTGTAATTCTCGTTACCATTTTCACACTTTATGGATTATCATTTGTTTTATTTCTTCGATTGAAATGGCCTTGAATACAATCACCCTTCTCCAGCCAGACGATTGGCATGCTCACTTACGTGACGGTTTATCTTTAAAACGCACAGTTCCAGATCTTGCCAAGCAGTTTGCTCGTGCCATCTGCATGCCCAATACTGTCCCTCCAATTAAAACAGTTGAGGAGGCACTGGCTTATCGTGAACGCATTATGGCGCATGTCCCTGAAGGTGTCGCTTTTGATCCCCGGATGGTGCTTTATTTTACCGACCAGACCCAACCGAGCGAAGTCAAAAAAATTAAAGAATCCGAGCATGTGAATGCCATCAAGCTGTATCCAGCCGGTGCAACCACAAATTCAGACAATGGCGTCAGTGATATCCGTAAAGTCTATGCGGTGATTGAACAGCTTGAAGAACACCAGGTACCGTTGTTGCTTCATGGTGAAGTCACCCATAACCATGTGGATATTTTTGACCGTGAAAAACGCTTTTTAGATGAAGTGCTTTCACCGCTTCTAAAACAATTCCCTAAACTTAAATTGGTTTTAGAACACATCACCACAAGCGACGCGGCACATTTTGTACTTGAACAAGACCGCAATGTCGCTGCGACCATTACCCCACAGCATTTACTGTTCAACCGTAACGATATGCTGGTGGGTGGTATTAAACCGCATTTCTATTGTTTGCCAATTTTAAAGCGTCAAAGCCATCAGCAAACCCTGCTTGAAGTGGCGACCAGTTCTAATCCCAAGTTTTTCCTGGGAACAGACAGCGCGCCGCATTCAAAAAATGCCAAAGAAAATGCCTGTGGCTGTGCCGGTTGCTACAGTGCACCTACCGCAATTGAATTATATGCTCAGGCTTTTGATCAGGTTGGCCGACTGGACCGCCTGGAAGGTTTTGCCAGCCATTTCGGTGCTGATTTCTATGGCCTACCGCGCAACACCAATACCATTACTTTGGTCAAAGAAGAACAAGTTATTCCGGAAAGTTTAGACTATTTGGATGGCGAACAGATTATCCCATTGTATGCGGGTAAGACCATCCAATGGAGAAAAGTGTGACAGATGAAACCCCACCAGTAATTGGTCAGCGTTTCCGTGGATTTTTACCTGTTGTTGTCGATGTCGAGACAGCAGGTTTTAACTCACAGACCGATGCCTTGCTGGAAATTGCAGCGATCCCCATCATTTATAATGAAGAAGGTCAATTTGTACCTGGTGAAGCGTACCATGCACATATTAATCCTTTTGAAGGGGCGAACTTAGACCGTCGTTCCCTGGAATTTATTGGTATTGATCCATCCAACCCAATGCGTATTGCCATGGCGGAAGATGAAAAAAGTGCATTAAAACGCATTTTCAAGTCGGTCAATGAAGTTCGCCGTCAGCAAAACTGTACCCATGCAGTTTTGGTCGGCCATAACGCACATTTCGATTTGGGCTTTGTACAAGCGGCCATTGCCCGTACGGGGACTAAAAATCAAAATCCTTTTCACAGTTTTTCAGTGTTTGACACCGTGACTTTAAGTGCCGTGATGTTTGGTCAAACCGTACTGGCAAAATCCTGCATTCAGGCGGGAATCGAGTTCGATGGCAAGGAAGCACACTCTGCCTTGTATGACACTCAAAAGACTGCAGAACTGTTTTGCTATATTTTGAACAAACTCGCTCCCCATCTACTTGACACCTTGGTGGCGGATCAATAAGATACCGCCATCTTCTAAACGTCCCTATCGTCTAGAGGCCTAGGACATCGCCCTTTCACGGCGGTAACCGGGGTTCGAATCCCCGTAGGGACGCCATCTATTTTTCTCTTCTTTATTTTTTATACTTTTATATTCTATTTAACCATCTAAACTTTTAGTTTTTAGATTGGTACTAACTTCCCTTTATTTTCACTACCGAAAACATTTTAAAATTAAAACCTTGATTCGTATATTCACATCCATAGCCCCTTAAAAAGCCGTCATAACTTGCGGATAATCACTAAACATGATTTCTAAAATTAATCATCAGCCCATCCTGAATATTCGTTTTCAAGCTTGATTTTTAAAGTTTAGGCTTAAATGCTGTGACACCTTTTTTTATCGCCATTTGCATGCTAAGTTTCCCTCATTGCAATTAATGAACCTGCTCGCATGTTGAAAAAATTTTTCCTTGTTTTAATCATTCTCCTGCCCTCTGCTTTATATTTATATATCGTCAGCAGAGATGAAGCTCCAGCCAAGGATTCATCCATTACACCGGCAGAAGCTCCAGCGCAAGAACAGCCTGAGAAATATCAAACACCCGACCACTAATATGTGGTCTTTTTAATTTAAAACCGCTTCAACCCATTTTCATCATCGAAGAATCTGGTTGCTTTAACATTCACCTAACCCATAATTAAAATAATGCTTTCAGCCTATTTTTTATCTTATCCAATCTTCCCCAACCTTCGCAGTATTCACCTGCCGAGGAGCCTAAGCCGTCGCTAAAAAGAGTAATGGCTGCACTTTATCTCATTAAGCTATCCCTAGAGGGTGGATTGATACAAGTTGTATCGTGCTGAAAATGAATGCGCTTTTAACGCGACAGATCAATTCCCGATTAAAAAACTGCACTTTTTATTTCAGATTTGTCATTTTTTATGCAATTAATTCAATATTTTAAAAATAACACAATTACAGGTTTGACAGCTTTATTAAAAATCCATAATATACGCATCACCTCCTAACGACCCTATCGTCTAGAGGCCTAGGACATCGCCCTGTCACGGCGGTAACCGGGGTTCGAATCCCCGTAGGGTCGCCATATATCGTGCTATACGATCATTCAAGCTTCAACACCTATCATTATTACATTGCAGATTCGTAGTTTTTCACTACAATAGTTCGCTTCATTTTTCTTTTTCTTTTTCTCTTATGCAGTCATCTCATACTCCGAATGATGCTATGCATCAGGGCAATTCTGCGCCTTTAAAACGCGCTATGAGTACTCGACACCTGGTCATGATTTCGCTAGGCGGCGCAATCGGCACGGGGTTATTTTTAGGTTCGGGTGAAGTCATTGCACAAACGGGGCCTGTAGGTGCCATCATCTCCTATGTATTAGGCGGTTTAATCGCTTATGCAGTCATGCTTTGTCTGGGCGAACTTGCGGTGCACATGCCCGAATCAGGTTCTTTTGGTACCTATGCACGCAGATATATTGGTCCTGGTACCGGTTATATGATTACCTGGTTGTACTGGCTGACCTGGACTGCCACCTTGGGAACCGAATTTACCGCCGCAGCCTTGCTGATGCAGGAATGGTTTCCGCAAATTTCAGTCTGGATCTGGACCATCGTTTTTGCAGCCATTGTTTTTGGACTCAATATGAGTTCAACCAAACTGTTTGCCGAATCTGAATTCTGGCTTTCTCTGGTCAAAGTCGTGACCGTGATTAGCTTTATTATTCTCGGCTTGTTGGCAATTTTTGGTGTGCTTTCGTTTCAGGGGAACACTTCTACGCCTTTATTTAGCAACCTTACGGCTCAGGGCTGGTTTCCTCAAGGCTTATTTCCAATTTTCGCCACCATGCTGATTGTCAACTTCGCTTTCTCTGGCACCGAACTGATTGGCGTTGCCGCAGGTGAAACCCAGGACCCGGCTAAGAACGTACCCAAAGCCATCAATGCTGCAATCTGGCGACTGCTGATTTTCTTTGTCGGCACAATTGTGGTGATTAGCGCACTGTTGCCGCATCAGATGGCAGGCTTGGGTGCTGAAGGCGTCAGTAGCAGTCCGTTTGTCACAGTATTTACTTATATCGGTATTCCACACGCGGAAGATATCATCCGCTTTGTGATTATCACCGCGCTGTTATCGGCAGCCAACTCGGGTTTATATGCCGCTTCCCGCATGATGTGGTCTTTATCTGACAAAAAACAGTTACCTGCCGTGTTCTCTAAAGTGAACCACCGTGGCATTCCTTTTGTGGCGATTATTGTCACCATGTTTGGTGCGATTCCGGGATTACTGTCAGAGCAGTTTGCACCGGAAACCATCTTCAAGAACCTGCTGGGTGTGGCTGCATTTACCATGGTGGTGGTCTGGATGAGCATTTGCTTAAGCCAGTTCAATTTCCGTCGCCAGTGGTATAAGGCCGGCCATAGCGTGGAAGAGCTGGGCTTTGCCGCACCGCTGTTCCCAATTGTACCGATTCTAGGTTTTGTGTTCTGTTTTATTACCTGTATCAGTATGGCAGCAGATCCGGAAATGCTGGCCGGCTTTATTGGCTGTCTGCTTTTTATTGCGGGTTGTTATCTCAGTTATTATGTTTTCTATCGAAAGCAAAACTAACACAGAAAAGGAGTGGTCAAGTACCGCTCTTTTTTTTAAGCTTCATAAAGATATCCCCTTCTATAAAGCTCTGACCATGTATGAAAATCATTTTTATTCACGGCATGAATCAACAAAATTATGATCAACCCTCATTAAAACAGCGTTGGCTATCCGCTTTTCAGACCGGTTTGCGTAATTCTCAGCAAAATATCGATCTTAATGCCCTGGAAATACGCTTCCCCTTTTATGGAGATTTGCTCAGTAAACATCATTTATATAACAGCCTCGATCTGGAGACTTTTTTACCCAAGTCTATTCCGCATTTGCATCTTCCCTTTCATTTAAGGCATAACACTACCCTTGTCCCGGAACATCATCCCTGTGCGAGTAGATTACCGAGTGTAAACGCCGAATGTACCAAGTCATTCACTCAGCGATTAGCCCTCATGAGCGCACTCACCAGAGATCATGCCTTTAAGGAACTGGCATTATTCCTGAATCATTATCCCAAGCTGCATGAAACTTTTATCCATAAATTCCTGATTGAAACCTATTTATATTTATCTAACCCGGATTTCATGCATGAAGTCCATCACCGGATCATGTCTTATCTTCATCCCGAGCTAGATCATATTATGGTGGCGCATTCCCTCGGTTCGGTCATTACCTACAACCTGCTGCATCAATATCCGCATTTTAGAATACAGCGCTTTATTACCTTAGGCTCTCCCCTGGCTTTTAGAGTCATTCAGGAAAAACTCGTCACCCCTATTTCCAGACCACCGCAACTGCAGGGCGACTGGTTTAATTTTTATTCACCTGATGATTTTTTGACTGCTTTCCCTTTATCCGAAGCCCCTTTCAATTTTCAGCCACCCATCATTAACCAGGCCATTACCACATCTTTTTATAATCCTCACAGCATTAGCGGTTACTTACAGCATCCAGCGGTGATCAACAGCATCATTGAGGGTTTAACCGCAGAAAAATAGTGCTTTTCAAAACACATTTCACGCATTTGTTTTATTTTTATTCAGTTGAATCCGTTTTTAAAAATTATCCTAGAAAAAGGTTTGACAGGGTGTCCTATCCACCCTATTATACGCCCACCTCTGAAACGTCCCTATCGTCTAGAGGCCTAGGACATCGCCCTTTCACGGCGGTAACCGGGGTTCGAATCCCCGTAGGGACGCCAATTCTTAGATGACCCTATCGTCTAGAGGCCTAGGACATCGCCCTTTCACGGCGGTAACCGGGGTTCGAATCCCCGTAGGGTCGCCATATTCGAGATAGCAATATCTCAGCAAAAAGCCTGATCATGATGAATCAGGCTTTTTTGTTTTTAAACGGATTGAATTCCTGCATCGCCTGATCTTTACTGCACAGCCAAAAAAATCATAAAAATAGAGCAGACCTGCCTTTCAGCATGCACGGAAAAAAGACGATGGTCTGCCGCACAGTTTAAATCTTCCTGGCCTAAGGCAGGCTCATCCCGTTAAGCACTACGGCGCGAATTAATCTGCCCTTTAATGATTGCGGTAATATTGTTTTTGGCATATTTCAAAAATACTTTCAGCGGTGACAGTTTTGGATTCGGACGCTTGCCCCGCGCAATATCTTTAAACTGTGCGGCATACCAGATGATTTCCATAATTGCCATTTTGTCGACCATGGGAACGCCGGTTTTAATTTTATGTACCGCATAACGTACATCCTGCCCCGCAATCAGGCGATCGGTTAAATCCGTTTCTACCGCCAATGGACGGGCAATGCCAATAAAATCGCAGGCACCACTGTCGAGTGCCGCATTCATCCCCTCTACGGTACGGAAGCCACCGGTCACCATTAAATGACACTTCACTTCTTTACGAATTTTCTCGGCAAAATCGAGGAAATAGGCTTCGCGGGCAATGGTACTGGCTTTGCGTTTTTCTGCCTTGGCACCTGCCATGGCCGGAGCTTCATAGGTTCCACCTGAAACTTCAATCAAGTCGATTCCTGCGGCATCTATGGCTTTAAACACCGCAACCACTTCTTCTTCGCTAATGCCGCCACGCTGGAAATCAGCCGAGTTCAGTTTCACCGAAATGATAAATTGATCCGAAGTTGCAGCACGGACAGCCTTATAAATTTCCAGCAGGAAGCGCATCCGGTTTTCAATCGGACCGCCCCATTGGTCCTGACGTTTGTTGGTCAATGGTGATAAGAACTGACTGATCAGATAACCATGCGCACCATGCAGCTGTATGCCTTCAAAGCCGGCTTTTTCGCAGATTTGTGCAGAAGTAGCAAAACGCTGGATAATGTCAAAAATTTCGTCTTCACGTAATTCACGCGGCGTACCAAAGGTGGTTGCCAGCATCGGAGAAAAAGGCACAGCCGAAGGCGCAACAGTTTCCCTGTTTAAACCTTTGGGACACTGACGGCCGGGATGGGACAATTGCACCAGCTGCACCATGCCATATTTCTTGCCGAGCGCTGCCCATTGCTGTAGCTTGGCCAAATCGCGTTCTGACTCAATCACTACCACGCCCGGTTCATTTTTGGCGCGAACATCCACCATGACATTGCCGGTAATCGCACAGCCCAAGCCACCCTTGGCCCAGGCTTCATACAGATTAAAATGCAACTGGCTCGGCTGACCTGCGTCATTTGCCAAGGCTTCACTCATCGCGGCTTTGATAATTCTGTTTTTAAAGGTGGTATGTCGAATACTTGTTGCTTCAGCAAGATGGCTCATCTCTTAATCCCGATGTATTTGTATTTATTTAGCCTTAATACCCTAAACTTATTTCGTTATCCGTCAATGACTCTTCTGACAATATGACTTGTCAGTAATTTTAAACATACTGGCTGGCTTCGATTAATTGACGGGTATATTCCGTTTGCGGATTTAAAAACAGCTGTTCAGTACCTTGAAATTCCATCACCTGTGCACGGCGCAACACCAGCACTTTCTGACACAGGGCTTTGACCACTTGCAGGTCATGGCTGATAAACAGATAGCTGATCTGATGCTCTTGCTGCAAGCGTCTGAGCAATTTCACAATCGCGCGCTGCGTGGTACGGTCCAGCGCCGAAGTCGGCTCATCCAGTATCAGCAGTTTAGGACTCAATACCAAGGCACGTGCCAGGGCGACACGCTGACGTTGCCCACCAGACAGCTCATGCGGATAACGGCTTCGAAACGACACCGGCAATTCGACTTTTTCCAGGGCTTCATCAATCCGCTGCGATATTTCTGTCGCTGAGAATTTTTTTAGGCCCAAACCTTCACCAATAGTCTGTTCCACATTCAGGCGCGGATTCAGGCTGCTAAACGGGTCTTGAAACACGATCTGAAATTCAGCGCGTAAAGGCCGTAACTGCTTTTCATTGCACCGGTTTAAATCGGTGCCCAGCAGCACAATTTCACCGTCACTTTTAATCAAACGGCTAATGGCCAAAGCCAGCGAACTTTTGCCTGAACCGCTTTCGCCGACAATGCCAATCGATTCACCTTGCATTAACTGCAAATCCAAGGGTTCTACCGCGACAAAGTAGTCTTTGACCCGGTTGAGTAATCCCTGCTTGATCGGGAACTTCACCGCAACCTGCTTTAGGGTCAATAAATTTTCAGCTTCTGGAATGTGCAGCGCCTCACCAAAATCATGATTAAGCAAATCACGGGTATAGGCCTGTTTCGGATGTTGAAAGATTTCCGCCACGCTACCCTGTTCTTCCACTACGCCTTTGTTCATCACAATGACCTGATCGGCATAGCGACGCACCAGATTAAGATCATGACTGATCAGGATCATCGCCATCTTGCGGCTTTGCTGCAAGGATTTAAGCAGTTTTAGAATCTGTGCCTGTAAGGTGACATCCAGCGCCGTGGTCGGCTCATCTGCTATCAGAATGTCCGGATCTAAGGCGAGTGCCATGGCGATCATCACGCGCTGCCGCTGCCCGCCGGAAAGCTCATGCGGATAACGGCGCAATTTATCTTCAGGGTCGGTAATACCAACATCTTGCAGCAATTCAATAATGCGTGCCCGGGTCTTCTGTTTGGACCAGCCTTGCAGCAACAAGGTTTCCCCAATTATTTTTTCCACCCTGTGCAAGGGATTTAAAGCCGTCATCGGTTCCTGAAAAATCATGGCTATTTTCTGGCCGCGAATTTGGCGCAGCTGTTCGGTTTTCAGTGCCAGTAGATTTTGCTGTCCCAATATGGCCTGACCTTGAATCTTTAAGGTACTGGGCAACAGCCCCAGCAAGGCCAGACTGCTAATCGACTTGCCCGAACCACTTTCACCGACTAGGGCAACAGTTTCACCGGCATGCAACTGAAAATTCAGGTCAGCTACCAGCACCTGCTCTGCTTGCCGGATATTTAAATGCTGGACAGTTAACAAGGCTTGCGGATTATTGGCGTCTTGGATCGAATGCATCGCGTGTCGCCTCCCCAATATAAATCAGTAAAGATAGGACAATGGCCAGGGTGAAGAAGCCGGACAGTGCCAACCATGGTGAATTCAGGTTGGATTTGCCTTGTAATAACAATTCACCCAAAGATGCCGCATCGGGCGGTAAACCGTAGCCTAAAAAGTCCAAGGCGGTGAGTGCGGTGATGTTGGCGGTCAACATAAAAGGAAGCTGCGACAGGCTGGAACTCATGGCATTCGGCAAGATGTGGCGCAGCATAATGGTCCGGTCTGTAACTCCCAGGCTGCGTGCGGCACGCACATAGTCCAGATTGCGCGCCTTTAAAAATTCGGCACGCACCAGACCGACCAAAGTGGTCCAGCCGAATAACAGCATAATCAGAAACAGCCAATAGACGTTTGGGGTAAACATGCTGACCAGAATCATCACCATGAATAACATCGGCAAACCTCCCCACACTTCCAGAATACGCTGACCCAATAAATCGACCCATCCCCCGTAATAGCCCTGAATCGCGCCAACCGCGATGCCCAGCAACGCTGAAGCAAAGGTTAAGGCAAAGCCAAACAGCAGCGATACACGTAAACCATAGAGAATACGGGCCAATACATCACGCCCTTGATCATCTGTGCCCAACCAGTTTTGTGCAGTCGGTGCAGAAGGTACGGGTACTGCCAGTTCCAGATTAGGCGTCTGGTAGGAATATTGAATCAGCGGCCAGATCGCCCAGCCTTTTTCATCAATCAATTGCTGCACCACCGGATCTTTATAATCGGCTTCGGTTTCAAATACCCCGCCAAAAGTCGTTTCCGGATAAGACTTCAACACCGGCACATAAAGTGAATGATCGTATTTCACTAAAAGGGGTTTATCATTCGCGATCAGTTCAGAAGCCAGCGACAATGCAAAAATAATGGCAAAGATGATGAGACAAGCAAAGCCGAGTTTATTTTCCTGAAATCGTTTCAAGCGCGCCTGCATTAATGGGGACATTATTCAGCACCTCGCGATTCAAAATTAATCCGCGGATCAATCACCTGATACAGCACATCGCTAATCAGTCGCAGCACCAAACCGAGCAAAGTAAACAGGAACAATGTGCCAAAAATCACCGGATAATCGCGCTGTTGAATGGCCTCAAAACCGAGCAGGCCCAAACCGTCCAGATTGAAAATGATTTCAATAAACAGGTTACCAACAAAGAAAATGCCAATCAGCGCTTCCGGTAAACCGGCAATCACGATCAACATCGCATTACGAAACACATGACCATAGAGCACCCGTGACTCGGTGAGGCCTTTGGATCGTGCCGCCAGCACATACTGCTTGTTTAATTCTTCCATAAAGGAATATTTGGTGAGATAGGTCAGCCCGGCAAAACCGCCAATCACCATCGCCAGTAAAGGCAAGGTCATATGCCAGAAATAGTCCTGGATTTTGCCCAGCCAGCTTAGGCTGTGGAAATTTTCCGACACCAGACCTTGCAGCGGGAACCACTGAAAATAGGAACCCCCGGCAAAAAATACAATCAGTAAAACCGCAAATACAAAGGCAGGCACGGCATAACCGATCGCCAGTAACAGCGAGGTGGATTTATCGAATAACATGCCATGCTGGCGGGCTTTTTTAATGCCCAAGGGAATAGACACCAGATAAATCAGCAAAGTGCTCCACAGGCCCAAAGATAAAGACACCGGCATTTTTTCCCACAGCAATTGCGTGACCGGCTTGTCTTTAAAAAAACTGGTACCGAAATCGAAGCTGGCATAACTTTTCAGCATGTTCCAGAAGCGGATGTGTGCAGGCTGATCGAAGCCATATTGAGCTTTAATCTTCTGCACCATTTCATCACTTAAACCTTTCGCACCCTGATAATTGCTTTTGGCACTGGCCGTTTCGCCACCCGTTGCACCTAGCCCCTGAAAAGCTTCTGCCTGTTGAATGGCTTGCTCGACCGGGCCGCCCGGTGCGATCTGGATCACCACAAAGTTAATCAATAAAATGAAAAACAGCGTTGGAATAATCAGCAGCAGTCTTTTTAATATATATATGCCCATCGAAACAGCGTTCCTTGTGCCTGCGTTATGACTTCTTGTTTATTTTTGACGTAAATACTGGGTGACTTTTTGCGCTTGCCCGGCATCACTCCACCAGTAGTCAATGCCCGATGACAGCTTCGGTTTTACTTTCGGTTGATGGTACATGTTCCAGTAGGCGAACCAGTTTTCACCTTTACCATAGGTTGGAATCTGATAATAACCGGCACGCAGCAAACGATCCAGCACCCGGGTTCTGAGTACCAGCTGCTCACGACTCGGTGCATGAATAAGCTGCTGGACCATCGCATCAATCACAGGATTTTTAATGCCGGCATAGTTGTAGTTCCCCGGCTGATCTGCCGATGCACTGCCCCATAACTGTGCCTGCTCATTGCCCGGATTGAGCGACTGCGGCATCACGTTGGTGGTCATGTCAAAATCTTTGGTGCGCATGCGCTCGATATACTGCGGTACATCGACATGACGGATCGCCACTTCGACGCCCAGACGTTTCATGTTACGGATAAACGGCATCAAGGTGCGCTGTAAACCATCCTGATGGATTAAAAATTCGATCCGGATCGACTTGCCTTGGGTATCCAGCAAACGGCCATTTTTAAAGGTATAGCCGGCTTTGATGAGTAGCTGGCGTGCAGTCAGTAGATTATTGCGGTTAAATCCGCTGGCATCAGACACCGGATATTTCCAATCTTTCAAAACACCCTGCCGCTGAATCGGACTCAGTCGGGCTAGATAGGGTTTTAAAATTGCCAGCTCCGCAGGGCTGGGTGTGCCTTTAGCCTCCAGTTCACTGTTGGCAAAATAGCTCTGTAAGCGTCGATACTGTCCGTAAAATAGCGCCTTGTTTTGCCATTCAAAATCATAGGCATAAGTAATGGCTTGGCGAAACTTGATGTCTTGAAAAGGTGTGCGGCGGCTATTAAACACAAAACTTTGTGTCGGAATCGGGTTCTGATGCTTGAATCTATATTTCACTACCATGCCTGCCTGGACGGCGGGAAAACGATATTCCGTGACCCATTTACGCGCGGTAAATTCTTCATGCAGGGTATATTGCCCCGACTTAAAGCCTTCAAAGGCAATGTCCAGATTGCGGTAATAGACATATTTCAGGCGGTCAAAATTATATCGGCCTTTATTGACCGGCAGGTCTTTGCCCCAGTAATTTGGATTGCGTTTATAGCTGATGCTGCGACCGGCATCAATCCGGTCAATCAGATAAGGTCCTGACCCCAAAATCGGCTGCATGGTGACCCGGGTGAAATCCTTCTTTTGCCAGTCTTTTTTGGAATAGATTGGCATCTGCGCCAGAATCAGTGGCATCTCTGCATTATTGGCCGACTTAAAGCTCATCTTGACCGTATATTTGGACAATGCTTCAGTTTTATCCAGATCGGCCAGATACATTTGCAGTCCAGGATTGGCCTTGGTTTGATAAGTATCAAAAGTAAATTTGACGTCTTCGGCAGTCACTGCACTGCCATCGCTAAAACGTGCTTTGGGATTGAGGTGGAAAATGACATATTGGGTCTGCTTGGGATCATAAGTCACTTTCTCGGCCAGCAAGGGATACATCACCCCCGGCTCATCCAGCGAATTCGACATCAGCGAATCAAACAGATACTCCACCCCATCGGTTGAGCTGCCTTTGCCATTCATACTGTTTAAATTGTCAAACGTGCCATTGCTGGCAGTACTTAAATAGCCGCCTTTAGGCGCTTGGGCATTGGCATAGGGCATGACCAACAAGCCAGCATATTTCGGCTGGCTATGTACCGCAATATAGGGCGTGGTCTGCACCGCAGCCCATAGCCCCTGGGTCAAAAGACTGAGCCCCCATGCAAAACCCCAATATTTCGCCCTGGCAAATGACATCTAAATGACTCCCTGTCTTTGCATTTATTATAAGTTTGGAACTTTAATCACATCACCAATTCGCAATTGTTTATTGGGTTGCATCTCATTCATTTCCGCAAGTTTCGAGCTTTCCAGACCATAACGGTTGGCGAGGCCAATCAGGGTATCGCCACGTTTGACTTTATATTCAACCACAGTTTTAGGAATAACAATCTGCTGGCCGACACGTAAACCGGAACGAGGGCTAAGACCATTCATCGCTGCCAATTCAGCAACCGATACCCCTGTCCGACTGGCAATGGCGTTTAAAGACTCACCCGATTTCACGGTATACCCATCGGTGTTGTTAGATGACTTCACTGCTTTTGCAATAGGCTCATCCACTTTAGCGTCCAGCTTTGGTAGATCCCCCTCAATTTTTAAACGCTGTCCAATACGGACCGTTGAATTGCGGGTCAAGCCATTCAATGCTGCCAAATAATCCAGCTGTAAATGATATTTTTTCGCAATATTACTTAAAGTCTCGCCCGGTTTAACCACATGGCTATCACTCTTTTCAAAGCTGACTTTTTCAATTTTTGCTTCAACTTTCGCTTCTACTTTGTTTGATGCTGCGACCGGCTCCTCACCCGTCAGTTTCAAACGCTGACCCACACGTAAGCCAGCATTGCGGTTAATGCCGTTGATATTGGCAATGTAATCCATGCCTAAATTGTATTTGGCAGAAATGGCAGACAGGCTATCCCCGGATTGCACGGTATAACTCTCTGGAACAGTTGAACTTGCAGGAATCTTCAGGGTTTGACCTACCCGAACGCCACTGTTGCTGGATAATTTATTCAGCTGCGCCAGTTCGGTTAAGGAAATTTTCGATTTGCCTGCAATGCTCGACAGGGTATCGCCACGTTGCACCTGATAACTTTCCGTTTTATAGGCTGGCTCAATGTCTACCGGATCTATTTTAACCGGACTCGCTTTTTCTTCTGGCTTGCTGTCTACTTCATGCAGTGGCACATTAATTTTTTGCCCCACCCTTAAACTACTGCCCGCAGTCAGACCGGTGGTTAAATCGGCCAGCTCCTGATTGGACAAGGCATAACGGTCAGCAATCAGTTTAAGATATTCGCCACGTTTCACCACATAAGATTTGGTTTTCACTTTAGCAGCAGATTTTGAATTATTGCTTTTGCTTTCAACAAGATCGGAATTATTTTGTGCCGTGTCTTTTAACGATAATTTTTGCCCCACACGCAAACCGCTGCTGACCGATAAGTTGTTGAAATCTGCCAGCTGTTTCACCGACAAGCCAAACTGGCTGGCCACTCCGGTCAGGCTGTCATTGGCCTGCACTACATAAGTTTCAGGCTGTGCTTTAGACTTGCCCGATGATGTTTCGGTATTTTTCTCGCTTTGTGGTTTGGCATCATATAAATAGATACTGGTTCCCACGTACAGCGGAGAGTTTGGATCTATCTGGTTCCATTTCGCCACATCACGCCAGTTCAGGCCATTTTTCATGGCAATGACGGCTAAAGTATCGCCCTGTTGAACGGTATAGGTACTGCGTTTTCCTTTCGGTGGGATCACCACCACTTCTGAATCGGTCTTGACGTAGTTTTTGCCCTGGTTACGTTTGGCTTCATCTGAATCAGGCTTGGTGCTTTCCGCCACCCCTTTGGGATAAGCAAAACCTTTGGTTAACTCCTTGCCTTGCTGTTCAGCGACCGACAGGCTGGTTTGAATGGCCGTTAACTTGATTTTGCCGTCAAAGGGATCGACAATTTCGGTGCCTTGCGGTGCAATGGCTTTAATTTCTGCAACGACTTTTTCCTGTTCAGCTTTACTGGCTACCGGTTGCAGTACCTGTTCTAGCGTTTTATTTTCACCTTCCGCTTTTACTGCCGCCATAATCTGCTCGCGCTCAGCAGCAGACAATGGAGGCTCTACCGTCACAGGCTTGACATTCGCCACCTGACTCACCGCAACAGGAATACGTGGTGCACTTGGAATATCGCTATTTGCAGCAAAAGATGCCAAGGCATCAGAGCCTTGAGGCGTAGCCACACGTTTGGTACCTGAAGGCTTGGTGACTGTCACAGGATTTGCCGCAGTCACTGGCTGAGAACTTTTAGAAGTACTTGTAGAAGTACTGGCGGTTAATACTGGTGGCGCTGTTTTTGCCGGATTAATCACTTGCGTATTGAGCTCAGGCGGATTGCTTCTTTCCGGAGTAAAAGGTTTTGCCGTACTTGCCCATAACGCCCCAGAACTTGGCGATAACTTTTTAAGCCGGGCATCAATAGCAGGACTTAAATCCGCAGGAATAATGATCTTCATCGGGCTTTGCTCATCAACCCAGTCCCCACGATGCCCTGGATTTAGCTGGTATAGCTCGGCGCGGCTTAAACCGGTAATGGAGGCAACTTCATTTAAGTTTACCGGCCCTACCGGAACTTCTCTAAAGTGTGGTCGGTTGGCAATCGGAGGTAAAGACACCCCATAGGCCCCAGGATTTTTAATGATTTGTGCCACTGCCAGGAAGCGTGGCACATAGTTCATGGTTTCCTGAGGCAGTTTCAGTGACCAGTAATCTGTAGGCAAACCGGCTGCCTTATTGCGGTTAATCGCCTGCTGGATCCGCCCCGGACCCGCATTGTAAGCCGCCAAGGCCAGTTCCCATGAACCAAACTGGTTATATAAGCCCCCCAGGAACTCATAGGCTGCACGGGTCGATTCCACCACATCACGACGACCATCATACAGACTGGTCTGTCTTAAACCATAAATCCGTCCGGTACTTGGAATAAACTGCCACATCCCGGCTGCGGCTGCACTACTGGTCGCAGCAGGGTCATAGGAACTTTCAATAATCGGCAATAGAGCCAGTTCCGTCGGCAAACCGCGGCGTTCCGCCTCTTTCACGGTATGATACAGATAGCGTGAAGCACGGGCACTTAAACGGTCCAGATAAGGCTGTCGGGAAATGAACCAGCCGCGCTGTGCTTCAATACGGGCATCCCAATGGCTATGATCCATCTTGAAACCGACGGTCATACGCTTCCAGACATCACCATGTTTTAAAATCAGCAGGCGATCGCCTTCTACTGCGCTCATGTCTGTAGCAGACAATAAATCTTCCAATGAATCCAAGCTGTCGGCATCCAGATATCCGGATGAACCCACCATTTTCGATTTTGAGCCATGTGTCGCACTCTGGCTTGAAGAACAGCCTGACAGTCCTAATGCAGCTAAAGCTGAACCCAGTACTGTTATTTTTAAAAAATTGGGTAAGGTTGGCTGCCACAAAATCGCGGTTGGTTTATACATAAAAAAATCCAAACAACTCGTATAAAATTTATTTTTTAGATCTGCCATTGTAGTGAAGCATGGGGTAGACACAAGGGATTAATTTAGCGCGATTTCACTATAAATGTTACAAGAATTTAAAAAATAACCGTGTAATACATTTTTAAAGTGAAATTGCGTTATACAATATGCCAGTTACCTGGTTTATTTTGACTCTCTTTTATAGCGTTCGGATTTGGTTTATATGGCTCAAACAATCACTCTTTATGTCGATGGCGCGTGTCGCGGCAATCCTGGTTTAGGCGGTTGGGGTGCATATATCATTACCGAATCGGAAAAGCATAAACTGTGTGGCGGAGAAGCGGAAACCACCAATAACCGCATGGAACTCACCGCGGCAATTGAAGGTATTCAGTTTTGTCCGCGCGATGCCAAACTGATCATCTGGACCGATTCCAAGTATGTCAAGCAAGGCATCACCGAATGGATTCATGGCTGGAAAAAGAAAAACTGGAAAGATGTCAAAAATCCGGACCTGTGGAAATTACTGGATGCGACCTGTCAGGGGCGTGACATTGAATGGAACTGGATTAAGGGCCATGCCGGACATCCAGGCAATGAGATGGCTGATCAACTGGCCAACCAGGGTGCCGATCAAACCTTAACAGCCATGAAAAATCTCTTGTCATCTGCCGAAACTGTTTTAGAACAAGCCGACATGCTGGATAAAAAAAAAAGCTGAGCAGGACTGGCTATTAGATGACCCCTTTGGTTTTGACCTGATGGAAGCCGAGCTGCAAGATGACAGCGAAGTTTTAGACAATGAGTCTTTAGTAAATGAGCCTTCAGAAAGTGAAGTCTTAGAAAGCACATTGTTAGAAAACACAGAACAAGAAACCGATCAGGCAAATAGTATGCAGGAACAAAGTGAAGATCTGGACACGATTGTACCTAACATTACGACTGCTTCGGATAAACCCCTGCACCCGCATATCATGATTACGCCACGAAGCAAAGAAGTTCATGGTCCTCGCCAGCTAATTCTGGATACCGAAACCACCGGTTTCTATTTTCAGGACACGGACCGGATTATTGAGGTGGGCGCGATTGAAATGGTCAACCGCAAACTGACTGGCAGTTCGATTCATATTTATATCAACCCGCAAAAACCGGTGGGTGAATCTGAAAATATTCACGGTATTTCAGATGAGTTTCTGAAAGACAAACCGCTTTATGCAGAAATTGCCGATGTGCTGTTTGACTACCTAAAAGGTGCAGAAATTATTGCGCATAATGCCACCTTCGATATGAACTTCCTCGATATGGAGTTCAAACGTGCAGGCTTTGTGACCTTATCGGAAGTCTGTGAAGTGACCGATACCTTGGCCATGGCCAAGAACAAGCACCCGGGACAAAAGAACTCTCTCGATGCTTTGGTGCGCCGTTATGAAATTCCGCAGCGTGACCGTACTTTCCACGGTGCCTTACTCGATGCCGAAATTCTGGCTGATGTCTACCTAGCCATGACCGGCGGTCAGGTGTCTTTCGATATGGATACCCTGACCGAAGCCGAGCAACAACAGAGTCAAGCAGCCCGCTCCACTGTACAAATAGAGCTGCCTGTGATTTTACCTTCAGCCGAAGAATTAGCAGAACATGAGAATTGGGTCAAACAATTTGAAGAAAAACATGGAACAGCTTGTCTTTTTGCAAAATAAAATCTACATTTCTAGTGGTTTTTTGTATTTAAACGTTTAACAGTTACGTTATAGTTAAACGTAAAGAAGTTTGGCCTTGAACGGGCTACTCATAAACAGATAAAACACTAGGAAAGGTGCAGATCCATGTCTTCTTACCAAACCTCTATTCATTTTGACCCGACTGCATTGCTGATAATAAAAAATGAGGTTGATAACTCCATTAAATTAGTTGAATCAGCGGTGAGTTCTTTGGCAGAAGACCACACTTTACCCTTTGGTATTGACGATGCACTAAATCAGTTTGAACAATGTGCCCAGGTGCTTGCGCTCATTGATATGCAAAGTCTGGCTAAAATTGCCCAGTACTCAGCAGAGTTAATGCGCAAGATTATGCAGAATCCTGCGCAAATTAATACTCAGGAAGTGGTGGCCCTAAGTGAAGGCACCACCATGTTGAAACGTTACATCGAATTTATTTGCTTACGCGAAGTTAAAATTCCACAATTCCTGCTCGAAACCCTGAATCGTCTGGAAATTGTGCTGGGTAAACCGATTAGCCATGAAGGTCAGTATATCGAGCCATTACTGGACTGTATTACTCCTGATTTTAAGCTGCCTCAAGCACCAAGTCTGGAAAAGTCACAATATGTACATCGCCTGTACAAACTGTCTTTAAACAAGCTGCTGAAACAGGAAGAAACTGAATTTGACCTGCAGGCGATCAAACTGGTCGGTGCCTATTTGGCAGGTCTGGCAGAAAATACGCCAAGCAAACAATACTGGAATCTGGTGCATGTGGCATTTAATCAGGTGAACCATTTATTGATCAATGATGCACGTTTACGCACCCTGATCGGTATTGAACGCAATATGGCACAATATTTTAGTGCTCCAGATCGCTTCAAGCCAAGTCTGTCTGATCTAGCCAACATCTTAAGCTTGTGTATTAGTCAGGAAGATGAGACGGCTCAACATATCCGTAGCCAGCTAAACATTGGTGAAGATCATTTGACCGATACCCAATTGCAGGTATTTAGCCGCCATCTCTATGGACCTGATTTTGATACCATGCATACCATTAGTGAACTTGTGACCGCAGAAATGGCACAAATTCGTAATGACATCGAGTTCAACTATCAAAACATGACAGCTGAGAAAACGAAGGAATTACAGGACAAATTAATCAGTCTTGCCAACATTTTCAAAGTATTGAATCTGAGTGAAGCTTTCAACGATTTATCTCGCCAAGCCAACTTGCTGGACAAGGCTGAAGTGCTGAAAGATGAAAATTTTGCTCAGCAATTGATGAGTTGCATTTTATCGGCAATGAATTCGATTGGTGTTCTGGAACGTCATCACACTTCAAGCCGTTTACAGCTTCGTGTCCATAACATGAACATCTCTTTGGACCGTTTAGATGAAGCGCATGAAGCTTTACTCAATGAAACCAAAGCCGTGACTGAGCTTTCCAGCCAAATCCTGATGCAGTACATGCAAGATCAAAATCTGGCTGCGCTTGAGAATATTCCAACCCAATTGCGTGAAATTGGTGGTGCCCTGCTGTTCTTAAATGCCCCATCCGGTCAGACTTCATTGAACACTGCTGCAACGTTTATCCAACAGCAAATTGAAAATTCTGCAACGATCACTGCTGAACAAATCAACCACATCCTCGACACCTTAGCCAGTGCCGACATGCTGATTGACAATTTAAAATCAAAACAGCCTGTCCTGCAGTCGATGTTTGATGTAGCATTGCAAAGTAGCGAAAAACTGAAAACTGTTGCCTAATGTCCGAATTGTCACTTGCCTATATCTTCCATCAGCATCAACTTTTAGTCGATGAAAACTTTCAGCTCCCTCGGGTAGAACGTTTAGCAAGTGACCTTCACTTCAACATGGGCAATCAAGTGATTGCCCGTGACCTTCTCGAAAATGAGCCTATTCCTGTCGGCTTGCAACTGGTGCCCATCCGTCAATTATTAACGCTCTGGGATACCCAACAATTCGAAGCCGCCAGTCGTGCCATCCAGCTGTTAGAATGGCGCCGCAACCACAAGTTCTGTAGTCATTGCGGACATCCAACTGAAGCCCATGCGACTGAATATGCCATGGTTTGTCCAGCATGTGGTTATCATCAGTATCCACGGGTACAGCCCTGTGTCATTACCGTGATTACCCGTGGTCAAGATGAAATTCTGCTGGCTAAAAATGCCAAAAACAAAACGAATATGTACGGTCTGATTGCCGGTTTTGTTGAGGTAGGAGAAACCCTGGAAGAAGCAGTACGCCGTGAAACTTTTGAAGAAGTGGGCTTAAAACTCAAAAATATCCAGTATCTTGCCAGCCAGCCCTGGCCTTTTCCGAGTAACCTGATGCTCGCCTTCCGTGCTGAATATGCTTCTGGCGACATTCAGTTACAAGAAGAAGAGATTAGCGATGCGCGATTCTTTAAATTTGACCAACTGCCTGAAATTCCATTTAAAGGCAGTATTGCCTATGCCATGATTAAACATATTACAGAAGGTCATCCTGTGGCAGATGACACCCATGAATGGCTTTAAATCAAGGTTTTAGTGCTTCATCGAGAACCGCCAAAATCTGTTTCTTGGTCTGGAAATAGCGGCTGAACAAACTGGAAACCGAACCCATAATAGTCACATGTCCAGTACCCGGGATGGTAATCATCTGGCTATGGTTGCCCTTTTCCTGCAGAATCCGATGTAAATCTTCTGAATTATTATGGCCGACCACCTGATCATTGGAGGCTAAAAACAGGTAATGTCGCACCGTATTGGTTTCCACAAAATAATAAGGCATCACCTGCTGATAAGGCACGCTTTGGTCAAAAGCATCTGCACAGATCGGATCATCTTTATAATCAAAATGATAGGGCCCAGACAAACCAATAATGGCACGAATTTGGCTGCGGCATTGCAAAGGATAAGGTGTCGGATGATAAAGTGCCGACATGATATTAAATGCACCGGCAGAATGCCCCATCAGCACTATTTTTTCAGTCTGGATATTGTATCTGGATTGATGCTGGGTCAAATAGTTTAATGCCAAACTCAGGTCATCAATATAACTGGGAAATACATGCTCGGGCGCAAGATGATAATTAATCACCGCAACATCATAGCCTTCTCTGGCAAAGGCTTCACCCACGAAACGGTAATCTTTTTTATCTCCATGCAGCCATGCCCCACCATGCACAAACACGATTAAAGGCCGATGCTCTAGAGGAGATGCAGCAGAGAAAATATCTAAACGCTGACGGGCTTTTAAACCATAGGCAATGTTTTCAGTGACCGTATAGCCTTTACGCGGGGTTAAACGGTTCAGGGCATAGCTACCAAAATCGTAAAGGCGAAAATCCTTGTACAATATTTTCACTTTTTCGACTTTTTGCTGAATTTCTTTACCAACTGTTTGTACAACCTTATTGAGCATAGGTTGGCTCTGCTTGATCCGGATCAATAGCCACCGGTGTCTGTTCAACCGGCAGTGCATTCACGACAGGACTACTAAAACTTGAAGTCATGGCACGCGATTGCTCAATATTATCAATTAAAGTAATAATTTTAGTCACGTTGCCGACTTGTTGCAGCACCTGATTCAGATCATTAATTTCAGCCGTGTTTAAACGCCCCATCACATATAAAACACCATCTTCGGTGTGAATGCGCACTTTACTGTCAGACACCACCACAGCTTTCATAATCAGGCCACGCGTATTTGCCGTCACAGTGGTATCTTGCATAATGGTGCCATAACCAATCTGGTTACCGACAGCAATGTAATTATGCACGGTTTTCACATCACTCATGGCACGGACATTATCTTCCGCCAGCTGTTTCAAGTGCGCATCTGGCACTTGACCGGTTAATAATACATTGCCATGAAAACTTTCAATATTGACACGGGATTGTTTAAAACGACTGTCTAATTTATATAAATTGATTTTAGCGGTACGTTCGATTGAGGAATCAATAAACACCTGTCCAAGAGAACGGGCGCCACTTTCTGTACCCACCGGGGCTGATCCTGTGCCACTAGAGATAAAACTTGCACAACCAGATAAACTTGCTACACACAGTAACGTCATTGCAATACGGTTAAACACTCAGCAAGACTCCTCATTATTCAGTTCTATTTTATGTCAGCATTTACGCTATGATTTTGTTCAAAGATTAATAAACTCTTCATCAAAAGTAAAAGCATTTTCAATCCATTGTTGATCATAAGTGAATTTGGAAAAATCTTGCTGTATGGTTTTTGCAAATTGTTGAAGAAAATCAAAACAAATCACATCAAAACGACAATAAAAGGTTTGCAATTCCGGATGGGCATGCAAAAAGCACAGTGCCGATTTCATCATTTTGCGCTGTTTGGATAAAGAAATGCTTTCGAAGGATTGGGCATACTGGGTCACTGAACGCGCCTTGACTTCGACAAAAACCAGTTCCTGGGCCTGCTGTACAATCAGGTCAATTTCCCCGTAACGGCAATGATAATTTGCCACAACCAGCTGAAAGCCTTGGGCCTGTAATAATGTTAAAGCCTGCTGTTCAGCCCATTGTCCCAGATTTAAATGCGCCGGAAGATTTGACATTACAATCCCTTGATTCCCTTTTTGGTATGTTCATAACAGTGTGGAATGCGCTGGATTTGATTGTTATTGACTTGAATCAGTCCGGTCCGCCCCTGGAACTGCATACTTTTTAAATTGGGTTCGGCTAAATACTGGCTCGCAATATGCCAGGCATCCCCACCAAAAGCGATCAGGCGCTGATAGGCCATGGAAGCGGCGTTTGCTTGAGCGGCCTGGATGACATCTGGCCATTCAGATTCATATAAGGCCGGCGCATCACAAAACTTTACCCCTACAGGCAATACCTGATCTTGTTCAATGGCATTCGGTAAAATATAGATGTTTTTATGCGGCAGCTTGGGCAGTTTATTCAGCCAGGCATTGTTTCCGAGTAGCAACAAACCAGTATGTTTATTTAACTTTTTGGGTATTTCTTCAATTAAATTCAGAGGATAATTGGTTTCAGTGAGTAAAGAAATCAGAAACAGTTCATTGTCAGTTTCCGAGTCTTTTTGCTGCAACACATACAGCTCTTTGATTTGGTCATTCTGCAATACCTGATTCAGCGCCACTGCATCATCCTGCTTGGACAGGCTAAATTGTCCTACCTTTGCAGATTGTGAGGATACTTCATTCAGGGCCAAAACCCGAACCTTCGGCTGTATCTTGATTAAAGCTTCCACATCCTGACGTGGCAAAGGCCCAACTATCATTTGGGTTTTTTTATTGACATTTTGTTTAAGCAACTGCGCAATCGGTTTTTTGTCCGAGTTTACAAATTTAATGGGTGTTTCCAGCTCTGATGCCTGATAAGCACTCATAAAACCCTGTTTGACACTTAATCCGGCTCGCGCCATAGGCCCCGATTCAGGTAAAATGACCAACACTTCAGCTTGAGCGTGATTGAAAATGCAATACAGGATGAAGCCAATTATTTTTTTATTATTATTCAACATTGGAGAAACCTTATGAGTGCTCAGTTATTTGTTGTAGCAACCCCAATTGGGCACTTAGATGACATTACTTATCGTGCTATTGATATTCTAAAGTCTGTAAGTATCATTGCGGCAGAAGATACGCGTACTTCCGCTCAATTATTAAAGCACTTTAATATAGCAACTCCACTGACTGCCTGTCACGAACATAATGAAAGTAATAAAATTGACATCTTGATCCAGCGCTTGCTGAATGGCGAAAATATGGCCCTGATCAGTGATGCGGGTACGCCACTGATTAGCGATCCGGGGTTTAAACTGGTTCGTGCGGCACAAGAACATCATATTCGCGTTATTCCGGTTCCAGGTGCCTGTGCCGCCATTGCGGCGCTCAGTTCTGTCGGCTTGCCGAGTGACCGCTTTAGTTTTGAAGGTTTCTTGCCCTCACGCCAAAGCCAACGTCTCAGCCAGCTGGAAAAATTGAAAGATGAAACCCAAACCCTGATTTTTTATGAAGCACCGCATCGTATTTTAGAGTCGGTGAAAGATATGGCACAGGTGTTTGGTGCCGATCGTCCTGTGGGTTTTGCCCGTGAAATTACCAAGACCTTTGAAACCATCAAAAAGATGACCCTGGCAGAACTGGTTCAGTTTATTGAAGCTGACCACAACCAGCAAAAGGGTGAAATTGTGCTGGTGATTGGCGGTGCAACTGAAGAAAAGGATCTGGAGCAGGAAAAACTGGACCAGCTCTTGACCCGTTTATTACAGGATTTATCCGTCAAGGCCGCTTCACAATTGGCCGCAGATTTAACGGGAATAAAAAAGAAAGTGGCATATCAACGCGCTTTGGAACTCAGCAATAAGGTCTAAGTGGCTGTACGGTTAAAAGCAGGTTTAAAAGCAAAAAGCATCACGAAAAGTGATGCTTTTTTATTTTGTAGCCAAGCTGGCAAAAGAATCTATTAATCTTTTGCTGACTCGTCTGCAGGTACTTCAGTGATGCGACCGCCACGAGCAAGGAAAGCAGCCACTTCATCTTCCAAAGCTTGACGCTGTTTCAGTTTAGCAGTCACTGTCAGTGTTTCGGCTTCAGCTACATCACCATCAGTTGCAACTGAATCACTGTCAGATGCACCTTTTTCAGCAGCTTTTGCTTCATCTTCATCGACTGCAGTGTCTTCTACATCATCGTAGTCATTCATATCTGTCATCTTCCTTTCTCCCCAAAAATGACGTCTATCCATCCAATTTAAATTGATTGTGAACTAGGAAGAAATTTAGCAATCTCTTTAGCTTTCGCATAGGGTCAATTTAAAAAAAATCGTATCTTTTTTAATCAAAAAAGTAACCTTATATAAATATTTGTACAAAAAACAGTTTTTCCTGCTTAAACCGCATATCGTGTATCTTTTAAGATCTGCAATCCGTTGGCTTGAGACATAAAAGCTTCTTTTAATGCGGCATGTTGTTCCACTTGTTTCAAGCCGAAATTTCGTGCCCACACCACGGGGAAAAGCGGGGTTCTTTCCATCCATCCAATCGCAGACATGCTGTGCATCATGGCATCGTTTTGGCCTTTGCGGCGGTGTTCGTAGCGCTGCAAGGTCTGTTCATGTGCCCATACGCCACGTTTCAGATCATGCAACAGTGCATCGCATAAAATGGCTGCGTCCAGACAGCCAATATTGACCCCTTGACCGGCCAGTGGATGAATCACATGTGCAGCATCTCCAATCAAGGCTAAACCGGCTTTGACATACTGCTGTGCGGCACGTGCTTTCAGCGGGAACTGTGCCCGTGGTGTTGCCTCTAACACCTCACCCAGCATGTGATGACTTTCACGCGTGAGCAACGCAGTAAAATCGGCATCATTCAAGGCTGCATATTCTTCCGCATAATCGTCTGGCAATGTCCAGACAATAGATTGCCAATAGCCTTCCTGTTCCGGCTTTAAACTGGCCATCGGTAAAAAGGCCAATGGGCCAGTTTCCAGAAAAATCTGACGGGCCACATGCTGATGCGGCTGGGCCGTTCGAATGGCACAGCTCAAACCGGCCTGTTTATAATCCAGAATATCCAGGTCAATAAAGGCCTGTTCACGGACAAAGGAATTTGCACCATCCGCGCCGATCAGCAGTCTGGTTTTTAATTGGGTACCATCTGCCAGGTGAATCTGCCAGATTCCCCCCACACCCTGCTCTATAGCTGTGACCTTGACCTGAGTACGATAATCCTGAAGCTGCTCCAGCATTTTTTCCTGAATGGCCAGGTTCAATAAACTTGGCTCGACCATCGACCCCAAAGCTTGCTCAACCGATGGCGTCTGCGCTGTTGCATGCCCAAAGTTAATTTCACCATAGCCATTTTTATTCCACACTTGCATGCCTGTATAGGGCTGCTGGCGTGCCAGCTTTTCCCAGACACCCACCGTTTTCAATAAATGAATGGTCGCCTGGCTGAGCGCCAGCACACGCGGGTTGGCAACACTTTTGGTTTTCCCGGCATCCAGGATTGGAGCAGCATCCAGTACCGTGGCCTGCACGCCACCTTGTGCCAGTAATAATGCTGTCAGACCACCGACCAGACCACCACCAATAATGACGACATCGAAAACATCAGCTTGAACTGGACTCATGCTTTTAACCCCATTGCATAATTGGCCACCAAAGGCTTAATGCCTGGGATGGTATCAAAAGCGACCAAGCCTGTATTCCGAATGAATTTTAGAACGGGATTGTTATTGCTAAAACCACGGACCACTGAATCACAGAATTTAATTACGCGTTGCTGATCGGTCAGACGGGATTTTTCGTAGTCTTGCAGCATTGCTGCATCGCCCAAATCGGCTTGCTGTGCAACTTGTTCGGTTAAATAACGGAGCAAGACATAGGCATCACGCATGCACAGGTTAAAGCCCTGGCCGGCTACCGGGTGGATGGTATGGGCTGCATTGCCCATCAGCACCACACGGCCCACCGCCTGTTTTTCTGCAAGCACTTGCGACAATGGGTAGCTAAAACGCCGACCAGTTTTCTGGAATTTACCGGCACGGTCACCATAGGTGTGTTGCAGGGCATCCAAAAAGTGCTGATCGTTTTCATCGCCCAGCCATTCGCCTTCTGTGCCTTTTTGCACTGGCCATACCACCGAACGGCGATATTCACCCGGCAATGGCAACAGCGCCAAAGGTCCAAGCGGGCTAAATCGCTCAAAACCGACATGCTTATGCGGTTTTGAGGTTTGTACGGTTGTGACAATCGCCACCTGGTCATAGTCATGTACCGATGCCCCAATGCCCAGGGCTTTACGGCAGAATGAATCACGGCCATCGGCAGCGATCAGCAGTTTTGCTTGTAAGGATAAGGTTTCATCGCCAAGTTGTGCTTCGATATAAGCCCAATCGGCATCTTGGGTCAGTGAGGTCACTTGTACGCCATCAATCAGTTCAATTAAAGGCTGTTTACGTACTTCCGTAAGTAGTACACGACCAAGCCAGGCATTTTCGATGACCTGGCCAAAGCTTTCGACTTTTTCCTGTTCTGCTTTTAAACGCGCCTTACCAAAGCTGCCTTGTTCGGTAATATGCACTTCCAGAATTGGTGTGGCATGTTCCTGCAAGGAATTCCATAAACCCAGTTCCTGATAAATTTGTACGCTACGGCGTGACAAGGCACTGTTACGCGCATCAAAACTGGAATGATAGGGTACAAGATTGGCATCATCATAATTGGGGTACTTAATGGCTTCGAGCAGCTTCACTGCAATGTTTGCCTTAGCCAACATCAAGGCTAAACTTAGCCCGACCATACCACCACCGACGATGATCACTTCTTGCTGCATGTTTTGATCCTTTTATGTCGTATCTATCAGGTCTAGATACTTATAATCTTGATTGATTTTATATTACCTCAAAGAAATGCATTTTTATAATGAATTAGCACTGCCCCTTATAGATGATATCCAATGCTGAATGGATTTCAGTCAAACTCGGCTTATTCCCTCGCTGTCTTGGCTCCATAAAAAATGTTTAATGCTTAGGCGCTAAACATCGTGGTGATATTCCTCAAATAGCCACCATGAAAAAACATGTTGAAGCGATGGGCTTCAAATCTGTATGGAGATGAAATTTTCCTCGGGAAAACCGTCATGTTTCAATCTCGAAACGTAAAAAAACGGAACTTAAGCTCCGTTTTTCCAGACTCAATGAAATTCTCATAACACGATGCTACAGATTACAGAAAAATCGTCTTCATGAGGTTTCAAGTCGGTCTTTGTATTCGGTCGTGATCTGCTAACGCACCACTCTTGTCTGAGGCTCATGATGCACTGTTCTGCCTAATTTCGTGCCTGTATAAATCAGGTAGAGTGCCGACAAGCCCACCAAGATATAGATAATCCTGGTTAGAACGCTCATTTCACCAAAAATAGCAGCAACTAAATTGAAATCAAATGCACCAATTAAGCCCCAGTTCAGGCCACCAATAATCGCCAAAGCGTAAGCAATCCAGTCGATCGTATTTAATCTCATCATTTTTCTCCCACTGTTCTTTAGTTTATTTAAGGATCAAAGAAATTATGGGAAAGAACGCAGATTTAATATGTTGCTTTGATGCTAATAACCGATTTCTTGTGTTGAAGTCGTGTCAGTTTTTAAACTTTAAATTTTAACTGGGTTGGTTTTATTTAAGTTATTCGCGATAAACGTAAGTAAAAAAGCCGATCATCTGACCTAATGCTGATCAGTTAAGGAGTGGAGTTTAGAAATAAACTCCTTAATTTTAGTAATTCATGGCGGATTCTTATCGTTTTAAATCAAATATTTGCAGCCAATTTCTTACTTTGGTTTCGCCCAAAGTAACCAAAGGCATTTGTCATCCGCAAAACTCGTCAGCCACTATCAACTAGCACATTTATCGCAGAAACAATCATTTTTTATTGTAGTCCTGCCTCAAACAGTTGCGGATGACGTTCCCACATATCAAATACAGGCATGAATTTACAAAGAAAATGCCAGTCAGTTTCTTAACTGACTGGCATTAGATCATCTGACCGGCTTTTCATCCTAAAAATTGCTTAGGCGACTTTGGTTTTTGCCATCAGGGCTTCAATATCTTCCACTGTTTTCACCACATCTTTGGTGAGCACCAGTGGCCCATTTTCGGTAGCAACCACATCATCTTCAATGCGGATACCAATGCCACGCCATTTGGCATCGACAGTTTCATCATCAGGTGCAATGTACAAACCCGGTTCAACCGTCACCACCATACCCTCTTCATAGGCACGCCATTCGCCATCCTGTTTATAGGAACCGACATCGTGCACATCCATGCCCAGCCAGTGTCCGGTACCATGCATGTAGAACTGACGGAAACTTTCTTTTTCAATAATTTCCTCAAGATCACCGTGCATAATGCCAAGGTCCAATAAACCCTGAACCAGAATGCGTACCGCCACATTGTGCGGTTCCTTATAAGAATTGCCAATGCGTACGGCATCAATCGCAGCCAGTTGTGCTTTTAATACCAGCTCATATAAGGCTTTCTGTTCAGGACTGAACTTGCCATTGACCGGAAAAGTACGGGTGATGTCTGAGGCATATAACTGATATTCGCAGGCTGCATCAATCAGCACCAGATCACCATCATTCAGCGCTTTGTCATTTTCCACATAATGCAAAATGCAGGCGTTGGCTCCCCCACCGACAATACTGTTATAGGAAGGTACGCAGCCATTTTTACCAAAAATATAATTCAGCTCGGCTTCCAGTGCATATTCCATCATGCCCGGTTTCACCGTTTGCATGGCACGGGTATGCGCTTCTGCCGAAATATTCGATGCAAGCTGCATGAGCTTGATTTCTTTTTCAGATTTATGCAAACGCATTTCATCCACAATGCGGTCGAGTTGAATCACTTGGGCAGGTGCAGAAGTACCTTTGCGTGATTCACCACTGGCTTTGGCAATCCATTTTGCTACACGAGCATCAAAATCGGCCTGATGACCAATACGATAGAACAGCTTTTGTTTATTGTGCAGTTTCTCGATAATTTCTTCATCAAGCAGGTCAATGGCATAGGCTTCATCCGCCTCGTAATCATCCACTGCACCGTCTACACCGGCACGGTAACCGTTCCAGATTTCCATCTCGCGGTTACGTTCACGGCAGAACAGACTATAGGTATAACCTTCATCAATCGACTCAAAAGTCTCAATCACCGCCACGGCTTCAGGCTCTGCAAAGCCCGTCAGATAGAAAAAGCTGCTGTCTGCACGGAATTTATAATCCGCATCGCGGTTACGCAGGGCAACCGGACTGGTGGCAATAATTGCAATACTGTGCGGACCCATTTCTTCTGCCAGGCGGTCACGACGTTCCTGAAAATCTGCTTGAGTCAGTTTCATCATTAAGTGTACTTTTGTCTTTTATGGGTAGGTGATCACTTTTAAAGGGTCAGTTAAATGGTCTGTTCTTGAACACCATCGCCCGAATTAACTCGGACGATGCGGGGTAAACATTTCAACTACACTGCTGGCTTCTGTAGGCGCAGTATTTTTTTGCAATTGCGGCTGGATGTTTTGCAGCAATGGGGTTTCTGCCACTTCCACTTTCTTGCGTCCCAATGACAGGCTGACAGGAATCAAGCGCACAAATTCGTAAAGCTCCTGATAGCTTTCTTCGCCTTCTTCGTCATCATCCGATTCATCAAACTCGACTGCTGCGACATCCTGCAGATGTTCAATCAGTTCCATTTCATCCTGACGGATATGACCGGAAGCCAAACCAAATCCCAATACTACACCTGCACACCAGTCTGCCAGGGCTTGTACACGATCCGCAAGAACATGTTCATCATCTGGAAGCAAAGGCAAATAATCGAGTTCATCTTCAGATAAAGCATGGGCAATATCTTCCGCTTCATCGGTTAATACCTCTAAAACCTGCTGCTCTAGCGCCGGAATTTCAAGGGTCGCTAAAATCTGTTGCCATTCATCACCGGTGGGTGCCTGAGTAACACAAACAATACCCGTTAGCAGCCCATGTAACTCACTTGGACTTGAAATCTCTTCAATTTTTGAAAAATTGTGGTGCCATTCCGACCAACCTGAAATATCGTCTTGCATTCGCTTATCCAATCTCTATACTTCTTATATATTACCTTTGTTTGCGATACTGTGCGACTACGATATGTTAGAAGAATTACAGCGTCTACAGGCGCATATTGGCGTTTTAAAAACGCGACTTGCGCATTTTAAAAGTGAAAATGATGCCCTCAATGCTGCAAAAGCAGATTCCAACGAGCACCATCATGCCCAAATTGTGCAAAAAAATGGCATCATCACCCAGAAACAAGAAGAAATAGATAATCTGAGCGAGCAATTAAGCGAAACCCAATCACAATTCAAGCAATTGAATAGCGATGCAGCCTCCTTGGCAGACCGTTATAGCCGCCTGGAAAAAAGCTGTACCGATCTTAAGAACCGTTTTCAGGAAATTCTGGCTGAGCGTAATGAATTACGTGTCATTAAAGAAAAGATGCAAAATGGTCAGCGTCTTGCTCAACAGGAAATTCAAGGCTTGCAGCAGGAACGTGAAAGATTGTTACAAAAAAATGAACATGCAAAAGCCAAAGTTGAAGCCATTATTCAGCGCCTTTCTATTTTAGGTACTGCTCAAGATCAGCATGCGCAAGAAATTCAACAGCTTGCTCACCCAGCCGATGCAAATGAGGATATTTAATCATGAGTGAACAAATTGCTGTGGAATTGCGTGTACTCGGCCATAATTTTCGTTTAGCCACCACTGAAAAAGAAAAAGCTGATTTAGAGCGTGCAGCTGAACTGTTAAATGAAAAATATGATGATTTTCGCCGTAAAGCGCCACGTGTCGAGCCAAGTAAACTGATTATTATGGTGGCGCTTGAACTGATGCAGGAAGTTCTTTCAATGAACAAATCCTTGCAAGAGTATGCCCATTGCGAGCGCTTGCTGACGACCATTTTAGAAGACGTCGAGGATTTGGTTTAATTTCTTGTTAAATTGAATAAACTATCAGCATTTGGGATTTAACTTTACAGTTGTTGCACATTGAGGATTTGCCAACACCTCATTATTGGTTATACTTATTCTATCTCTGAGATGTTCGCCAGTGAGTCTATATCCCTGCCGATACTTAAATCTACGGATTGTGTTCTGCATATTTAGAGTGTATGCCCATCTTCGAATGGGAAACCCAGCAAGTATGCGTCGCGTCCACCTTGAACTTCTTCGGGTTCAGGGTAACGACATGCAGCGGCATCTTCGGAGTGTTTTTTCTTATTAGTCTCAGTGACCTTGATTACAATATTTATTCCTTTATTTTTCTTTTTAAAACATTTTTAAATTTTACTCCCCCTCATATTGATTGATTATTGATTGATATTTTATGCAAAAAAATACCCAAGATTTTCATCTTGGGTATCTCATTTAAGTTCTGGCATTCAGTTATTTAGACTTTTGCAGCCGCAAAGCATTAATCACAACAGACAACGAACTCAGCGACATGGCAACTGCAGCAAGCATCGGGGTTAATAACAGCCCAGTCAATGGATAAAAAACACCCGCCGCAACCGGCACACCTAGGCCGTTATACACAAAAGAGAATGCCAGGTTCTGCTTCATGTTCTTCACGCCCAGTTTTGCCATATGGATCGCATCGGCTACACCGCGAATATCACCTTTGACCAAAGTCACCTGAGCCGTCTGTTTGGCAATATCGGTACCATTGCCCATCGCCACACCAACATTGGCCTGGGCAAGAGCCGGTGCATCATTAATGCCATCACCTGCCATTGCCACAACTTTGCCTTGCGCCTGATATTTCTTAACTAAATCTAATTTTTCAGTCGGGGTACAATTGCCATAGACCTGCTGAATGCCCAGCTCAGCCGCGACCAGCTTGGCATTCTGTTCGTGGTCACCAGACGCCATTACCACTTCAATGCCATCGGCAATCAGCTGATCAATCACCTGATGGGCATTGTGTTTAATCGCATCATGAATGGAGATATAGGCCAACACCTGCTGCTCATTGGCCAGAAAACTGATCACATTACCGCTCTCGCGTTGCGCATCCAGCTGTGCCTGAGCATGTGCAGAAAGCTGCAAACCCAACTGATCAATCAGCTTTTGACTGCCCACATACAGGGTTTGACCCTCAATTTGCCCTTTCACCCCAAAACCGGTGACATCTTCAAAATCAATGACTTTCAGCAGTTGCTCATGCGGAACCAGCCTGGTTAAAGTCTGTGCAATCGGATGGGTTGAATACTGTTCAATCGAGGCAATCCATTGTTCCACCTGCGTTTGCTGAGCTGTATCTGAAAGCAGTTTAATCTCTTTCAGGCTCGGTTTACCTTCAGTCAAAGTTCCGGTTTTATCGACAATTAAAGTGGTGACTTTGCTTAAAGCCTCAATCGCTTCTGCATCTTTAAACAGCACGCCCTTTTGCGCTGCCCGCCCTGTGGTGGCCATCACCGACATCGGCGTTGCCAGCCCCAAAGCACATGGACAGGCAATAATCAGTACTGCCACTGCACACATCAGCGCCAGATCAAACTGGGCTTTGCCAAAGAGCATCCACGCCATAAAGGTCAACACACTAATCGCCAGAACAATCACCACAAAATATTTGGCAAATACATCGGCAAGTTTTTGTAACGGCGCTTTGGAACGCTGTGCTTCCGCCACGGTCTGAATCATTTTCGCCAAGGTGGTATTGGCACCCACTGCCGTGGTTTGAATACGGATACTGCCCTGCTGGTTCACCGTACCGCCAATCACCCGGTCATCAACTTCTTTTTTCACCGGAACAGGTTCACCGGTCATCATGGCTTCATCAACATAGGTTTTGCCTTCCACCACAATGCCGTCGAGTGGAATCTGGTCCCCTGAAGAAATCTGCAGGATATCGCCCTGTTTCACCATGCCAATATCCACTTCGACCACCTGATCATGCTGCACTAGTTTGGCGGTATGCGGTTGCAGTTTCAGCAAGGATTTAAGTGCGTCTGCAGTTTTGGCACGGGCTTTCAGTTCCATGATTTGCCCGAGCAAACTCAAGGACACAATCATACAGGCCGCTTCATAATACACGGCAACACCGTGACCGGTTTTGGCCTGCATCGGGATCAGGGATGGAAAAACCGTCGCCACAAGACTGTAAATAAATGCCGCCAGCACTCCGACACCAATCAGGCTCCACATGTTCAGGTTGCGGGTTTTATAGGAAATCCAGCAGCGTTCAATAAAAGGTTTCCCTGCCCAAAGGATGACGGGAATAGACAGCACCAGTTCAATCCACGGCTGAATATGCTGCGGAATAAAGGCATGAATATGCGAACCCATGGCCAGTGCAAAGACAATTAAAGTCAGTGGCAACGTCATCCAGAAGCGACGGCTGAAATCGACCAGCTCAGGATTGGGGGCATCATTTAAGCTTGGCTGCATCGGCTCCAATGCCATGCCACAGATGGGACAGGTTCCCGGCCCTTTCTGCACAATTTCAGGGTCCATCGGACAGGTATAGTCCATATCTTCCGCGCCTTCTGGCACAGGTCGCTGGTCTGCCGGAAGCAGATAAAACTCGGGGTCGCCTTTAAATTTTTCCAGGCAGGACGGGTTGCAGAAATAGTAAGTTTTCGCCTGATACTCTGTTTTTAAATCGGTTGAAGTATCTACCGACATGCCACACACGGGATCGATCTCTGAATTTTGTACTGATGCAGGATGAGTTCCGCCACAGCAGCTGGACTTCTTTTCTGCAACGGCCACTTTTGCTGTTGAACCGCAGCAGGAAGATGCTGTTGGCTGAGTCTGCACATATTGCTCAGGCTGCTGGTTAAATGCAGTCAAACAGCGTTCTGAACAGAAATAATACTCTTTTGATTCAAACTGGCTGTGCCATTTAGAGTCGGTTTTCACCTGCATGCCACAGATGGGATCGACCGTTGTTTCACTTACCTGCTCTACGGTTTGCGCTTTGGTTCCCGCACAACAGCCTGAGGATTGCGCTACTGGCGGTTGATTTTGCGAACCACAGCAAGACTTTTTTTCATCTGCTTTTGGTTTAGATGCACAACCGCAGCCCGAAGCTTTAGGTTTATTTTTTTCTAAATACTGTTCCGGATTGGCCTGAAATTTATCTAGACAGCCCTGACCGCAAAAATAATAACTTTTATCTAGGTATGTAGTGTGCGGTTTGGATAAATCTGTCACAGTCATGCCACAGACAGGATCAATATATTGCTCTGCTTCAACCTTTTGATTGCCACAACACGAACTGGATGATGCAGCAGCTTTTGCCCGACTGGCACAGCCACAGCCGGAAGCTGGCTTGTTTTGCTGCTGAAGGTATTGCTCAGGAGAATTGATAAATTTCTGTTTGCAGCCATGGCAACAGAACAAATATTTTTTCCCCTCAAATTCAAAAGCATGTTCTGAATGCTCAGACACATTCATTCCACATACTGGATCAACTGTTACTAATTCAAGAGCTGAATTCTGTTTTGCACAGCAGGAAGATTTTTGTTGCTCATTCATCCGACTCACCTGTTTTATTCTTTCATTGTGTTAGCATAAAGTCTGTACCCAGGTACAGAGTCAAGTCATTTGAGGATATTTTATGCTCACCATCGGAAAACTGGCCAAACACTGTCATGTCAACGTCGAAACCATCCGCTATTATCAGCGCATCGGTTTAATGCGCGTACCTGAATCCACGCAGAGCTACCGCTATTACAATGACAAAGACATTGAAACCTTAAGCTTTATTCAAAAAGGCAAAGATGCAGGTTTGCAGCTCAGTGAAATACAGGAATTACTGCAACTTCAACTCGAAGACCGTGAACAGGTAAGGCATGTCATAGAGCAACGCCTGGAAAAAATTGATCAAAGGATTCAGGAATTGCAGTCACTCAAAACCCGTTTAAGCAGTTGGGTGGATGAATGTAAAACCACCAGTGAAAGCGGTTGCCCGATTTTGAAAGAGCTGAAAAACAGTTAAACTGCTTTATAAGATGAATATTTATCTATTTTTTTGGGAACAAATAAAAGATGTCCGTGGATTTAAAAGTTTTACGCAAGCAACTTCGACATCAGCGCAGAGCCGTTTCCAGCTTTCAACAAAAACAGGCACAACAAAAAGTACTTCAGCAACTGATCCGGCTCAAACATTTTCAGCATGCAAAAAAAATTGGTGTGTATCTGCAAGCTTTTGGAGAGATTCATACCAGACAAATTATTGAATACTGCTTTAAAAAGCATAAGCAGGTTTATCTGCCGATGATTTGTAGCATGAACCAGCAATTGCACTGGGTCAAAATTACGCAGCAACAATACCGAAACAATCAGTTTTCATATCATCCCTTGGGCATGAAAGAGCCGATGGCTGGGCGTGGGGCGCATGTTTCGACGCTGGATTTTCTAATCATGCCTTTACTGGCTTGTGACCTCTATGGCACCCGCATAGGCATGGGTGGCGGTTTTTACGACAAAACCCTGGCCAGTGCCCCCCATAAGCCCTATCGGCTTGGTCTTGCCCATGACTTTCAATTGATTCAATTCCGCCTGCATCGCGAAACCTGGGATCAACCTCTGGATGCCTTACTTACCCCTGCAAAATATCTACATTTTAAGCGTTGAATTGGTATTTTTGACTGATAGGAATATTTTAAAATCACATATTTACTCATTTTTTATACATTTTCATTTGCCCTGCCCTTGTAATTTTTAAAATACACTTCACTATAAAAATATGGCAACACCATTGTTACTCATTAGGAGTGCCCATGTCTGAAATTATTATGAATCAAGAAACCTTAGATGCACAGGTTCCAAGCGTATTACCACTTTTAGCGCTACGAGATGTGGTGGTTTATCCACACATGCAAATTGCGTTATTCGTAGGTCGTGAAAAATCGATCAAAGCAGTTGACGTGGCCCGTAACAGTGACAATCTCGTATTTGTAGTTGCACAACAAGATTCTCTTACAGAAGAAATTGATCACGACAACTTATATCAATACGGTACTGTCGCGAAGATTGTGCAAGTTGTGAATCATGAAAATGATGAAAACTGTATAAAGGTACTCATTGAAGGCTTACACCGTTCCAAGCTAGTCAAAATCATCGACCATGATGAATACTTATCAGCCGAACATGCCATTAGCCCAATGACCGTGAATGTTGCGGCGGCCTCTCAAGCGACACGTGTGCAAGAACTGCGAACTTTATTTGCCCAGTATGCAGAAGCCAAATTACGTAATGCACGTGAATTGATTACTGCTGCAAATAAAATCGATGACTTGTTGCAACTGTTGTTCTTTGTGGCCACCCGTGTGCCCTTGAACATCGATATCAAGCAAAAGTTCCTGGAACACGATGACTTTGAAGCACATCTGACTGAGCTCATGACTTATTTGCTGCAACAGTCTGAAGAACAGCAGATCGAACAAACCTTGCATGACTCGGTAAAACGCCAGATGGAGAAAAACCAGCGCGAATACTTCCTGAATGAAAAAATGAAGGTCATTCAGCGCGAGCTTTCCGACATGAACGGCGGTGCTGAAGATGACGTGGCTGAAATTGAACGTCGTCTTGAAGAAGCGGATTTACCGGAACACGTGCGTAAAAAAGCCGAATCTGAATTCCGTAAGCTCAAAGCCATGCAACCGGCTTCCAGTGAAGCTGCGGTGGTGCGCAACTATATCGAGGCGATTTTAGATACGCCTTGGAATAAGGCCAGCAAAGTCAGCATTAACCTGAACAAGGCGCAAGAGATTCTGGATGCCGACCACTATGGTCTGGACGAGGTGAAACAGCGTATTGTTGAATACCTTGCTGTTCAATCACGCGTGAAAAAACTTAAAGGCCCGATTCTTTGCCTGGTTGGTCCTCCTGGGGTGGGTAAAACGTCCCTGGGTGAATCGATTGCCAAAGCCACAGGCCGTGAATTTGTACGTATGGCTTTAGGTGGCGTGCGTGACGAAGCGGAAATCCGCGGTCACCGCCGTACTTACATTGGTGCAATGCCGGGTAAAATTGTCCAGTCCTTGACCAAAGTCGGCGTGAAGAATCCGCTGTTCTTGCTCGACGAAATTGACAAGATGGCACAGGACTACCGTGGCGACCCTGCTTCTGCCTTGCTTGAAGTCCTTGATCCATCACAAAACAGCAAGTTCAACGATCATTACCTCGATCTTGATCTGGACCTGTCTGAAGTGATGTTCATCTGTACTGCAAACAGCATGAATATTCCTGAGGCTCTTTTAGACCGTATGGAAGTGATCCGTCTGCCGGGTTATACCGAAGAGGAAAAAGTCAATATTGCCGAGCGTTATCTGGTTCCTAAAGCCATTAAAGACAACGGTTTGCGTGCAAAAGAATTGACCATTCATGAAGAAGCGATCCGTGACATCGTGCGTCGTTATACTCGCGAAGCCGGTGTGCGTAGTCTTGAACGTGAAGTGTCAAAAATTGCCCGTAAAGTGGTGAAAGAAGCGGTCAGCAAAAAAGCCAAAAACCTGCATATCGATGTCACTGCTGAAAACCTGTCTGATTACCTGGGTGTACATAAGTTCGACTTCGGTATGGCAGAAGAAGAAGCGCAAGTGGGTCGTGTCAATGGCTTAGCTTGGACTTCCGTGGGTGGTGAATTGCTTTCGATTGAAGTGGCAGCCGTAAAAGGTAAAGGTAAATTCATTACCACCGGTTCACTCGGTGATGTCATGAAAGAATCCATTACCGCTGCAATGACTGTCGTACGCACCCGTGCCGATGCCTTGGGTATCGAGGCTTCAAGATTTGAAGAAACCGATATTCATGTGCATTTGCCTGAAGGTGCAACACCGAAAGATGGTCCATCTGCAGGTTTGGCATTAACCACTGCACTGGTTTCAGCCTTCACGGGCATTCCGGTTCGTGCTGATATCGCCATGACCGGTGAAACCAATCTGAGCGGTCGTGCAATGCGTATTGGTGGCTTGAAAGAAAAACTTTTAGCTGCACATCGCGGTGGCATTAAACTGGTATTCATCCCTCAAGAGAACGCTCGTGACCTGGTGGAAATTCCAGAAAATGTTAAAGCCGGCCTGGAAATCAAGACCGTGAAAAGCATTGATGAGATCTTGCCATTTGCCTTGGTTGAAGCGCCGAAACCGCTGGTGAAAGCCCCAATTGTTAAACCAATTGCAGAAGGCAAAGCAGCCCGTCATTAATTGTAATTCGCTACAAAAAAAGAGAGCTTCGGCTCTCTTTTTTTGTGTAAAAATTTGACGATATTTATAAAGCCTCAACTTGAAAAATTAGCAGCTCATCCCCAATTAGTATTATAGAGACACAGATACGCTGTAAGTTTCTAATTTATTTCTAGTTAGAAAGTTGTTAATAAGTTATGTGAATGGTCATCTACATCTCCAGGTGGATGACCTTTTGATCGCAGTCCCAGTATTCTATTCAGGGACTGCGTTTTTTATTGCTCCTATTCATCAGGCTGAAGCATCAAGCTATAAGCCAGCCCATCTATGACATTTGCCATTTTGGCAATATTTAGAGTTTTCAAGGTATCCGTGGCTCGATGATAGTGCTTGTTACGGAAATGACCTGTATCGGTAATCATCATCGCTGGAATATCCAGCTTCCAGTAATTCAGATGATCTGAAAATTCCATCCCCGTGATAAAGGACGGTGCCACCAGTCGTTGACATTCCAGGCGGTCCAGTATTCGCATCGATTCACAATATTTCGCACTCAAATCATAAGACTGTAAATTACTGACAGCTGCTATAAAATTACCATGACTGGGATAAACCCACTTCAAACCGGCCGGATATTGCTGGATCAGATTTTCATCATAGTAACCGATCATCTCTAAAATATACACGCCACGGATGTGGTCTTTTTGAGCCTGAATGGATTTTGCATGCACAAAACTGCCCATCTGTTCAGTCTTGAAAAATGGCGGCTCCTGCAAGGTATAAAATACAAATTCGACATTATGTGCCAGCTGGGATTTCTGCTGTACCAATATACGCGCGGTTTCAATCACCCCGGCTACGCCAGAAGCATTATCATCTGCTCCCTGCTGCTCCCCAAACACGTCATAATGCGCACCGACAATAATTTTGTCGGAGTGACCTGCGGTTAAAGTACACACCACATTGCGGTAGCCCAAACCATTGACCGCATAATTCTGATACTGACAAGGTATGCCAAACAAACGCATTTGTTCTTTAATCCATGCAGAAACACGCTGTAATTCTTCTCTATTCTTATAATGGCGATGTCCCTGCGGACCGATGATTTGCTCCAGATAAACCTTTAAATTATCGGTACTGGCAGGTGTTATGCTGGGTGATGCCCAAATTGAAGTATTCAACAAAAACGTGCAAAGAAAGGTGCTCAACCATAAGCCTAAATTTTTATCCCTTTTTAATCTCATTTATTATCGTCCTCTCTTCTTATGCATATTCAATCCATTGCTGAAGATTAAAGCAGCATCTGGCACGCCTTTTCAATTGCAATTTGTTGCTCAAAAACAAGTAAAATCAGTTTTAGCGTTTATAATAAAGATGAGTCTTAAATCATCGAATCTTATGAAAATCCGTATTATTACCATCGGTCAAAAAATGCCAGCCTGGGTGCTCACCGGTTTTGAAGATTACTTCAAACGTATTCAGCCTTTCGTGCAGACTCAGCTTATCGAATTACCTATGGCAAAACGCGGAAAAAACGATTCTGAAGCCGATATTCTGAAATATCGCCAGATTGAAGGTGAAAGCATTCTGAATGCACTGAAACATAATGAAACCCTGATTGCCCTTGAAGTCGGGGGTAAAGAATTCAGTACTGAAAAACTGGCTGAAACCATGAAACAATGGATGCTGGAAGGGAATGATGTGGTTTTGGCGATTGGCGGTCCGGATGGGCACTCCGAAGCGGTACGTAAGGCTGCTGCATGGCACTGGTCTTTATCCAAGCTTACCCTGCCTCACCCTATGGTTCGCGTCATGCTGATCGAGCAGCTCTACCGCGCAATGAGCATCAACCATAATCATCCTTATCATCGGGCAGGTTAAACGGCTTCATGCAACACCAGGTGATTTAAGCTGGGCAAAACCGTATCAGGCGAACATATTGCCAAGCTTGGGTCATCCACCTGACCGGACCCTGCATTATTGTTCCAAAAAAGGAACAATATGTTGATATAAATTGTATTTATTTCATTTCTCTTTATTTGGCATCATAGCCTCAATCGATGTTATTTAAATTAGGCGCATCAACATGAATCTACAGACTTTACCCGGTTTATTTATTTCGCATGGATCACCCATGCTGGCGCTGAATCCGGAACAGGTTGGTCCTGCCCTGGAGCGATTGAGCTTAAACCTGCCTCGGCCTGACGCCATTATTGTGATGTCTGCCCACTGGGAAAGTAATGCGCTTGAAGTCAGTAGCAGTGTCCGCCCTGAAACCTGGCATGACTTCCGCGGTTTCCCGCCAGAGCTGTATGAAATACGCTATCCTGCACCGGGTCAGCCTGAACTTGCGGAAGAAATCCTGCATCTTTTAGCCAGTGCCGGCTTTGCTGCCCATGCCAACAGCACTCGTCCACGTGATCATGGCGTGTGGATGCCATTGTTGCATATGTATCCTAATGCTGATATTCCAGTGCTAGAAATTTCTTTACCCATGAACATGTCTGCCGAAGAGATTTATAAAATCGGTCAAACCCTGGCACCATTACGTGAAAAACAAATATTAATGATCGGTTCGGGAAGTATTACCCATAACTTGCGTGAATTGGCATGGCATGGTGAAGCCGCGACTGTGCCGGAATGGGCTTCTACATTCCGTAACTATGTAGTCAATAAGCTGAACCATAGTGATTATGCTGCGGTACTGGACTGGCAAACCATTCCTTATGTAGAGCGTAATCATCCGACCTTGGAACACTTTGCTCCCCTGTTCTTTGCCATGGGTACAGGACACCGTTTCAGTATTGTGCATAGCAGTTTCAGTATGGGTTCACTCGGTATGGATATTTACCGTTTTGATTAATTTATAACTTTTTATTAACAGTCAATAAAAATTTAGTTATGGATACATTTTGATACTTAACTCATCAGAATGTATCCATTTTTTTTGAACAACACTACGATATCCTCATAAAAATTCTGCAAAACCAAGTATTTTTATCATGAAACTTAATTTTTTAGCGATTGCCCTTTTTCCGCTTACGCTTGCAGCGTGCCAGTCTGGCAATATTCAAAAAGCTGGAGACGTTGCCGTGTCCATCTTATCCCAACAAAAGGCAGACCAGACTTTAGCTGCTTATCAATGGAGCACCAGTACCGGTACCGCACCTAAACCATTGGTGCTGAATTTTGATGATCAAGGCCGCTTGAGCATTGCCACCAGCTGTAATGGTATGGGCAGCAGCTGGAAAGTGGAAAATAACCAGATCGTGACAGGCCCCCTCATAGGAACCCAGATGGCATGCGCGGAAGCCTCCATGCAGCAGGAACGCATCGCCAAGGATCTGTTTAATGAACGCAAGGCACCATTTATTTTAGACTTAAAAGATTCGCAACAGCCGACATTAACGGTGATTTCAGCGACAGGACAAAAATACGTTTTCACCGGCAAAATGACTCCGGAAAGCAAATATCAAACTCAGGCGGAAACCATTTTTCTGGAAATATCACCTGAAACCAAAGCATGTACTGGTGTTGCCCCACAAACTTGTTTACAGGTTCGGGAGGTTAAATACAGTGAAAGTGGGATAAAAATCCAGGTCGATAAAGACTGGACTTTATTCTATGACCAGATTGAAGGCTTTACCCATAATCCTAAGGAACGACAGATCATTCGTGTCAAACGTTATGAAATCAAGCATCCCGCTGCAGATCAGTCAAAATATGCGTATATCCATGACATGACTGTCGAGCGCTCAACTGTTCAATAAACACTTTGGTTCCGACATAAAAAACCGGGGCAATGGCCCCGGTTTTTTAAAGCTTAAACCAAGTCAGACTTAGAATACGCCTTGAGCAAGCATAGCATCAGCCACTTTTACGAAGCCTGCAATGTTCGCACCATCAACATAGTTTACAGTACCATCTTCTTTAGTACCGTATTTCACGCAGTTACGGTGAATTTCTTTCATAATCGCGTGTAAACGTTCATCAACTTCTTCAAACGTCCAGCCTAAACGCAATGCATTTTGAGACATTTCAAGACCAGAAGTCGCTACACCACCTGCATTCGATGCTTTACCTGGCGCATAAAGGATTTTCGCTTCAACGAATTTTTCCACTGCTTCAAGCGTAGATGGCATATTTGCACCTTCAGCAACACAAATCACGCCATTTGCAAGAAGTTGAGCTGCATCATCTGCATCTAATTCGTTTTGAGTTGCACATGGAAGCGCGATGTCACACTTGATACCCCAAGGACGTTGACCTTCCATATATTCAAAACCGTGTTTAGACGCAAACTCAGAAATACGGCCGCGTTGAACGTTTTTAAGTTCCATCACTTCAGCAAGAAGTTCTTCAGTGAAACCGTCTTTAACGAATACAGTACCCGCAGAGTCAGAAAGTGAAACCACTTTTGCACCCAGGAACATGGCTTTTTCAGCAGCGTATTGAGCTACGTTACCAGAACCAGAAATAGTCACGACTTTATCTTTAAAACTATCGTCACGAGTTTTCAGCATTTCTTCCGCGAAATAAACCGTACCGTAACCCGTTGCTTCAGGACGCGCCAATGAACCACCGAAAGTCAGGCCTTTACCCGTGAATACGCATGAAGTGTCATTGCTGAGTTTTTTCATCATACCGGCCATGTAGCCAACTTCGCGGCCGCCTACACCGATATCGCCCGCAGGAATGTCAGTATTTGAACCCAGATGACGGTACAACTCGATGATTAATGCCTGGCAGAAACGCATGATTTCGCCTTCAGACTTACCTTTAGGGTCAAAGTCTGAACCACCTTTACCACCGCCCATAGGCAATGTAGTCAAGGCATTTTTGAAAGTTTGTTCGAAACCTAGGAATTTCAAAATTGAAAGGTTCACTGAAGGGTGGAAACGCATCCCCCCTTTAAATGGACCGATAGCTGAGTTGTACTGTACACGGAAAGCACGGTTTACTTGAGTTTGGCCTTGGTCATCTACCCATGAAACACGGAACTGAATCGCACGTTCAGGTTCTACAAGACGTTCAAGTAATCCATGATCAGCATATTCTGGATTCTTTTCAATGAATGGCCAAAGGCTAGTCATTACCTCTTCTACAGCTTGTAGAAACTCTGGTTGATGTTGATCACGTGATTTAACGTAGTTTAGGAAGTCGTTAAGGCTGTTGTATTTCAACGCTTAATCCTCAGCAGAAAATGGATCAAAATTGGTCAAAATTTCAATCAATGATATATTTTGGCGCAAAACATTAAATATCACTTGCACCTATTCAGCAATAGTTTTTTGAAAAAAACTTCAATTTTCTATATAGAACATATATTTAATTTAATTATTCAGTCTTTTTATTTATAAATTAAATAACTTTCAGATATATATCAATGTAATATTTTGCCCGATATTAATGCATTTTTAGTCCCATTTTTGCGCACAGGAATTCTATGTAAAAACATGCTAGTATTGCTCTCCAGCACATTGTTTCACGCTGCTTGCCCAGCACTCCCGGTTATACATGAACACTCAAATTAGCTTGATTCAAAAAATTGACGCCCTGTTGCCGCAAACACAATGCGGACTCTGCGGCCACCGAGATGGATGCCTCCCTTATGCAAAAGCCATAAATGAAGGTGAAGAGGCCAATAAATGTGTACCTGGCGGACAACCCGTAGCTGATGCTTTGGCTGAATTGCTGGGTCGCCCAAAAATCAAAGCGGAAGAAAGTGTCTGGCCGATTCAAAGTGATGGCCGTCCGCAACGCATGAAAGCCATTATTCGTGAAGATGAATGTATTGGTTGCACCAAATGCATCAGCGCCTGCCCGGTCGATGCGATTATTGGTTCAGGCAAGCTCATGCATAGCATTTTGACTGACCTGTGTACCGGTTGCGAACTCTGTATTCCGCCCTGCCCGGTCGACTGTATTGATCTGGTAGAAGACAACCATGTCGTGCCTTCAGAAGAGGCTCGCATTACTGAACAAACCGACCTGCGCAATCGTTATTACGCGCATATTCAGCGTGAAGAAAAACGGCGTATCAATCGTAAGGGTCCTGTGGTTCGTGCCAATATTGATACCGCCTTATTTGCCCAATTTTCAGCACAAAGTGATTTGGTTCCAGAGATTCAGGTGGCGGAAAAAACAGCCAAAGCTGTCGTGAGCCATGATGCCGCAACCACCATTCAGCTGGCAAAAATTCGTACTCAAATCAAAAAATTAGAAAAACAGCTCAGTGTTCGTGAAGACCTTCAAAAACGTGCCCTGCTGGATGATTTGCAACAGCAGCTGATGGCTTTGGGAGCCTGATGATGGCCATTAAAAACATGACTCGAAAGCAGATTCAGGTTTTTTTTGAACGCTTACGTGAGCAAAGACCTAGCCCTAAAACCGAACTGAATTACAGCAGCCCTTTTGAACTTTTAGTGGCCGTGACACTTTCGGCTCAAGCCACCGATGTCAGCGTGAATAAAGCTACGGACAAACTGTTTCCGGTGGCCAATACCCCTGAAGCCATTTATGCTTTGGGCGTTGAAGGGTTAAAAGAATATATCAAGACCATCGGTTTATATAATGCCAAAGCCGAGAATGTCATTAAAGCCTGCAAGATGCTGATTGAAAAACACAACAGTGTGGTGCCCAGCAATCGGGCTGATCTGGAAGCATTACCGGGTGTGGGACGTAAAACTGCCAATGTGGTGCTCAATACCGCCTTTGGCCATCCCACCATGGCAGTCGATACGCATATCTTTCGGGTAGGCAATCGTACCGGTCTGGCTATTGGCAAAAATGTGCTTGAAGTTGAGCATCGGCTGGTCAAAGTCATTCCCAAGGAATTTATTGTCGATGCCCATCATTGGCTGATTTTGCATGGTCGTTATACCTGTATTGCACGTAAGCCGAAATGCCATGAATGTGTGGTAGCGGATGTCTGCAACTGGCCAGATCGTTTCGAATTCGGTGCGGCACGTCGCATTGCGGTCAAAAACCTTGAAGCTGAACTTTAAGTTCAGCCGAGTTGAATTAATCAGCCGCTTATTTATTTTTTTCTTGTTCAGCTTTTTCCTGGTCTCGTTTTTGCTGATCGCGCTGAGCCTGTAACTTCGGGTGCAATTGACGCTGAGATGCTTGAGCTGCATTTTCTGCCCGTTCCTGTTGGCGTACTTTTTTAAGCATCTTGAAACTGACATAGAACAAAGCAAACAATACTGCCAGAAATACGACCATTAACCCTAATACAGCAAATTTCACAGCAGCGTCCTTTTTGAGAGCATAATAAAAAGAGCCCTAATATGACTTAGGGCTCTTCGATTGTCAAAAGCATCGAAATACGATTATTTCGATTGGTCCAGAATGGCGAAAAGATCAGTTTGAACTTCTTCAATTGGACGCAGACCGTTTAACTTGTCATAAGTCGGTGCATTTTCACCCGATGCTGCGCGGCCTTGGTAGAAACCTACCAGCTGTTCAGTTTCAGTATGATAAGAACCTAAACGTTTACGGATGGTTTCTTCCTGATCATCAGGACGCTGAACCAGATCTTCACCCGTTTCATCATCCTTACCTTCCACTTTAGGCGGATTGTAAACTACATGATAAACACGGCCAGAAGCTGGGTGCTGACGGCGACCAGAAAGACGTTTTACGATTTCTTCGTCTGGAACATCAATTTCAATCACGTGATCAATGTTGATGCCTTCATTTTCCAAAGCTTCTGCTTGAGGAATGGTGCGAGGGAAACCATCAAAAATGCAACCGTTTACACAATCAGGTTGAGCAATACGTTCTTTTACAAGACCGATGATAAGCTCGTCTGATACCAGACCACCGCTTTCCATCACGCTTTTAGCTTTAAGACCTAATTCAGTACCTTCACGAATTGCAGCACGGAGCATATCACCGGTTGAAATTTGTGGGACATTGTAGCGCTTACAGATCAACTGAGCTTGTGTACCTTTACCTGCTCCAGGTGGTCCGAGTAATATAATGCGCATAAAAAAACATCCTCATTTAACAAATATATGTGATGCGTTTGCATGACAAATCTCTCTATTCGTCATGTAGTCCAGCATCTAATTATAAGAAAGCCACAAACAAATGTATTGTACCCGCTATAAATCCGGTTACGCCACCCAAGACAATCAGAATCCATTCATCTTCCTGAAAGGCAGGACGTAACAGATTCTGAAACTCTCTTGGCGTCAACTCGCGAATACGGTCTCTAAACATTTGATAGATTTTCTGTGCACGGCTCGCATTAAAGGCCGGGTCGCATACAGGCACCATCGTAATTTCAATCGAGCGATCGATCAAGTCCGTCTTGAGTTTTGCATACTCTTTTGGTCCTAAAGACAGCTGCAAAGAGGTCCGAACAATCGGAGTTTCCATAATTTCGTTGATATGGCGTTTAACGATACGGCGAGTTTTATCTTTCTTCCCGCCATACATCATCTCAGTCATAATGGATTTTAACGTAATCAGGTCTTCTGTGACCACTCGCGCAAAAACATCGGAAACTTCATCCTGACGTTTCATGAAGGCACCCTGGATATTATAGGTGCCAATACGCGGAATCACCGGTTTGATCCAAGGAAACTGGCGGCTTTCGGTGCGCGCAAAAAACTGCGGATAGCGAATATAATGCGGTTCCAGCGGATTAAACACCATCCAGATGGCAATCCAGTTGGTCAAAAAACCCCACACCGCTGCCCAGAAAGGAACCGTCCAGTGCCAAGGCACCACAAACCAGACAATCATCTGGAATATACCGAAGAACATTCCAATTAATGCACTGATATGCCAGATAAAGTTGATTTCCTTACGCCCCACCTTAAGAAACATGTTTACCATTAAACGGCGATCACCTTCCATTTGGCGAACCACCATTTCACGCATATCCACAAGTGACTCGACGTTCATGGTCAGCTCGGTCACCAGTTCCCTTAAAATACCCGGCAGCTGTTTATGCGCTTGCGAATAGATACGGCGTTTAATCGAATACGGCAAGTTTTCCCAAAGTACGGCATTACGGTCAATCATCATTTCATCAATCAGATGTTCAAGTTCAAACCCGACCTGCTCACCGATGATCCGTGCCATATCTTCAGGGTCCATGGCATCCAGAAATTCACGCAAAGAACCCAGTTTCGACAATGTATTGTCTGTGATAATCCCTGAAATGCGACCGGCTTTACGTGGCACAATCCCCTGCCAGCCCACAGGCAGCGGACCTACATGGAATCCCCAAAACGTCAGGGGATAAAATACCATTTTCAGCGCCATCCACACATGCGCCCAAGTTACAAAAGCTGTCACAGGAATGATGCTAAGTACTGCCCAGAAATCAGGGCGATTCAAGAAGGTTTGCCACAATTCGTTGACGTACTCAAACATGCACGATATCCATATTTAATTTTTTAATCACAAAATACTTAATTGTAAAAACTGACTATTTTCACTATATACCGACACTTAGAGTATAGGAAAATTGTAGCATGGGTTCTGTTTCTGCAATCACTTCGCCATATTGGTCCGTCATCTTTTCACCAGCGCCGATACCAATACTAAAACTGCTAATTCGTTCTTTACTAAGCAATACATAGGCCAAATCTACACCGGCTCCCAGTCTTGCTTCGTATTCATTATTGATGTGTTTGCTTTCAATATGTCCTGCATAGACACCCACGTAGTAACCGTTTTTATCTTTTCCGGTGAGATAGTAAGGATAACGAAACCCGACCTGAGCACCGGCATTATAGTCATCATTATAAAACACACCCGCTTTTGCATAAGCGATGCCATAAGGATTCACCCATTCTGCATTCAAATGAAGAAGCTTTTGGGTAAATCCAACCCCGACATTCCATGTTTTAGCACTGTCTGATGTCAATTTCGCTTCAGGTGAATATGGATTGTCTTGTGCATGAGCAATATTTGCCAGCGCAAAAAAAGCCAGCAAAGGATACACTTTTGTGATTATTTTCATCGTTGTCCCTAAATTTTATTTTTTAATACAGTCCTTTTTTTTGAATTTTGACTTTAGCAGAATTATCAGAACTCTTATATACTTCACTTTACAATTTTAATGTCTGTAAAGTCAAAGTTTAAGCTAAACCCGTCCACCAGTTCACCGGAACAAATATCAAAAAATGCTGACTTGCGTTAGAATGTGCCACCAGATTTTTTCACTCCCCTGTATGTAAGTCGATCGCGTATGAAGCAGCACTTTCCTTTAAAAAATGTTCAACAAGAAAAGCGCATTTATCGCAATCGGGTTTTTATCTCCATCGGGATCGTGGCTTTCTTTCTGCTCCTGCTTGTTGCCCGTTATGCCTATCTGCAAATCGTGCATTATAATGAATTTTCAACGGCTTCAGACCAGAACCGTATCCGCCTGCAGCCTTTGGCACCTGCGCGCGGCTATATCTATGACCGTAACGGTATTTTGCTGGCAGACAATTATCCGGTCTTTTCTGCAACCATGTCTCGGGCCGATGTGCAGGACATTGACGACACCGTAAAGCGCCTCACTCCCATTTTAAGCCTGACGCAAGAAGATATTGACCGTTTTAGCAGCCGCATCAAGACCTCTAAAAAAACCGAACGCGTATCGCTCAAATTAAATTTAAACGAAACCGATATTGCCAAATTTAGCGAAGTCAAATTTCAGTTTCCCGGGGTCAATATTGAAACCCAAATGACCCGCTATTATCCGCATGGCGACCTGTTTGCCCATGTAATCGGTTATGTGGGGCGTATTAACGACAAAGAATTAAAATCGATTGATAAAGACTTATATGCCGGCACCAACCTGATTGGTAAAATCGGGGTGGAGAAATCTTATGAAGATCTGTTGCATGGCTTGCCAGGCAATGAATCTGTCGAAGCCGATGCTCACGGTAACGTATTACGCAATTTAGGTCGTAAAGAGCCGGTACGCGGGAATGACTTGTACCTTTCCATTGACTATGGCTTGCAGGTCACAGCAACCGAGCAGCTGGCGGGTCGTCGTGGTGCCATTGTGGCGCTAAATCCGAAAACAGGAGAAATTCTGGCCCTGGTTTCCAGTCCAAGTTTTAACCCGAATTTATTTGTGACCGGGATTAGCAATACCGACTATAGCGCGCTACGGGACGACCTTGACCAGCCGCTGTATAACCGTGCTGTGCAAGGGGCCTATCCTCCAGGTTCAACCATTAAACCGATGTTTGGTTTAGGTGGGCTGCATTACAATATCGTGGATTGGAACACCGCCATTTCAGACCCCGGGTATTTTTCTTTACCCGGCGATTCGCATAAATTCCGTGATTGGCGCAAATCAGGTCATGGCACGGTCAATCTGCATAAAGCTCAAGTGGTTTCTTGTGATACCTATTATTATATTTTGGCCTACCGCATGGGCATTGAAAAAATGAATGCTTGGATGCGCCAATTTGGCTTTAGTGAAAAAACTGGCGTCGATTTACCGAGTGAAAGTACCGGTTTGTATCCAAACCCGGACTGGAAAATGCGGACCCGTAAGAGCAAATGGCTAAAAGGTGAAACCATTTCAGTCAGTATCGGACAAGGTGCCTTTACTGCAACGCCGCTGCAACTGGCTATGGCTACTGCAATTACTGCAAACCAAGGTGCGCATATTACACCTCACGTACTGCGTGAAAGCCATGGTGCCAAACCTTTTAAAATGCGTAATGCACCAGATGGTAAAATTAAGTTTAACGGCAAACCCGAAGACTGGATTAAAATGCGCGATGCCATGATTGATGTTATCGAGACCGGTACAGGTCGTGGTATTCGTACCCCACTGTATCATATTGCAGGGAAAACCGGGACTGCACAGGTCAAAAGTATTGCCCAAGGTAAAAAATACAACGAAGCATTATTAACCGAGCGTCAACTTGACCATGGTTTATTTATTGGTTTTGCCCCTGCTGAAAATCCTGAGATTGCGGTTGCGATTGTTTGGGAAAATGGTAAACACGGTGGTTCGGCCGCGCAGCTGGCTCGTCCTCTGTTTGACTATTGGTTATACACCCGTAAAAAGAATCCGATCCGTCCTGCGGGCCATCAAATTAGTGGCGGCCTCATGACCGCAGGCATCAAACCGGGTGAATTGCCAAGTGGCACGGCACCAGTGGACACAGCGACCAATGTTCAGAGCAATACAACCGCAGCAGCGACACAGCACGCTACTCAAGCCGCATCAGGCGCACAACCCGCAGAAGTTGAAGGTGACTGATCTATGAAAAATCAACTCCGTATTATTGGCGGTGAATGGAAACGCCGTCAGCTTCCTTTTGCCAGTGTTGAAGGCTTACGCCCTACACCCGACCGTGTCCGTGAAACTTTGTTTAACTGGCTGATGTGGGATATTCAAAATGCACAGGTTCTCGATATCTGTGCCGGCTCAGGAGCCTTAAGTTTTGAAGCTTTATCCCGCGGTGCAGCACAGGTGGTCATGATTGAACCGAACCGTGCACAAGCTGCTTTTTTAACCGATAATTTGCAGTTGCTGAAAGTGACCAGCCAACATGCCAAACTGAAAGTCGCCACGGCACAGCAAACCTTACCTACCCTGAAACAGTCCTTTGATCTGGTTTTTTTAGATCCGCCTTACAGTCTGGATTTATGGGAAGAACTGGCCCAGCTTGCTGACCCGCTGATTAAAGACCGCGCCTTTATCTATGTGGAGGCCGATCGCGAGTTAAGCCAGCTTAAACTCCCCGCTTCATGGCAACAGATTAAACAAAGCAAGGCGGGAACTGTCCGTGCAGGACTGTATCAAAAAAATGCATCCTGATTAACAATAAAAAAAGGATTCCGGAATGGAATCCTTTTTTGTCAAATGTAGTCAGTCAATTTAAGATCGGTGATAGATTAATCAACGACCATAACGCCAGTCTCGGTCATCTCTATCATGATCCCAGTCCCGACGGTCTTTGTTGTCCCAGTCCCGGTCACCATGATGGTGTCGGTCATAGTGTCCGTTACGGTCTCGATGACCATCATAATCGTCATCATAAGGATCTAGGACACAGCCAGTTAATGACACTGCCAATACAGAAAGCAAGAGCACTTTTTTCATCATTTTCGTCACCTCTTTACGGCGTATTCTCAGTATTAGCGGGTTTGATGAAGAGCGATAGGATTGCGTGTTAGATTCTTGTAGTCATTTATGTATTTTTTATTCACAGGAACAATTTCTGTAATGAAAGCTGAAGCGGCGTTATACGAAGTTCTCCTTAGATTTGCAGAAATACTGCTAAATAGAGGCTTGGTTTTTTTGCTTATGTTTTTAATACTACTGACTTTTCGTCTGTACCTATTTCTATGACCTGGTTGTTATTTATTGTTGGGGCCATGGTTGCAGGTTTTGTGCAGGGACTGACCGGCTTTGCCTTTGCCTTAATCGCCATGTCATTCTGGGTGTGGGCACTGCCTCCGCAAATTGCTGCGCCCCTGGTGGTCTTTGCTTCGGTATGGAGCCATATCATTTCATTGTCCAATGAACAGAAGCATCCACATCTGAACAAAGCCTTGGTATTGCCTTATTTGATTGCCGGGCTGATTGGCGTACCTTTAGGCACCTATTTGCTGCATATAATTCAGCCCGAAACCTTTAAAGTGGTTTTAGGCATTTTTTTGCTGTTGTGGTGCCCAGTGATGTTTTTCAGTCCGGCATTTCCACGGCTGCAACAGTCGGGAAAACTGGCAGATAGCCTGATAGGATTTCTCGGCGGAATTTTGGGTGGTTTAGGCGGTTTTTGCGGTTCATTGCCATCTGCCTGGGTCATGCTGAAAAATCTATCCAAACAGCAACAGCGTTACGTTTTACGACACTTTAATTTTGGCATTCAGCTGTTTACGCTACTGGCCTATTTACTGCAAGGCACGCTTGTCATCCAGCTCTGGCCTTATATGGCAATTTTGCTGATCAGCGTCAGTTTTCCCGCCATTCTAGGGGCAAAATTATTTTATAAAATTTCGGAAACCCAATTTAAGCATACAGTTTTAAGCCTTTTATTTGCTTCCGGTGGCTTCCTGATTTTCAATACCCTGCTGTAAGGTTGATTTCTGGTTTACACAAATCACTTACATATGTTGAGATATTGCAGGCCTATTGATCCATAACAACTGATCAAAAGCCTCATAAATCTCATTTAAACAAAAAATGCCCAATCAGTCGGACAGATCAAATTTATCGGCAGGAAAACTTTATACAATAACTTAATCCCACCATCAATTTTCCTAGAAATGAGAACCTTGATTTTATTAGCAGGAATAATTCTACTCTCTGGCTGCTCTCTCGGCACTTCTCGCGAGCTTAAACATGCAGAAAAAATGCTTGCAGATTTTCAGTGCAATAAAATTGAAAGTGCACAAATGGCGCATAGTTCTATTACCTCTTATCATGAACAGACACTTGCCTCTAGCCGCCAGAAAGCCCAATCTTATATCCAGAGCTATAAAGATGGAGAGGATTTATTTAATCTGCCCTTAACGGAAGTGATTGAGGAACAATATTATATTTATCAGGAAGCTTGCCAGCATTTAGGCGGAATTAGTCCGGCACAAAATCAATAATTTTTTTTAAGCAAAAGTCAAACCCCATACTTGCTGAGCCAGCATATGCAGCGAGCCAAGATTTTCTATCTGCATCTCTTGGCTTCGCTTAAAAATGACAATGAACTCGGTTTTTCAGTTAGGTTTCAGGGTAATAACGTGTATCCACGCTAAACTGTTCTGGAAATTTGGCATGAATTTGTGCATAAAAAGCCATAATTTCAGCCATATCTTTTTCATAGTCGCCCGTAGGATAAACAATTTTACCCACCCCGGTTTTCTTCTTGGCATAATCCATATAAGCCAATGCAATGGGCACCCCTGCATTGATTGCCACATGGTAGAAACCGGTTTTCCATTGTTCCTGTTTGGCACGCGTTGCTTCCGGTGTGACCAGCATCACCAGTTTTGGATGGGTTTTAAATAAATCCGACATCACTTGAACCATGCTTGGACGTGGTTCCCCTTCTTTTTTGGCTGTGCGGTCAATCCCGATTCCGCCCATTGCACGTACAAATGGACCAAAAGGAAATTTCATATAACTGTCTTTAATGGTAATACGAACGTTGACACCTAAGGCCTTGAGTGCCAGACGTGCATATAAGGCATCCCAGTTGCTGGTGTGCGGTGCAGCAATCATGACACATTGATCCAAGTCAAGTGGCCAATGATTATCGATTTCCCAGCCCATCATTTTTAAACTTTGTTCAGCTAATTTTTCAAACACTTGCCGCACCGACACCTATATAAAGTGCGCAGATTTTAACAAGGTGACTGAAATATAAAAGTGCAATATGACCAATAAATAATCAATTAATATATAAATGTATAACTTTAGAGTTCAAATAAAATAGGTAAAGTTGCCGTTTTATTTTTGCCGAAATTTTAGCTTGGCAAGTTTAAATCCAAGTTGTCTATTCAAATCCATACAAAATAGATATAACAAAGCCATAACAAGATGAACATTTAATTGATCTGCATTTTTACGTATTTTTTAAAGCTATATGGGCCAAAAGGACAATATCGTGAAAAAAATAATATTCATCCTGTCATTAACGACTCTGGCTTTAGCTGGGTGCAGTAAACCCAAAACCGATACTCATGACAGCAATACAGCACCTGATCAGCCCATGACTCAAACCACCCCATCAGCCGCTACCACAGCTCAACCCACCTCAGCTATAAGCGATACGGCAGAAACATCCCTGGATTGGCCTGGTGTATATAAAGGGGTTTTACCCTGCGCCGACTGCGAAGGTATTGAAACCGAACTGGAATTAAAGGCAGATAAAACCTATGAATTGACCCAGGAATACTTGGGTAAAGGAAAAGACAATGAATTCAAGGTAAAAGGAAGGTTTAGCTTTGATGCAAATCAACCCTCCATGATTAGCCTGGACCAAGCGAGAGAAAATCGTAAATTTTTTGTCGGTGAAAACTTTGTTGAAGCACGTGATATAAAATCTGGGAAAGTCATTGATTCCAAAATGAATTATAAATTACAAAAAGATCTTAAATAATTTCTATTTGAACCTTTGTCTTTAAGCACTTAAAAAGTCTGAAAATTGAAAACGACAAATATGCAAATGAAGATACAGAATCAGAAACTTATACGCGATGAAATGACATTCATGACTCAATCCGCGTCTATAACTACAGATAGATATATCAGAATACCTGGCTTTTGTTGATGGTTTAAGAAATTTCAGCTTGGCTGTATATGATCGGGATGAATTCGAATTTTCATTCATCAATTAAAGAGAAAATGAAAAAATCCCCGCTTTTGCGGGGATTTTTTAAGATCAAATGATCAGTATGAATTACATCATACCGCCCATTCCACCCATGCCGCCCATATCAGGCATAGCAGGTTTATCTTCAGGGATATCTGTGATCATGCATTCAGTGGTTAGCATTAAAGCAGCTACAGATGCAGCATGTTCAAGTGCAGAACGGGTTACTTTTGCAGGGTCAAGAATACCCATTTCAAGCATATCGCCATATTCACCAGTTGCAGCGTTATAACCGAAGTTGCCTTCGCCATTTTTCACAGCATTGATGACTACAGATGGTTCATCGCCCGCATTCGCTACGATTTGACGAAGTGGCGCTTCAATCGCACGACGTAAAATGTTGATACCTACATTCTGGTCATCATTTCCACCTGTCACACCTTCAAGTGCTTTAGCAGCACGTACCAGTGCAACACCACCACCAGCAACAACACCTTCTTCAACCGCAGCGCGAGTTGCATGAAGCGCATCGTCTACACGGTCTTTTTTCTCTTTCATTTCAACTTCAGTTGCTGCACCAATTTTGATGACTGCAACACCGCCAGCCAATTTAGCAACGCGTTCTTGAAGTTTTTCTTTGTCATATTCAGAAGTCGATTCTTCAATTTGCGCGCGGATTTGTTGAACACGTTCAGCAATCTGGTTCGCATCGCCAGCACCATCCACAATCACGGTGTTTTCTTTAGAAACCGTGATTTTATGTGCAGTACCTAAGTCTTGAAGTGTCGCTTGCTCTAAAGACATGCCCACTTCTTCAGAGATCACAGTCGCACCAGTCAAGATTGCGATATCTTGCAGCATTGCTTTACGACGGTCACCGAAACCAGGTGCTTTCACCGCACATACTTTAATGATGCCACGCATGTTGTTCACAACTAGAGTTGCCAACGCTTCACCTTCAACATCTTCAGCAATAATAAGAAGAGGTTTACCAGTTTTTGCAACCGCTTCAAGTACAGTAATCAATTCACGGATATTGCTGATTTTTTTATCCACCAGAAGGATAAACGGATTTTCAAGTTCAGCTGTTAACGTATCTTGCTTGTTGGCAAAGTACGGGCTGATATAACCGCGGTCAAACTGCATACCTTCAACTACGTCTAAAGCGTCTTCGAAGCCTGAACCTTCTTCAACCGTAATTACGCCTTCTTTGCCCACGCGTTCCATGGCTTGTGCAATCAGCTTACCCACTGTTTCATCAGAGTTGGCAGAGATTGAACCTACTTGTTCAATGGCTTTAGTATCAGAAGCAGGTTTTGCAGTAGCTCTAATGTTTTCAACTACAGCTTTTACTGCAAGGTCGATACCGCGTTTCAAGTCCATCGGGTTCATACCCGCAGTCACCGACTTGATCCCTTCGTTCAGGATTGCTTGAGCCAATACAGTTGCAGTTGTAGTACCGTCACCTGCGATGTCATTGGTTTTTGAAGATACTTCACGAACCAGTTGCGCACCCATGTTCTCAAATTTGTCTGCCAGTGAAATTTCTTTCGCTACAGTTACACCATCTTTAGTGATGTGGGGTGCACCGAAAGAACGGTCGATCACAACGTTACGACCTTTAGGACCTAAAGTCACTTTTACCGCATCTGCAAGTACGTTTACACCTGCAATCATTTTAGCGCGGGCTGAATCACCAAATTTTACGTCTTTAGCTGACATGGTTTACTCCAAATATTTTAATTTTCAATAAGCTGAATAAATAATCAGGTCTGAATTTTCCGGCTCAGGATTAACCTTCAAGCACAGCTAAAATGTCAGACTCTTTCATAATAAGAAGTTCTTCGCCTTGTACTTTTACCGTTGTACCTGCATAAGTACCAAACAATACTTTGTCGCCAACTTTTACATCTAAAGCACGTACACCGTTGTCAGTAATCTGGCCATTGCCTACTGCAATAATTTCACCTTGAGCCGGTTTTTCAGCAGCAGAACCTGGAAGCAAAATACCGCCAGCAGTTTTAGTTTCTTCTTCAACACGACGAATAACTACGCGATCATGTAATGGACGAATGTTGCTCATTGGAAACTCCATCAGACTAAGTCTTTTATTAGTGAAGTAATGATGACTTTGTTATTCCATCGGTCATCATCAAATAATTTCGATGACACTTTTGTGGGGATGGAAAAAAACGCTTCAAGGGGCAAGCAAAAAAAAATTGCTGTTTTTTGTATTTTTTTTATTCAAATCCGATATTTCTTCTTTTAATCGGCATTTTCTTCTTTTAATACAAATTCTTTTTGTTGATTGTTAAAATAATAATGCTCCACATCGCCATTGGAATAAATCAGATTCAAACTGTTGGGCAAGCCACGATGCAAACGGTAGGAAATTGCAGTTCCCGCATGAATGTCCAGCACCGGATGGTCTGCCCCCAAATGGTAAATCTGGTTCAGGTCATATACGGCCGACTGATGCAGATGACCATGCAACAGGCCATTTAAACCACTTTGACTCCACGATTCTAAAGCCATACGCCCCAGCATTGGACAGTCCTTGATGCCATGCGGATTATCCGGAGGCGTATAAAATGGCTGGTGCGCAACAATCAGTTTGATTTTATGTTTGGGAGCCATCATCAGCCTTTGATCAATTTGCTGAATTTGCTCCAGGGAAATATGCCCGCGGGTGTGATAGCGCCGCCGAATACTATTCACGCCAATCAGGTAAAAACGCTTGGTTTCCAGTACCGTTTCCATATGGCCAAAGAAAATTTTATAGCGGGTAAAAGGACTGAATATCCGGTTCCAGACATGGTACAAGGGAATATCATGATTACCCGGCACCACCAGGTAAGGCAGATTTAAACTTTCCACAAACTGTTTGCAGTCATAAAACTGCTTGTAACGGGCGCGCTGGGTTAAATCCCCGCTGACCACCACAGCCTCCAAAGGATGTTGCTGACAAAACAGGCGAATTGCCGCCATACAGGCCGGTTTTTCCGTACCAAAATGCAAATCAGATAGATGTAGAATCATAAGGAACCATTATTTTCAATGCATGCTTGCGTACGGAAATCTGAAGCGGGGGCTGCATTTCCACAATCTCACCATCCAGTGCCAGGGTCAGTTTCTTGGCTTTGGAATGTATTTGCACCTTGTCGGCGGAAAAGCTATATACCTCCGGCGTATGATCAAGCTTGCCGCGGATCAATTGCCATAAGATTTTAAATAAGGTGGGTTTATCGCTTTTCGCCACTATCACCCCCACGACCTTTCCCAATTCAGCACATTTGGCAATGCGTAAATTCATCTCTGCAAGTTGCAGCTGATTATTACCAAAAAAAATCAGCGGCGTTTTGACGGGATATTTTTTACCGTCAATTTCCACTTCAAGTTTCAGCTCTTTGCGATCACGAATCAGCACATCCAGCGCTGAAGTATAGGCATGTAGAGCAAACCGCCCAAAACGCCGGTTATAGAGTTCACGCCTTTGTATGAATAAAGGATAAAGCCCCAAACTGGCGTTGTTCAAATAGATATGATCATTGATTTGCGCCACATGGACTTCACGGATCTTCCCGGTCGCTATAACATCGGCCGCTTTGAGCAAATCCAGCGGAATATGCAGTAAACGGGCAACATAATTAAAGGTTCCCAGAGGAAAAACTCCCATGGGAATCTCGGTACCGATCAGTTTGGTTGCCACCGTATTGAGTGTACCGTCTCCACCCGCAGCCACCACAACACCAATTTCTTCGGCCTGTTGATGACGTTCGATTATTTTGTCCATAAAACTGTTAAAATCTGCTTCTGCACTGATTTCAAAAGCCTGGATTTCATAGCCATAGGCTGTTAAATTTGTCATAAGCTGTTCATAGATTTCATCTTTATTGGCTGCATGAAATCCCGATTTTTCATTATAGATAAGCGATAAAGGCTTGGCAGAAACTGACATTTTCCATACTTCTTTGAAGTAATTGCTCTAATTTTGTCCAAATTATCGACAATTGAAAGCATCTTTATGTAAAATTCGAATTACCACCATTTATTAAATCAATAACAATTGCCACCCAAATAACCTAATTAAGTAATTGTTTTTAAAAAACATAATTTAAATAAATTATACCCATAAAGTTAATAAATGGATTAATTAATAAACACACCACATCATAACCTGTTGTTTTTTATTAAATAAAAATAAAAACATATAATATTCCAATCTATTTCAGCTACTTCTTTAGTCTTATTTTTTTCACGATTTTATGCTTTAATACAGCCACTTTTTTTTTATATTTTCTTCCGGGCGATGTATCCCATTGTCCGGATTGTACTTTGTACATTTGAATCGTACATATTTGAGATAGGCCTCACCATGACCCAAGTGAACGCACCAGAATTCGTTCGTCACCCTAAGCTTATTGCATGGGTGGAAGAGATTGCTAAATTAACAAAACCGGCAAAAATTGAATGGTGTGACGGTAGCGCAGAAGAATATCAACGTCTTATTGACTTGATGATCGCTAACGGCACTATGCAAGCGCTGAACCAAGAAAAACATCCTGGTTCTTACTTGGCAAATTCTGATCCTTCTGACGTTGCTCGTGTTGAAGGTCGCACATTTATCTGTTCAGAAAAAAAAGAAGACGCAGGTGCGACAAACAACTGGGAAGCGCCTGCCGAAATGCGCGCTCGCCTGAACGGTTTGTTTGACGGTTCAATGAAAGGCCGTACTATGTACGTGGTTCCTTTCTCTATGGGTCCTTTAGGTTCTCATATTGCCCACATTGGTATTGAAATCACTGACTCTCCTTACGTTGCAGTCAGCATGGCCAAAATGGCTCGTATGGGTAAAGCGGTTTATGAAGTACTGGGTACTGACGGTGAATTCGTTCCTTGCGTACACACAGTTGGCGCGCCGCTTGAAGAAGGTCAAAAAGACGTTGCTTGGCCATGCAACCCAGAAAAATACATCGTGCATTACCCAGAAACCCGTGAAATCTGGTCATTCGGTTCTGGCTACGGCGGTAACGCATTGCTTGGTAAAAAATGCCTGGCTTTACGTATCGCTTCTTCGATGGGCCGTCAACAAGGCTGGTTAGCTGAACACATGCTGATCCTTGGTGTGACTAATCCACAAGGCGAAAAACACTACATCGCTGCTGCATTCCCTTCTGCTTGTGGTAAAACCAACTTCGCAATGTTGATTCCACCAGCAGGTTACGAAGGCTGGAAAATTGAAACTGTAGGTGACGATATTGCCTGGATCAAACCGGGTGAAGACGGTCGCTTATATGCCATCAACCCTGAAGCTGGTTTCTTCGGTGTAGCGCCTGGTACCAATACCAAGACTAACCCGAACTGTATGGCGACATTAGCGAAAGATGTTATCTATACCAACGTTGCTGTAACTGACAACGGTGAAGTATGGTGGGAAGGTCTGACTAAAGAAGCTCCTGCTAACCTGACCAACTGGAAAGGTCAACCACACACTGGCGCAGAGAAAGCAGCACATCCAAATGCTCGTTTCACCGTTGCTGCGGGTCAATGTCCTTCTATTGATGCTGACTGGGAAAATCCGGCAGGTGTTCCAATTTCTGCGTTCATCTTCGGTGGTCGCCGTGCAGATACAGTGCCTTTAGTTTCTGAAGCGTTCGACTGGGTTGATGGCGTATATAAAGCTGCAACCATGGGTTCTGAAACAACTGCTGCTGCTGTAGGCCAACAAGGGGTGGTACGTCGCGATCCATTCGCAATGCTTCCATTCGCAGGTTACAACATGGCTGACTACTTCGCTCACTGGTTAGAAATGGGTGAAAAAGTTGGCGAGAAAGCTGCAGCTGCCGGCAACAAGCTGCCTGGTATCTACAACGTGAACTGGTTCCGTCGTGATGCTGAAGGCAACTTCGTATGGCCTGGCTTCGGTCAAAACATGCGTGTTCTTGAGTGGATTATTGACCGTTGTGAAGGTCGTGCAACAGCAGTTGACACACCAATCGGTCGCGTTCCAACTTACGAACAGCTGAACTGGACTGGTTCTGACTTCACTAAAGAACAATTCGAGCTTGTCACCTCTCAAGACAAAGATCAATGGATCAAAGAACTTGAAAGCCACACTGAATTGTTCAACAAACTTGGTGAGCGCTTACCAGCTGCACTTAAAGCACGTCAAAACGAGCTTTTAGAAGCTGTAAAAAAATCTGCTTAATCAGTAGATAATGAAAAAAGACCGCACGTGCGGTCTTTTTTTCAACTGTTTGTTTAATAACAAGACTTTATAACTTAACAACAACCATAAAAGGGGAAAATTCATGTTAAAAATGCTTACTCTTAGCGCTTGCCTGCTTGGCCTGTCTACTTTGGTGATGGCCAAACCTGAAACTGCAGAACAACCGGCCTTACACGTTTGTGCAATCAAAGGTACGCCAGACTCTAGCCAGTTTCAGATCAAAAAGCGCATTAAAGTGGCTAAAGGTACTTATGGCAGCGTAGAAGAGCTGTATTCACGTTTTGCAGAACGTGCCCATCAAGTCGGTGGCAATGTAGTCATTAACTACAATGCCAGCCAGAGATTCGGTTTCTGGCCTTGGCGTATTGTACGCCCGGTAGTTTGGGGAACTGCAGTAAAATGGAATACGCCAGTAAATTGTAAAGAACTCGGCGGCGTTGAAATTTAAGTACAACCCAGAGCTGGGACTTCAGTCAAGATAAGAACACCAATTTGCTACACCCAAAAGACCGCTCAGGCGGTCTTTTTTATTGACCGGTTTAAGCAGCCGTATCGCTTGATCTTTTCAGCAACAACTTTAAAAGATATTGATCTAATTGCTGTATTTCATCAGCGCTAAATTGAAAGCCGAGTTTGGTTCTGCGCCATAAAATATCTTCACTGGTTCTTGCCCATTCCTGATCGACCAGATAGTCGACCTCTCCAGCAAACAGTCCATGACCAAAATCTTCACCCAGTTCATTTGTCGTTGAAATATCCTTTAAAAAATTCCACACCCGTGAACCATAAGCATGTGCCCAGCGCGAAGCCAATGACAAAGAAACCTGATCAATGCCTTGCATAAGCTGCTGCATTAACAGCTCCACCGAAACCAAGTTTTCCGCACCCGGCAAACATGCCGCCTCGGTCCAGGATTTATTCATGTCCGGGAATGTCGGTGCCAAATGCGCCATTGCCGATTCTGCCAGTTTTCGATAGGTAGTGAGCTTGCCCCCAAAGACCGAAAGCAAGGGGGCATCATTTTCCTGCGTAGGCGATATCGCCAAAGTGTAATCTCGGGTAATCGCCGATGGATTATCTGACTCGTCATCACACAAAGAGCGCACACCGGAATAGGTATATAAAATATCCTCAACCGTCAGCTGATGTTTAAAATGATCATTATAAACATCCAGCAAATAGTCCACTTCCTGCGAGGTGATTTTGACCTGATCCAGGTTGCCCTGATATTCATGATCTGTGGTACCAATTAAGGTGTATTGCTCCAGATAAGGAATGGCAAATACAATACGGTGATCATCATTTTGCAGAATGAACGCTTTATCACCTTCATAAATTCTAGGCACGATAATATGACTGCCTTGGACAAGACGTAAACCATGTGGCGATTGCTGTTGTAAATTGTGTTCAATAAACTGGAGCACCCAAGGCCCAGTGGCGTTAACCAGGGCTTTTGCCTGCACCTGATAGCTGCCCTGCGCATGTTCCAGATGGATATTCCACACGCCATTTTCACGGTAAGCAGCGCTACAACGGGTTTGTGTGGCAATTTTGGCGCCCAGCTCATGGGCCTGCATGGCATTTAAAACCACCAGGCGTGCATCATCCACAGCACAATCCGAATATTCAAAACCCTGCGTCATTTCATCTTTCAGAGGACTGCTGGCTGGATCAAAATGAATATGCCGGGAAGCGGCTAATTTTTTCCGCTTGCCCAAATGATCATAAATAAATAAACCGGTCCGTATCAGCCATGCAGGACGTAAATGCGGTTGATGCGGCATGACAAAACGCAAGGGGCGAATAATATGCGGTGCTTTGGCTAGCAGAATTTCCCGTTCCACCAAAGCTTCATGTACCAGGCGGAATTCTTTATATTCAAGATAACGCAAACCGCCATGAATCAGTTTACTGCTCGCAGAGGAAGTATGGCTGGCGAGATCATCCTTTTCACATAAAAAAACGGATAAACCCCGTCCTGCAGCATCAACCGCAATACCTACGCCATTGATGCCACCACCAATCACCGCTACATCATAGACCGGATGACTCACTTGCATGTCCACCTCCTCTAGTCCTGTTCGAACAGTAAACTTAAATTTCCTGTTGTTCCAAGCAACTTAACACTATTTAAAGTGAAAGGACACCGAATAATTGTCGTTCACTTCCACGAAGACAAAATGGACAGCGTGTTTATTTTTATCAACTCCCCCCAAAACTTGATCCCACTGCTTATTTATATACTTTCTTTTTACACTGTAAATTTTGCACATTTCTCATACAAAACTGAAAGAATCATAGGCTTATTCCACTTTAATAATGGGTTTAACATCAGAAAAACAATAGCAAAATGGACTTGTGCAGATGATTGAACAAAACGTTTCTCAAGTAAATCTAGACACCAAAACACGGGTCAAATCCATTCTTGGCGGTTCGGCAGGCAACCTGGTGGAATGGTATGACTGGTATGTCTATGCTGCTTTTACCTTATATTTTGCCCATGCCTTCTTCCCCAAAGGCAGCCAGACAGCACAATTACTTCAGGCAGCCGCCATTTTTGCAGTCGGCTTTTTAATGCGACCGATTGGTGCCTGGATTATGGGTATTTACTCGGATAAAAAAGGACGCAAATCCGGGCTTACCCTTTCTGTAACCTTGATGTGTATTGGCTCTCTGATGATTGCCGTTTCCCCAACCCATGATCAAATTGGCATATTCGCGCCTATTATTTTAGTAGTTGCCCGGCTCATTCAGGGCTTAAGTGTCGGTGGTGAATATGGCGCCAGCGCCACCTATTTAAGTGAAATGGCTGAAAGAAACCGGCGCGGCTTTTTCTCCAGCTTTCAGTATGTGACCCTGATTGCAGGTCAGCTGACTGCACTCTGCGTATTGCTGATTTTGCAGTTCGTCCTTACCGAAGAACAGCTGCATGACTGGGGCTGGCGTATTCCCTTCTTCATTGGAGCTTGCCTCGCCATTGTGGTGTTCTATATCCGTCGTGGATTGCTTGAAACGCAATCTTTTAAAAATGCCCAAAAAGATAAAACTCAGCCTGAATCAGGCATGTTTGCTTTATTTAGACATTATCCAAAACAAGCCTTTACGGTTTTATTTTTAACTGCTGGAGGTACGGTTGCTTTTTATAGCTATACCACCTACTTGCAAAAATACTTGGTAAATACTTCCGGATTTAGTAAACCTGCAGCCACGCAAATTACGACTCTGGCGCTGTTCATTTTCATGTGTATACAACCTTTAGCTGGTGCTTTGTCAGATAAAATTGGACGTAAACCGCTCATGATTGCTTTTGGGGTCTTAGGCGTTTTATTTACCTATTTTATATTTGATCGTCTAGGTCAGACGCATGACTACTGGGCAGCATTTTGGCTCTGCCTGGCGGGCCTGATTATTGTAACTGGCTATACCTCCATTAATGCAGTGGTCAAAGCCGAATTATTCCCGGCCCATATCCGTGCCTTAGGCGTTGCACTGCCCTATGCCCTCGCCAATACCCTGTTTGGAGGTACAGCCGAATTTTTTGCCTTAAGTTTTAAGGAAGCCGGACATGAGTCCTGGTTCTTTATTTATGTCACGATTTTAATCTTTATCTCGTTGCTGGTTTATATCTTTATGAAAGATACCAAACACCATTCCGAAATTAAGGAACATTAGTCCAAAACCAATCAAAAAAGCCTTTCTTTATTGAAAGGCTTTTTTGATTTATCTGTACGCTTAAATAAAATAAGTAGTGCATGCGCAATAAAAGCCCAAAAGTATATTCTTTCAATTTAAGTCGACTAAAATGATCCTTGCCACAATCTTTATATTCATATGGCTACTCCCCAGTATGCAGTGTCAGACAAGTGATAATTAATTCGATTTAACCCGGTTGAATCATCCACTTCTAAGCCGGGAATGGTCACATTTGGAAAGCTTTTTTATGAGATATAAGCACGGTAAGATCGTTAAAAAATCGGGCTTATGGCATACTGAATAGAATAATAACGCCGGGAACTTTTGAAGATGAACAAGAGCTATAAATTGTTGGGTTTGGGTTTGATTGCGCTTGGACTGGCTGCCTGTCAAAGCACTCCGCGCCAATACAACGGTAATGTCGGCTATCAGATTGAAAGCAAGTCTACGGATAGTGCAACCTTGGCTTATACTCTGGCTATTCGTCAAAACCAGAAAGTTGATAAACAGAAATTACAACGTGCCTGCCAAAAAGTATTAGGTCTAAATAAACAATATAAATTAACGATCCTGAGCATTAGTGAAATTGCCAATCCGGAAATACAAACACCATACTATGGCCGTCAATTGGGTCAAAGTCGCACCATCATCAGTCTCAGCAACACCCCAGATCTATACAACAGTGAAAATATGGCGACTCGCCAGTCGTTGGAAGCGCGTCCAAGTACCTTAAGTGTGGTGCGTTATACCTGCTCTTAAAATTTATAGGCTAGATAGAAATAAGACGCTGTTTATAGCGTCTTATAAAAACTGACATTACGAAATTCCTTTGCTTCATCCAGATCCGGCCAGGTGGTCGCACTGCGCTCATCTAGCTTTTGATAGTTTGGATGACTAAAGTTTTTCACCCGGCTATCTGCTACCCATACCTCGGGTGCAAATTTCAGGAATTCATCCAGAAAAAAGCGGTTGCATTGGTCATACAGCACATCTGCGGCCAAGAGGACATCCACCTGTTCTGCTTTATATAAATCATCCAGATATTCAAGCTCGACATCATTCAGTTCTGCATTGGCGCGACAGGCATCCAGACTAACCTGGTCGATATCACAGCAGATTACCCGCTTCGCGCCTGCCATTTTCGCCGCAATCGCCACCACGCCCGACCCTGCACCAAAATCCAGAACCACCTTGTCTTTGACATGATGCGGTTCAGTAAGCAGCCACTGCGCCATAGCAAGTCCAGAAGCCCAGCAGAAAATCCAATATGGCGTATCATTCCAGATCCGGCGAATCACTTCATCATCAAGCTTATCTGTTGGAAATACAGGTGGAATCAACCATAAAGAAATGGGGGTTTCAGGCAATTGCTGGGCAAGCAGTTCACAGTTCGGAATCACTTCATGCAAAGCTTGAATTAAATGTTGTGGCGCTTTGGGAAATTGGAAAGTACAGCTCATTTGAGTTCTTTTAATTCGTATTTATATCTTGGAAGAATCTCCCCTAACCCTGAGCCATATATGGCGCAAGAACAAAGAGGGGAACTTTTATCTAAACAGTATTATTTAGAATTTGAAATTCCCTCCTTTGAAAAAGGAGGGTTAGGGAGGATTTTATTAACCCAAAGCCTTCTCAGCAGCTTCAACCGTTTGACGAATCAAAGTGGTGATGGTCATTGGACCGACACCACCCGGAACTGGTGTATAAGCAGAAGCCACTTCTTCAATACCAACCAGTTGGATGTCACCGACACCACCGCCATCACGTGGGTGGAAACCGGCATCTACAACCACTGCGCCTGGTTTGATCCAGTCTTTTTGAATCAATTCAGCTTTACCTACCGCGCCAACAATGATGTCAGCCTGTTTTACAAAGCTTGCAAGGTCTTGGGTACGTGAATGGCAAATCGTGACTGTTGCATTTGCTTCAAGCAGCATTGCAGCCATCGGTTTACCCAAAATTGCAGAACGGCCAACAACAACGGCATGTTTACCTGCAATTTCAATGTTGTTTTCTTTCAGAATGGTCATGATGCCTGCAGGCGTTGCAGAACCATAAGCTGCCTCACCCATTGCCATACGGCCATAGCCCAGGCAAGTTACACCGTCAACGTCTTTCGCCAGTGAAATGGCATCAAAACATGCACGCTCATCAATTTGCGCAGGTACCGGATGCTGTAAAAGAATACCGTGAACATCTGGGTTAGCGTTTAATTTTTCAATTTCCGCAAGCAACTGTTCAGTTGTGGTTTCCTTTGGAAGCTCAACTTTGAGTGAATCCATACCAACACGGCGGCAGGCATTACCTTTCATACGAACGTAAGTTGCAGATGCACCATCATCACCCACCAAAATAGTCGCAAGGATTGGAGTACGACCTGATTTTGCTTTTAACGCTTCTACGCGAGTTAACAAATCAGCCTCAATTTGCTTTGCCAATGCACGACCATCTAATACTAATGCCACGGCACTTCTCCCAAATGTTGATATGAATCAATTTCGCACATTCTACATGAATATTTTAAATATTTTCCGTTATATGCTGCTTTTATGCTCATCTGCATAAATCTACTATTGTTTTTTTTTCAGGGCTTGATAATATACGCAGCAACAAGAGATGGCGGGGTGGCAGAGTGGTCATGCAGCGGACTGCAACTCCGTGTACGCCGGTTCGATTCCGACCTCCGCCTCCAATCTTGTTAAGCCCGAGTGGTGAAATCGGTAGACACAGGGGATTTAAAATCCCCCGCCCACAAAGCGTGCCAGTTCGAGTCTGGCCTCGGGCACCATTCTTAGCCTACTAAGATGGTGTAAATAAAGAACCCAGCGACCAGCTGGTTTTTTGATGCCTGAAATTTCTTCCAGACCCCTCTCTTATTTCACGCTCTTTCATTTCTTTGTTAATGATGATTCTGTAAATAACCCTGCAGGCTAGCTTCCAGCTCTTGCTGCAAATGTGCTGGCTTTATTATTTTCACATAAGGAATCCAGTAACGTACCAGCGGGTTCAATTCTTTCTGATGCCGAATTTGACAACTCATCAACAGCCCTTCTGTTTCCGATTCATCTAGAATCGCTTGTTCTGGAAAAATCCGGCGTTGCTTAAAATAAATCGAAGCCTCTGGGTGCACAGATAAAACTACTTCCTGTTTTTCGTACTGAAACCAGATGCCTTCATCATCTTCCAATTGCTGCAAGACAGTCTGATCATGTTCAAACGCTGAAAGCCGATGGCTACAGATAATTTTCTCAATACGCCCCAGACGGTAAACGCGCAGTTCCTGCTTGCGTACAGCCGCCAAATACCAGTTGCCCATGTGATGAATTAATCGATAGGGTTTTACAACCCGTATTTGGCCTCTGTAAAGCAAAGCGATTTGTTGTCTTTTTTGAATACTTGCAGTGAGCACCTTGAAATGTTCAGCATACTGGGTATTGTCTTCAAAATTGTAGCCTTTGGCAGAAAAAACCGGATTGGACCGATTGTCGAACAGTTCCCTTAAAAAGGAGATATCTAAAGAGGGATAAAGATTCTGAATGCCAGACAGCTGGGCAAAATTTTGGATATCCTGTAATTTAAAGCGCCCAAAATAGGAAGAATCCAGGTAAAATTTTTTGGTTTTAGTGTCTTGAATAAGTGGAAGATAAGAATTTAAACGATCAAAATCACGCTCTATGGTTCGGCTACTGACCCGAAACTCAAGCGCCAATTCATGCACGCTCAGTTGATGCCCTACATTAAGCTTTGTCAGTATACGGGCCAAACGTTCTGCAAGACGCTCATGTGTTGAAGGATGACCCTTCATAAAACCCCTCTTTGTGCTTTGCAGCACAACGCTTAAAATGCGTAAAATTATTCAATTATGAAAAAATTATAGCGTCAATTAAAAACGTGTTTCTGAGTATTTTCTCCGACTTAAGGCTAATATGGCGGCTTTAAAAGGTTATTGAATCGAACGTATCCGACGGCTTTTTTTGCCTTTACCATTCAGGCGTTCAACATAACGCTCCAGATGTAGCATGGCTTTATAGAACTGATGCAGATTAGAAGGCAATACCTGATTGCAAATAATGGCTTTATGCAATCTTTTCAAGGCACGTAAGCCATGTTCAGATGTATAAGGAGCTGAGACTATTTTCATAATATTCTTCCTTTTATTACATGACGTTTCAATTAAAACCAATCAATTTAGTCGGATTATCTTAAAACTTAATTTACCTCCTGGTTCTGACAGGTTGTGTCGAATAATCGACATTTTTTACCATTTTTTAAACTTTATGACCTTTTTTCTATTCATTAATTTAAATTAGTTATCATTTTTTATTACATGCAAAATAAAAGCCAACATCTGTTGGCTTTTATTTTATTTAAAGCTGGAATCGTTAGATGATTTCCACCACAACTTTACCGACATGCTCACCGGTATCCATCACCGCATGTGCATCCTGAATCTGGTCAAACTTGAAAGTTTTGTAGATCATTGGCAAGCATTCGCCTTTTGCCCACAGCGGAGCAACCTGCTCCTTTAAGCCTTGAGCAATTTCAGCCTTTTCAGCAGTATTACGTGCACGCATGGTTGAACCGGTAATGGTCAGGCGCTTCATCATGATTTGACCGAGTTTGACCTCTTTGGCTTTTGCCCCACCCAAGAAAGCGATATAGACCAGACGACCGTCACGACGCAGCAGATTCAGGTTTTTTTCCAGATATGGCGCACCGACCATATCCAGAATCACATCGACACCGCCATTGTCTGTAGCTTCATTAATGACTTGTTCAAAATCTTGAGTCTTGTAGTTGATGGCATGGGTTAAATCTGAAATGGCCGCAACTTTTTCATCGCTACCCACGGTGGCAAAAGTTTTGATTCCAAGCGATTTACACAGCATTAAAGCAGTGGTTCCAATTCCGCTGGTTCCACCATGCACCAGTACCGTTTCCCCTGCTTTGGCTTTACCCATCTGGAATACGTTGGCCCATACAGTAAAGAAAGTTTCAGGAATCGCCGCTGCCTGAGTAAAGCTCACGCCTTCAGGAATTGCCAAGGTTTGGCTTTCAGGCACCACACAATATTCCGCATAGCCGCCGCCATTGGTCAGGCCGCAAACCTTATCGCCAACCTTAAACTGGCTAACACCACTACCCACTGCCACCACTTCACCGGCCACTTCCAGACCCGGCACAGGCGTTACCCCTTTAGGCATTGGATATAAACCCTGGCGCTGCAAAATGTCAGGACGGTTAATACCAAAGGCATGTACTTTTACCAAGACCTCATCTGCTTTAGCTTCAGGTACTGCAACAGTTTCGTAAGCGAGTTTATCCACGCCGCCCGGTTCTGTGATAATGACTTGTTGCATCGTCGCTTGTGACATAGTTTATTCCTGATCTATTCATTGCTTTTTAAATTTACCGCCCTATTTGAACATAGAAATAGCCGGGAATGAATAACCGTGGACTTATGTATAATCCTCCCACTATTCAGCAAAATAATATGAGATAGCACATGGCAACCATTCAAAAAGCTGAACTACAGGATATGGATGCTATCTTAGGCATCTGGCTCAATGCTTCCTTGCAGGCGCATGATTTTATTCCTGCTGCTTACTGGGAAAAGCAGCTGATTCCGATGCGTGATCTTTATCTACCTTTGGCCGAAAATTTTGTCATTAAAGAAAATCAAACAGTGCTGGGTTTTGCGTCTTTATTAAGATCTGAGGCGGTGTTGGCTGCACTTTTTATTGCACCTCATCAGCAAGGTTCTGGATATGGCAAATGTTTAATTGATTTTTTAAAACAGCAATGTGATGAATTGCATTTAAATGTTTATGCTGAAAATACCGCAGCGGTCAATTTTTATCGGCAGCAGGGTTTTAAAATCATCAGCCAAGCCCTAGATAAAAACACCGGTCATGCAGAATTGAGTATGACTTGGTCCAAGCCTTAATTTGGAAAAGATAAGGACAAATTGATGTCAGCCGTCATTGCATACAATGAAGATAATTATAGTGACTTTGAATGGTTTGAAGGCCTGGCAGTCATCCGTTTCTATGCCGACTGGTGCAAACCCTGTGTACAGAACTTCCCTGTCTTTGAACAGCTGGCCGCTGATTATGCTGAAGTCAAACCCGAGATCAAATTCGGCAAGATCAATGTCGATCAATCCCCGATTCTGACCTTGCGCTATAACGTTTACGGTTTACCCTCGACACTGATTTTTAAAAATGGACAAATCATTCAACGGATTGCAGGGGTGAAAAGTTTGAATGAAATGAAAAGTATTGTTGATTTAATGGACTAATATAAAATTATCTTTGCTGATCGATAAAAATACTCAATTGAATATTGTAGCGTCATTTCAGTAAATCTTACTTTATTTCTATTATTATTCAATATATTGTAAGACCCACACCGACAATAAAAAATACTCAATTATTATGGATTTAAAAGTCATTTTCCTATTTTGCCTGTTCCCTTGTTTGGGCATTATTTTCCTGACATGGTTGTTGCGTTTTCCTTGGGCCTGGCTATTTAAAACTGTGATTGCTTTTGAAGTTGTAGTTGCAATTTTGGTATTTGTCATTGAGCTTGATGCAAGAAAAACACCTGGGAATAGCGGCTGGATCATGATCTTTGCAGCCGTCTTTCAGATCTATTTTGCCGTACTGCTTATGTTGACCCGCTTAGTGATCTGGCTGATAAAAAAACGGGGCTAAATCTTATCTATTCACCCCATCTCTCATAGTCATGGTTTGGATAATTTTTTAATCAAACCGAATCGTTTCTTATTTTGGCATTTCTACAAATTGCATCAAAAATTTACGCACCAGTGGCAGCATCACCAGAATCAGTGGAAATGCCATCAGCCATGATAAGCTCCAGGCATGTAGCCATAATGAGATAAACTGGTCACTCCAGCCTTTATTCAGCAGCATGTTAAAGCAGGAAATTGCCCCGCTCATAATGCCTGACAGAATAAGGGGCATCAGCCAGGCCAGATGTTTAGGGTGAAATTTTGGGAGATTATTTTTCATCATTTAACCTAATTTTTTAAATCGTGAATCGAATTACATACGTGCTATTTCTACTGCTGCCTGATCAATCTTTCCGGAGATTTCACGGATTTGCTCTGGGTTCAGTTCAGTATGTTGAATCTTCAGGCGCAAGGATGTTTTTAAATTTTCCATCGCACGTTTAATATCGACATAGTGTTCGTTGTTCTGGATTTGTTTGCGTGTGTTAAAGCGATCGAGAACTTTATTAATTTCGTCTTGATGCGTAGCTAAATGTTTTAGGCCTTTGGCTGTAATGTGATATTGCTTGCGCTCATCCACACTCAGCTTTACTTCTGTGTAATGGTGTTCTTCAAGATAGTTGATGGTCGGACAGATGGTGCCTGTGCTCGGCTTGTAGTTCCCCCCGACCAAAGATGCCACGTCTTTAATAATGTCGTAGCTAAACTTTGGGGATTGAGCAATGAAATGCAGCACCAAGAGCTTCATTTGTCCTGCTTCAAACAGGCGTTTTCGGATTTTAACAGGACTTTCGCTAATTGCGAGAAGGTCAGAATTTGGCATAATAAAGATACCACTTAAGACTAATTAAGATATATCTTAGCATATTTAAGTTAATGTCATGACGATAAGAATTGTTCTTTAAAAAATAAATAGTTAAAATCGATTATCTTATACACTTTGTTAAATTTAACTCATTATGCAACAAGATATTTTGGTAACTTATCATCAATTAAATGCTGATGCATATCCTTTATCTAGCACCTCAGAAGTTAAGCCAGAAGTAATTGTTAGCATTTTCCATTTATTTGAAATGATAAATGACAATGAGCTTTATAAGTTAAAATACCCATACTTAAAGCAATCACATTATGGTCGTCTATCCAATATCAATATTAACCGTTCAGATAGCCGAATAGATCTAATATTCAGTGTCTGTGATGTTGATGCTGAACCATCATGCATTGAAAACATTACAACTGAAGAAATAAGAATTGAAGAACGTCAAGAAGATGAAGGTCTATTGGTTAGAGCCAATGTATCTATAAAAGTTAATCCTAATGATGGAAGTCATGCTATTTTCGGTATTGAAAGAAATCCTAATATTACTCCCCGTGCCTTCGCCTCTACATTAAATTTTTTAATGACTAAAGCAAGACAACTTGAAGATTTAGAAACTGCATTTCATGCAAATCATCCAGATTTAGTAATGGAAAGAGATGGTAAATATAGAAAAAAAGGTGAACCCAAAATATTACCTTTTAAAGTACTATTTAACTACGACACTCAATTTTCAGAAGAAATTATTAATGCCTTTGATAATAATAGGGTTTCGGATATCTCTTTCTTACAAAATTTACCTGTAGCTCAACAGTTTGATCAACAGGGTTATTTTCAACAGACTGCTGTTGATGTTCATTTAAAATTAACAACTAAGCCAATTATCAAGCCAACATCAAATACTTTGGTAAAGAAAGCTAGAGATATCAAAGCTGTATTTGCATCTATGACTCAAAGTAAAAACCTGGATCAACTAAGATTTAGAATTCAATTTGAAGATCTAGCCGGTGCAACTAGAACAGCGCATTATGATGCAAGCGACAGAGAAATCTCACTTTCAAAAAGACACAAATTTCCAAGTTCATTACGACAAGCTGTGTCGGATGTTGCATTATTAAATACTGATTTATGCGACAATATCTTTAGAAAAATTGAATTTTAGTTATTGAATCATTTTCTTAATGGAGGACAAAAAAGATGCTTTACCTAATTTTTAGTCCTTTTAAATATCTTTCTATTACATGGGGAAAAGGAATCACATCTAAAAAATTTTTTGATCAGTGGTTTCCTTGTCTTATTAGTCTTTTAATTACTTTTTTATTAACATTAGCTACTATATATAGTAATGAAAAAGCTAATATTTTTAATAATGATATTACTTATTATTTAACAGGTTTTTTCCAAACTATTCCTGGATTTTATATTGCTGGATTAGCAGCGATAGCTACTTTTAAAAGCACGAATATGGATGTCTATATGACCGATCCATCACCGCTCTTAGAAGGGAAAAAAGTTAAACGTAGAGTCTTTTTAGCGTTACTCTTTTCATATTTAACAATATTGTCTTTAATTGTCTTTTTTTTAACACTACTAGGTCGCTTCACAGTGTCCATTGGTTTTTTTGAAAAAATAGACACATATTCTGACTTAATTATTTATTCAGTTTATTGTTGGATATACTTTTGTTTTATCTGTCAAATAGTTCTAACAACATGTATTGGTTTATATTATTTAGGTGAAAAAGCTCACACGAATGATCCCAAAGTAATGGATGACAGAGAAATTATTGATGATTAAAAAAACCCGCCTTTCAGCGGGTTTCTTTAAAATCAGTCCAGTCTTAAAGACGAACCAATTCCACAATCTTCTCAGCCAGTTCTTCAACTGACTCTTGCGTGAAGCTTACATCTGTACCTTCTGCAACAGTGGTAATCACAGCAACACCCGTTTCACGAAGAAGTGCAACTTGTGCAGCATCAAGATCAGCTTTCGCAATCGCGACAATACCTTGTTGAAGCAACAGGTTTTCAAGTGCTTGCGCATTTTCCAATACTTTGGCAGATACCGTAATTGACGCAGGTTTTTGACCCAAACGTGCCGCACGGTCTTCTGCTGTGACAGGATTGCTATGTGCAGTCCACTCAACCGACTCTTCCACCATACCCGCACCAATCGTAACGTTGTTCAAACGATCAATGAAGATAAACGAACCGGTATAACGGCTGTCCTGATAACGGTCAAATACCACTGGCGCATCAAATTCAACAGTCACATTGGCAATGGCATTCAGCTCAAGGTGATCCACTTGCATTTGCTCAAGCGTATTCACATTGGTACGGAAGTTAATGCCAGTCACTTTGGCAGGCACTGTTTGTGTACCAATCTTGATGTTATACAGCTTGCCAATCACTAGCGGCTGATCTGCCATCCAGACCACAGTCGCTTTCACCGAACGTGAAATGGCAGGAACAGCCTGATCCGCACGAACCAGCATATTACCGCGTGATACGTCAATTTCGTCGTTTAGCGTTAGTGTGACCGCTTGACCTGCAAATGCATGTTCAAGGTTGCCATCAAAAGTTACGATTTCTTTCACCGTTGAGGACTTACCAGATGGTAAAGCAACAACTTTATCGCCCACATTGATTTCACCCAGCGCAATCGTACCTGCGAAACCACGGAAGTCGAGGTTAGGACGGTTGACATACTGTACAGGGAAACGGAAATCACGTTGCGCGGTATCGCGGTTAATTTCAACAGACTCAAGCGTACCCATCAAGGTTTCACCAGTGTACCACGGCGTATTGGCAGACTTGTTCACCACGTTATCGCCATTCAATGCAGAAATAGGCGTAAAGATGATGTTGCTTGGCTTGCGGTCGCCTAACTGGTTTACGAAGTTGGCATAATCGGCCTGAATTTCATTGAAGCGCGCTTCAGAGAATTCCACCAGGTCCATTTTGTTGATCGCAACAATAATGTTCTTAATACCGAGCAAGCTTGCAATATAGGTATGACGGCGGGTTTGGGTTTGTACACCGTAACGCGCATCAATCAGGATGATTGCAAGGTCACAGGTAGATGCACCTGTCGCCATGTTACGGGTGTATTGCTCATGCCCTGGAGTATCGGCAATGATGAACTTGCGCTTTTCAGTAGAGAAATAACGATACGCCACATCAATGGTAATCCCCTGCTCACGTTCCGCTTGCAGACCATCGACAAGTAACGCCAAGTCAGGTGCATCACCTGTTGTACCGACTTTTTTAGAGTCACGAGTTACGGCTTGCAATTGATCTTCATAAATCAATTTTGAATCGTAAAGCAAACGACCGATTAAAGTCGATTTACCGTCATCCACATTACCGCAAGTCAGGAAACGTAGCAGGTCTTTATTTTCGTGCTGTTTTAAATACGCCAGAATATCCTGGCTAATCAATTCTGATTGATGAGACATTGCTCAAAGCTCCACAAATTCGTTGAAATCGTTTTCTTTAATCCACCTAAGTCCTCCTTTAGTAAAGGAGGACTTGCTCCTCTCTTTGAAAAAGAGAGGTTGGGGGAGATTTCTTAGAAATAACCTTCCTGCTTTTTCTTCTCCATCGAGCCTGCTTCATCATGGTCAATCATACGACCCTGACGTTCAGAACTGGTGGCTAAAAGCATTTCCTGGATAATTTCCGGCAAGGTTTTGGCAGTTGATTCAACTGCACCCGTTAACGGGTAACAACCTAAAGTACGGAAACGTACCGATTTCATTTGTGGAACTTCGCCTTCATGTAAAGGCATACGTTCATCATCAACCATAATCAGTGTGCCACTACGTTCAACTACAGGACGTTCTGCAGCCAAATAAAGTGGTACTAATGGAATGCTTTCCAAATAGATATATTGCCAGATATCAAGCTCAGTCCAGTTTGATAACGGGAATACACGAATACTTTCGCCTTTGTTCACTTTACCGTTGTAAAGGTTCCAAAGCTCAGGACGCTGGTTTTTAGGGTCCCAACGGTGCTTCGTATCACGGAACGAATAAACACGTTCTTTGGCACGTGATTTTTCTTCATCACGGCGCGCGCCACCAAAAGCGGCATCAAAACCGTATTTATCCAAAGCCTGTTTTAAGCCCTGGGTTTTCATGATGTCGGTATATTTAGAACTGCCGTGATCAAACGGGTTGATTCCAGCGTCTTTACCTTCTTTGTTTTGATGCACGATCAAATCGAAACCATGGGTTTTCGCCATATTGTCGCGGAATTTGATCATATCTTTGAACTTCCAGCCCGTGTCTACATGCAGTAGCGGGAATGGAAGTTTTGCAGGATAGAATGCTTTTAAAGCAAGATGCAGCATTACTGCAGAATCTTTACCAATAGAATACAACATGACCGGATTTTCAAATTCGGCAGCCACTTCACGGATAATGTGAATACTCTCAGCTTCAAGCTGTTTAAGATGAGTAAGTCTTTCCTCAGTTATGGACATTGACAACACCAGCTCAGATCAACGTGTACTTATTACACTTTTAAAAATATATATTCATTATAGAGATTTAGTTATCACATCTATTGCTTGTTTTATTATATTGATATGCATATTTGTCATATAAAGCTTAACTAATAAAGAGTATAAGTTTTTATTAATGATTCACTTAAATGATGTTCTATTATTTTATCCAGATGCGCCCTTTACCACAAGCCAACATTAAAATGTACAAAATCTAATCTGATTGTTAATTCATCTAACACATCTATGTCATTCTTGCTGAAAATTGCATAGAGTACTTAGACTTTCTCCCATCTCCTGTATTTTTTGAATTATGCATACGCTAGACCGTACTCTTGAATCCGTTAAATCCAGCCTGGAACAGGCACAACTTGCAGGTCATATCTATCAGCACAATGCGCATTTGCTGATCTTGCAGGAACCGTTGAATGATGATGGTTCAATTCTGAATAATTTTGTGCAACATGAACTTACCGCTGACCAGATTGGGCTGCAATATGGACTAAGACTTTCGGATAATCATTTTGATTTTTTGATTGGAGTCACCCATAGCAACCAGGATCGCAGCTATGAAATTGGTGCAGGCAATCTGAAGGCCGATCAGAAAGCCTTTAACCTGTTGTATGCCTTTTATAACTATCCCAAGGCATTTTATCTGGTCAGCCTGCCCATGACAGCCAGTAGCGCTCAACTTGAACATGCCATTGAAACGCAACTTTTCAACCAGCCACAGTTAGCTTTTCTGAACACAGCCATCAAAACCAATCCGATGGGACAACAGGTCAACTGGATGAAAGCTTTTATTCTGCAACAGGCCCTAGACATGAAAGTCCGTATTCAAACCTGCTTGCTTTAAGCATAGTTATTCAAGCTGCATACATCATCCATTTAAGATAAAAGATTAAAGCAGGCTGATTGAAAAGATCATTCATTTTCGTATTACAAACAGTTGAATCTATATAAATTTTTATCATAAAAAACATGCAGTCTTAATGACTGCATTTTTATTAAAATCGAATAAACTTTATACAATTACCCTGCATAAAATCACTTGAGTAATGCTGCCAGAACACTACATTATCTGTATCTGTTTATATGACCTATATAGAGCATAATAATGACTCACTCTATTTACCCCTGCCTATGGTTTGAAGAAAATGCCCAAGCAGCCTTTGAATGGTATGGTTCTATTTTTCCGCATAGTCATATGATCGAAACAAACCCATATGCGGCAAAAGCAAGTTTTTCAGGTGTGCCATTTTTAGGCATGAATGGAGGTCCTACTTTTCACCCGAATCCGTCTATTTCCTTTATGGTCATTTGTGAAAGCCAAAATGAAATTGATCACTTGTGGAATCGGTTGATCGAGGGTGGTTCTATCTTGATGGAATTAGGTCAGTATGCCTGGAGTGATTATTACGGCTGGCTGCAAGACCAGTATGGTTTTAGCTGGCAAATTCATCCTGAAAATTTGAGTGAAATCTTTAAGCAGAATCCTCATGCCCAAGCCGCAGCATTTAAAATGAAAAAGCTGGTGATTCAGGATTTGATTCATGCCTGATCACTCGGCATCACGATCAGGTAACAATAAAACAAACATCAATACATTGATAATTTTTTGAAAAATTCAATAACCAATAAAAGCGAGTATAACAATGAATAATTTTAAAAATTTATACCAGAACAGGCTTAGCCGTTGCCTTTATTGGAGCTTAGGCTGTCTGCCATTGTCTACACAGGCTGCAGATCTCGTGCAAATCAAACAACATCCTATTGATGCAATTGTGCAGCAAAATATGACACAAAAATCAGTTGCGCCGCCATTTAAAAAAACCGGAAAAATCGATCAGATGCGTATCATGCATATCGATATCGACTATGTTTATGATAAAGATAAAGCGCAGCAGAAAAAAAATCTTCAGACTCTATTACAGCGTATTAACAAGATTCAACCCAATACCATTTTCTTGCAAGCCTTTGCCGATCCTGATGCCAATGGTTCAGCCGATCAGGTCTATTTTAAAAACCGCCACATCCCAAGCAGGGACAATCTTTTTCCTGTTCTTGTTAGCCAGATTCGCAGCAAGACTCAGGTCAAGCATATTTATGCCTGGCTCCCCTTAATGGCGTGGGAATTTCCAAAAAGTTATAAACTGACTTATGTCTCACATTACGACGGCGGAAAACAGGGTTATATTCGGGTTTCTCCCTTTGATCCTAAAAACCTTCAATATGTTTCCGAGATTTTTGTAGATTTTATCAAATCAAATGCGGTAGATGGTGTGCTCTACCATGATGATGTTACGCTGAATGATTATGAGGACAGCTCGGCTCCGGCACAAAATATGTATCGGGCTTGGGGATTTGGTGCAGATCAATTATTAAAACAGCCTCGGCAATCCAAACAATTAGAGTTTGCAAAATTTAAAACAGCCTATCTGGATCAATTTGCTGCAGGTATTACCAAAATCATTAAACAGCAACAACCTCATCTACTGACTGCACGCAATATGTATGCACCTGTGGTCTTAGAGCCTCATAGTGAAAACTGGTTTAGCCAATCCATGCCCAGTACTTATCAATATTATGACTACAATGCCATTATGGCGATGCCCTATATGGAAGAAGCGGATGACCATCAACAATTCTATTTGGATCTCGTAAAACGGTCAAAAAAATATGACCCAGATTTGAGTCATACGATTTTTGAACTTCAGGCGTTGAATTGGCGAAATAATCAAAAACTTTCCACCGAAGAAATTGTGGATACCATCAAGTTTTTAGAAAAACACGGGGTAAAACATATTGGTTATTACCCCGATGATTTTGTAGAGGAACATCCTCAACCATCTAAGCTGAAATCCGCTTTTTTAACTGGTGATTAGTCTCAAAAAATTCCAGAAACCCTTTATTATTATAATAAAGGGTTAAATTCCTAGCCTGCTGCATATTGATAATATCTGCCGTATTCACCTTAAAACTACTGGCAAGTTGCGGTACTGCGACCGCTACTGGGGTTTTTCTACGATCCTTACCTGAAAAGCGAGCCCAGTTATAAGTTGCCCATAGCAACAGCAGACCAATAAAGCTTAAAATCATCACAACAATATTGATTAAACTTAATGGGCTATTGGGTTGGGCTTGTATAACCAGTTGCTGATAAATGGTTTGACCTTCAAACCACCATAAAAACAGAGTCAACACTGGCATAAATAACCACATAAACATAAACCAACCCACAATTTGTAAGCTGTAACCCGCGCTTTTATTACGTACATATTCAGGTTGATCAATATACGCTGGCAGTTCTAATTTTGACTCATCTTCAATTAAATAATATTTATATACTTTAGTCATTTTCTGGCGCTCCTCTAAATCCACGATCTGGACTTACCCAGCGTGCACGTTTTTGAGTCTTGAAAATCGTTTTAGGTAATGCAACCACTGTCGTCAGCATAGTGAGAACCCAGAAGAACAATGGATACCAAATGACCCAAAAATAGTTTCTGAAGATTCGGGCTTTATCATAGGGCTTATCGATACATAAACTAACAAAGAATTGAATAAGGCAAGTTAAACCCAGAATAATCCCGTACCATTGTGGAAAGAGAGATTGAATTGCCCACTCTCCGGGTAAAGAAAAAAACAGACCATATAGATATAGGATAATAATACCGAACATCACATATGCCCAAACCACACTGACAATAGACTCTAGTGCAATAGGCCACATACGGCGTCGATTCCACTTAAATAAGCTCGGTAAATAAGCAAATAAAACCTCTACTCCTCCTTGTGCCCAACGCAAACGCTGTTTCCATAAACCTTTAAAAGTTTCAGGCATATAGATATAGCACAGTGCTCTTGGGACATATTGCAGGTCCCAATGATCGAACTGTAAACGCCATGATACATCGATATCCTCCGTGATCATGTCATCACGCCAATATCCAATCCGGTCTAGCGCCGTTTTACGAAAACCGACTATTGCGCCTGAAACAGTAAAGATTCGTCCATAGGTGCGTTGTGCACGTTTAATTAATCCAATAATAGAAGAGAATTCACCCACCTGAATTTTGCCCAGAATACTGGAGCGGTTCAAAATACGTGGATTCCCCGTGACTGCCCCAACCCTTGGATATCTTGTTAAATGATGCATCATCCATAGCACTGCATGCGGATGGATTAAGGCATCACCATCTATACACACCAGATATTCATTTTGACTCACCATTGCACCGGCACGTAAAGCATAGGCCTTGCCCTGATTTTCAGCCAAATGGACAACTCTGAGTTTCGGATATTTTTGCAAAAGCTCATCAAGAATTTCAGCAGTTTTATCCTGACTTCCATCATTTACTGCAATGACTTCAAAATCCGGATACTGCGTTTGCATGGCAAATTTTATGGTATCCCGAACCTGGGCTGCTTCATTAAAACAAGGAATAATAATACTGCATCCATGTTCGCTAGCATGAGGTAATGGCGGTTGCTTGCGTTCATGTTTTAAATAGAACCAGATTCCCCCAGCAATCCAAAGCCAAGCCATAAATAATGGGTAGAAAAAAGCAAAGCCAAAATACACATCACTAATTTGAAATAAACTTGAGTCTGTCATTATTTCCTCCCCTTCGCAGTATTATTTTCATATGGATTACGATAAGTGAGTGGACTGGTATTAATACTTAAATCTTGGTAAAGATGTTCTTGAACTTGTTGACCAGCGTTCAATTGATAATTATTAATTCCAATTTTTTGTACGGATAATTTTTTTAATTCCTGATAATATTGTGAATACTCTTTCCAGTCGCTTCGTTTTGCATTCTGATTTACTGTAAAACTCACGATTAAATACTGTTTTTGTATACTGTTTAATTTTTCAAGTTGTTTTTCTATCGCTCTAAATATTCCAGAATCTTTCACCGGATCAAATTCAATATAAAGAAAATCCTTATTATTTAAACTGTATTCCATCAAAGGCATTAATCCATCTACGTGTTTATCCTTTAAGGTAATTTTCAAAACAGTTTGATAATTATTACTGATATTGGTGTAATATTTTGCCTGTTTTTTAGCTTGTTCTTTTATGTCAAAAACCTTTTTTATTTTTTGAGCGCATTCCTCATCCCAAGTCTGTTTCTGTATCGCACAGTCGAGTTCATCTCCAATATCAATCATTACACCTTCAACTGAAGAATTATATTTAACCAATTCTGCAGTGAGATCTGCAAAATTGAGTCCCTGTTTTGTTTGTAAACTAATCGGTAATTCAGCATATACCCGATTACCTACACGGGTGCGCGCTTGCCAAACTGTACGATTTAATAAATCTTTACGCATGCCCAGTTGACGATTTGGGAAATAGGCAACATCTATTTTTCCATCACCATTCTCATCCGCTACGGTTTTTAATAAAATGGTATTGGTTTGTAATGCACTAACCTGATCTAGAAATTGCCCAAGTTTTTGATCAAAAATTTCATTATTGGGACTGACCATTTCAGCCAAATCAAAACGGATATAACTTCTACGTTGCTTATGGATATCACTGGCAAAAGTCAAAAAATCCAGCATTTCTGCATGTAGCATTTCAGGGGTCGGGTTATTCATGACCAGGGCGCGTTGATAGGTTTGCCCCGAATCAGCAAGGGTGGACATACTGCCCAAACTAAATGACATAGGCAGACCCGCTTTTTCTGCAAGTTCTTCACTTTCCTTGGTCACGGCACCATAAGGCCAGAATATAGCCCTTGTATCTATTCCTAATTCAGTGTCTAAAATTTTCTTAGACTGTTTTAAATCATCTATAACCCGTTTTTGATAGGCTTGATCTGATTCATAACGTTGATATTTTGGCAAAAATTGGCGAGTAATTGCCGCGGGTTGCATACTTTGTTGAGGATTGGCAAGTATGCCTTTGTGCAGATTATCCGAATGTGATACAAACTCTACCAGACCTGAACGTTGCATTTCCCGCATTTGATCCCAAGTCATTAAGCTATTTTGACCATAGGCCTCATAAGCATCTTTGGTATTCCCATTAATCCAGCTCGTAGGAATAGCAAAAGCAGCGGAATATTTATACTGTTTCAATAACGGGAAAACTCGGGTATAACTACTGATTGCCCCATCATCAAAGGTTAATAACACTGATTTTTTAGGTAATTTCTTTTTCTTTTGCCGAGCATCCCATACATCTTGCAAACTAATCGTTTGCCACCCTTCCTGTTTTAACCATGCAAAATAGCGTCCTAAATTTTTAGTACTAATTGCATAAAGATCCCGATCTCCGTCACGGGAAACGTCATCCCGAACATCATGAAAAGTGATGGTCACAAATAAATTATCAGGTATTTCAGTGGTATTTTTCGTTATATTTTGAGCAAAAACCGTCACTGGAACGGCGAATGCCGTTACCATGACAGCAGAAAGTAAGGTTTTTATCACGTGTTTCATTAAAAAATTCCTTTAAAGCCCACTGTTGCATACGTTTTTTCTTCATCTTCACCATCATAAGGATGAGTTCCCCAGCCTATGCCATAGTTCAGACGCCATGTCCGAGAAAGCTGCCAATCATGTTCATAAAAAACGTTATAAATTGGCTTGCTGGAATAGTTATCTTGTCCAAAAGTCCCAATAGTAGCTTCAAAATGTTGAGTGAAATTCCTGTCATATCTACGCCACGTAATCCACTCATGCTGTAAATTCAGTTCTGCACTATAACTTTCTTCAGGATTGAAATAGTCCACAATGACATCTTTGTTCTGGCTGTAATAACCAGCTAGAGTCAAACTGGTGGTATGATGCGGAGCTTGAAAAATCTGTTGTTTAAGGTATGCCGAAACCTCTTGGCGTGTATTGTCATCATCAATATCGGTTAACTGATAGACAAGACCTGCCTTACGGGATTCATGCTGTTGCCAATTCAAATCAAAGGTATAAGATTTTCCTTCATTGCCATTTCTGATGGCCTGTAAAGGAATATCCGCCTGACTATTAAATCCTAATGCGTACTGCCAATGATCATTCAGCCATTGTGACCAATTGAGCTTAACCCCAAAACGGTCTTGATCTTGTTCATTGTCGATACTCTGAGACAACATGATATTTACCGCTTTACGACGCGATGCCCATTCCAGCCCTAGACCTACACGTTGATATTCAATGGTGCCGGTATCATATTCACCAGAACGAAAACTGTGATCAACATAGGTACGATAATTATCAAAAAGCCATGGGCTGTGAATGCGTGTGAAATGATCCTGCTCACGGTTCCCTCTCAAACGATCGAGTAAAGCCGAATTATCTGAGTCACTTTCTGAAAAATTACTCAGGTGTTGAATAGAGGCATGATTACGGTCATTCAGTTCTTTTTTATTTTTTACTACAGTCGTATCTTCAGGCATGGTTTGTATGAGTTCAGCACTTTGGATACGCCATTCCTGGATATTTTCCAAAGCTCGCAGGTTTTCTAAATGACGGATTCGGATGCCTTCATCTACCGGTATGACGCCATCCCATTGAGATACAATCCATTCAGCACGTTGCGGGTTTTCACGCAAAAGTTGAATAAATGCACGATTATTTTGGAAAAGTACGTTATTGGGTGCTTTTGCAATCAATTGTTCATAATATTGTTCGGCTTTGGCATATTCTTGACGATAGGCATAATTCAGCCCGACTAAAGCTAAATATTCACTTCGGTCATCATGGGTAACTTTATCCACGCCTTTAGCATTACTGTATTGAAAAGTAGGTAATGCTTTGTCCATTATTTTTAATAATTGATCAGCTTCCTTGTATTTCTCCTGTTCAATTAACGAATAATATAAGCCTGCATATAACTCAAAATGCGCATAGTTCTTTTCTTGCAGCAAATTTTTATAAATTTTTTCAGCGATTTGAGGCTGTTGATTCTTAAAGTAGGCATCTGCAATAGCTTGACGCACATACGGAGGCATTTGCTCTATAGGTACGCCAGTTTTGGGAATTTGCTCGAAGACTTTTTGTGAGCGATTTCGTTCGTTTAAGGCATAAATGTATTCATAGTAAAACCGTCGCTTCCAATTCGGATCATTCGGCAGTTGTGATTCGTATTGCTCCATATCCGCGAGCACTTCATCAAGTGGCTGGTACGGCTGTTTTCGTCCTCTATAAATGGAAAGCTTATAATATTCGACAGCATTTTGAATTCGTTGGGAAAATTCATTAATTTTGGCATTGGCTCTCAGATCGGCATTTTCTTTTAGTGATTGACTATTTTGTATGAAATTTTCAGCATTGGCATAATCTGCATTGGTCAGCAATGCCAATGCATACTGTTCTTCGGTACTCGCGTCCTTGCTTTTTTCAATAGCCAGATTAGCCGTATTCAATGCCTCAACCGGCATATCTAGCAACCGGTAAGTATAAGAAAGCTGGGCTAAATAATCTGCTTCGACCTGATTAATATCGACTTGAGAAAGTGTTTTTTTCGCCTGAGCCTTTTTACCCGCTTCTGCCTGTAATATGCCTGTCCAGACAATCCATTGTGGATTGGAATCGGTTTTTGCAAAGGTTTTGGCCCAGTTTTCTGCTAACTCAAATTTCTTTAAGTCGCGTAATACCTTGATGACATATATTTTTCCATAGTCTGGAAATTGTTGACTTTGTATACCCTTCAGGTAGCGAATATCCGACTCTGCAAACTTTTTATTTTCATAAGCCATTATTACAAAATCAGCAATCAGTTTCTGATTATTGGGATAGCGGCCCAATAATTGTCTGAGTTTTTGTAAACCAGTGTCCACCTGACCCTGTTTAATTAAAGGTATAACTTTTTCACGTTGTTGATCCACAACGTCCTTATAGATCAATTCTGCGTATGACAATGTAGAAAACAGTAAAGTCCCACAGGAAAGCGCGAGTACAGTGAAATTAAAGTTCATAATTAAAATATTCTTTATTCATTGTTATTAATGCTGACATTGTAATCCACAATATGTGAATAAAAGAGCAAATTAATAAAATATTGTGTTTCGTTTTGTGTTTTTTATTATTATATGTGATATAAATCACATTATTTTAAATATAAATTATATTGTTTTTTAATCTGATTATTTTAATTTAACGATAATATTTTCTTTATTCAAGCAACCTACAATTTTCATACAACAAGCTATTTTAACGGGTTGTAAAAATATCCTTCCTTACAATCTACTATTTTAATTTAAAATTCCTCAACGTTAGGTTGTTATCCATATCAAATATCATGCAATAAAAAACCCTCAAAAGAGGGTTTTTTTATTGCACTTGTTATGTGTCACACCAAACTTTTATTCTTCAACACTTCAAACATGGTTGAGCCAAGTTCTGCAGGACTACGGGTATAAGCCATACCGGCTTTTTCAAAGGCTGCAAATTTTTCTTCTGCTGTGCCTTTACCCCCCGAAATAATTGCTCCGGCATGCCCCATACGCTTGCCTTTAGGTGCTGTTACCCCTGCAATATAACCCACAACCGGCTTAGTCACATGAGACTGAATATATTCAGCGGCTTCTTCTTCTGCTGTTCCGCCAATCTCACCAATCATGATGATAGCTTCGGTTTGCGGATCTTCCTGGAACAGTTTCAGGCAATCAATCTGGTTCATGCCTGGAATTGGATCACCGCCAATGCCAATACAGGTGGATTGACCCAAGCCTAATTTAGTAGTCTGTGCCACTGCTTCGTAGGTCAGTGTTCCGGAACGGGAAATAATGCCGATTTTACCTGTCTGATGAATATGTCCCGGCATAATCCCGATTTTGCACTCACCCGGCGTGATAATACCTGGACAGTTTGGCCCGATCAGACGTGTGCCATTACCGTTGGTTTCTAAATAGCGTTTGGCTTTTAACATATCCAGTGTTGGCACACCTTCCGTAATTACCACAATCAGCTCAATTCCAGAATCTACTGCTTCTACAATTGAATCCAATACAAATGGTGCAGGGACATAAATCACAGAGGCATCTGCATCTGTTTCTTTGACTGCTTCTTTCATGGTATTAAAAACAGGAAGATGTAAATGGGATTGACCGCCCTTTCCAGGAGTTACCCCACCAACGACTTTTGTACCATAGGCTAAGGCTTGTTCTGAATGAAATGTACCATTTTTACCTGTAAAACCTTGTACCAATACTTTCGTGTCTTTATTGATTAATACGCTCATGTTTGATACTCCTTAAGCTTTTACAGCAGCGACAATTTTTTCTGCAGCATCGGCCAAACCTGATGCAGAAATTAACGTGAGTCCAGATTCATCCAATAACTTGGCACCCAGTTCTGCATTATTTCCTTCCAAACGCACAACGACCGGCACGGCTACGTGAACTTCCTGAACCGCTGCAATAATGGCTTCAGCAATCATGTCACAACGTACAATCCCACCAAAAATATTAATTAAAACCCCTTGTACTGAACTGTCTGCCAAAATAATTTTAAAGGCTTCAATGACACGTTCTTTGGTTGCACCCCCTCCCACATCCAGAAAGTTTGCCGGCTGACCGCCATACAGTTTGATGATGTCCATGGTTGCCATTGCAAGACCGGCACCATTAACCATACAGCCAATGTTACCTTCTAGGGCTACATAATTCAGGTCATGCTCTGAAGCTTTCAATTCGCGTTCATTTTCCTGAGATTTATCGCGCATCGCTACAATTTCGGGCAAACGATACAAAGCATTAGAGTCGATCCCGACTTTGGCATCAACACATAAGATGTCACCATTTTCACGGACTGAAAGCGGGTTAATTTCAAATAAGGCAAAATCATTTTCAATGAATGCCTGATAAGCTGCGGTCATGATTTTGACAAACTGATTGATCTGTCCATCTTTTAAATTCAGTGCAAAAGCCACTTCACGCGCCTGGAATGGCAATAAACCCACCAGCGGGTCAACTTCAACTTTAATAATTTTTTCAGGAGTTTCTTCAGCCACCTTTTCAATTTCGACCCCACCCTCAGTGGATGCCATAAAGGTTACATGACGGCTGGAACGGTCCACCACTGCACCCAGGTATAACTCGCGTTCAACTGGGTAAACATCTTCAGAGACTAAAATGCTGTTGACTGGCTGTCCATTGGCATCGGTTTGATACGTAACCAAGCGAGTACCCATAATCTGGTTAGCATAGTCTGCAGCTTCTTGCGCAGACTTCACCACTTTTACCCCACCGGCTTTACCACGTCCACCGGCATGAACCTGGGCTTTAAGTACTGCAAATTTTCCTCCAAGCTGTTCAAAAGCTTTTACGGTTTCTTCTGCATTTGTTGCCAGGATACCCTCTTGCACCGGCATACCATATTTTTTTAATAACGTTTTTGCTTGATACTCATGTAAATTCATTGAACAACCTTTTACTACTTTTTACTTTGTTATACCCAACCAATACCCCGACATCCGTCAAAGCAGTATCAGCATTTTTTAAAATCTATCTTATCTTTATTTTTAGATGATTGTTCTAATAAAAACAACCATCAAATGTAAAAAGAGCGGCTTAAGCCGCTCTTTTTTATTACTTACGCTTACGTTGAATCGCGTGAATCGCTCGACCATCTACAGCCAAAGCAGCTTCATGAACCACTTCAGAGAATGTAGGATGACCAAATGTCATCAACTGTAAATCTTCAACTGAAGATACAAACTCAAGTGCGATCATACCTTGGTGTACGATATCGGACGCAGCAGGTCCAATCACGTGCATGCCCAATAAACGGTCAGTTTTTGCATCAGCAACAAACTTCACGAAACCAGCATTTTCGCCAGCTGCCATTGCACGACCATTTGCAGCAAAGCCGAATTGACCTGTCTTAACGTCATGGCCTTTTTCTTTTGCTTGCTCTTCTGTTAAACCAACCCACGCCGCTTCTGGGTGTGTGTAAATTACAGAAATGATGGTGTCGTAGTTCACTTGTGCAGCATGACCGTGAATACGTTCAACGGCCATTACGCCTTCTTCCATTGCTTTATGAGCAAGCATTGGACCACGTACCAAGTCACCAATTGCATATACGCCTTCAACAGAAGTCGCGCACCAATCATTTACTTCAACCAGACCACGTTCAGTTAACTTAATGCCTGAATCTTCAGCCAATAGGCCTTCAGCATAAGCACGACGACCTACACAAACAATCAACTTGTCGAAAGTTTGAGTTTTGTCTTCGCCACCTTGAGTGTACTTAACAGTAACTTCACGGCCATTTACTTCAGTACCAGCAACTTTAGCGCCAACACGGATGTCTAGACCTTGTTTAGTCAATACTTTTTGGTAGTCTTTCGCCAATGCTTTATCAGCCATTGGCAAGAATGCATCCATTGCTTCAAATACAACAACTTCTGCACCCAGACGACGCCATACTGAACCCAGCTCAAGACCGATGACACCCGCACCAATTACGCCTAGGCGTTTAGGTACTTCAGGGAATTCAAGTGCGCCAGTTGAATCAACAATGATGTCTTGATCTACAGGAGCTACTGGAATGTTTACCGGTACTGAACCTGTCGCAAGAATGACATATTTAGGTTCAAGAATTTGAGTTTCACCTTCGTGAGATACAAATTCAACTTTTTTACCAGCAAGTAATTTACCTGTACCTTTTAACCATTCGATACCGTTACCTTTTAGAAGGCCATCGATACCCATTGTTAATTGGTTTACAATTTTGTCTTTACGAGCAAGCATTTTTGCTAGGTCGAATTTCACTTCACCAGTTGCAATACCGTGATCTTCTAGGTGATGCACTGTATCTTCATAACGGTGTGAAGAATCAAGCAAAGCTTTAGACGGGATACAACCTACGTTTAAGCAAGTACCGCCTAAAGACGGTTTGCCTTTATGAATACGTTTTTCGATACAGGCAACTTTGAAACCAAGTTGAGCTGCACGAATTGCCGCTTCATAACCACCTGGTCCACCGCCGATAACAACAAGATCAAACTGTTGAGACATGTTTATCTCCAAAAATGGGCCTAGAGTTTCGCTCTAAGCCCATGGATTTATTCTATAGAATTAAAGGTCAAGGATAAGACGAGCAGGTTCTTCTAACAATTCTTTGATTGCTACAAGGAAACCTACAGCTTCTTTACCATCAATTAAACGGTGGTCATAAGACAGCGCCAAGTACATCATTGGCAAGATTTCTACTTGACCATTCACTGCCATAGGACGGTCCTGGATTTTGTGCATACCCAAGATTGCAGTTTGTGGTGTATTCAAAATTGGCGTAGAAAGCAATGAACCGAAAGTACCACCATTGGTAATAGTGAACGTACCTCCAGTCATGTCTTCAATGCCTAACTTACCGTCACGTGCCTTAGCAGCATAAGCGCGAATACCGTTTTCTACTTCAGCATAGTTCATGCGGTCAGTATCACGTAATACAGGAACCACTAGACCACGGTCGCTTGATACAGCCACACCGATGTCATAGTAACCGTGATAAACAATGTCATCACCATCGATAGAAGCGTTTACAGCAGGGTAGCGTTTCAGTGCTTCAGTCGCTGCTTTAACGAAGAATGACATGAAGCCCAGACGCGCACCATGACGCTTTTCGAATGCGTCTTTATATTGAGCACGCATTTCCATGATTGGTTTCATGTTCACTTCGTTGAACGTAGTCAACATTGCTGTTGATTGAGTCGCAGCAAGTAAACGCTCAGCAACACGTTTACGAAGACGGGTCATAGGAACACGTTTTTCGATACGCTCGCCAACAGCAACGCTTAAAGGCGCAGCAGCAGGAGCCGCTGGTTTAGCTTGATGGTTTGCAACATCTTCTTTAGTAATACGGCCACCGCGACCAGTACCTGCTACATCGCTAGCTGCAATACCAGTTTCAGTCAATGCTTTACGCACTGCTGGAGCTTGGTCTTGAACAGGCTGGCTACGTTCTACCACAGGTGCAGCACCCGCTTCAGTTTGAGCTGCAGCTTGTTCAACTTTCTCTTCAGATTGAACGGCTTGAGTTTGCGCAGCGCCAGAAACAGCACCTTCTTCAAACTGTGCAATCACTTCATTTGACAGCACTGTGTCGCCTTCATTTTTAATGATTGACGCAATTGTACCGTCCGCAGGAGCAACAACTTCCAAAACAACTTTATCAGTTTCGATATCACAGATCACTTCATCACGTGATACCGCTTCACCTGGTTGTTTATGCCAAGTTGCGATCGTACCGTCAGCAACTGACTCTGGGAATACCGGTGCTTTAATTTCGGTTGCCATTATTTAGAATCTCCTGATTGTTCAGCTGCAATCGCGAGTGCGTCATTTACCAGCTGAGCTTGTTGTTTTGCGTGCAAATATGGTGAACCACATGCCGGTGCAGCAGAAGCTTCACGGCCTGCGAAGCTAATACGTACTTGTTTACCTGATTTCATCACGTCGTCATATAGACGCGGTGCGATGAACAACCAAGCACCTTGGTTTTTCGGTTCTTCTTGAGCCCAAACCACTTCTTTGATATTTGGATAAGAAGCAAGTACTTCAGCAATGCGTTGTTCTGGATATGGGTACAATTGTTCAATACGAACGATTGCAGTGTTGTTTAATTCCTGTTCACGACGTTTTTCAAGCAAGTCGTAATAAACTTTACCACCACAAAGTACCAGACGAGTCACATCAGACTTGTTGATGTTGTCGATTTCGTCAATCACAGTCTGGAATGAACCATTTGCAAGCTCTTCAAGCGTAGAAGTTGCAAGTTTGTGACGAAGCAATGACTTCGGCGACATGATGATCATTGGCTTGCGGATTGGACGAAGTGCTTGACGACGCATCGCATGGAAAATTTGCGCTGGGGTAGTCGGTGTCATCACCTGCATGTTGTCTTCAGCACAAAGCTGCAAGAAACGTTCTAAACGTGCAGATGAGTGTTCTGGACCCTGACCTTCAAAACCGTGTGGAAGAAGCATGGTTAAACCACACACGCGTTCCCATTTGGTTTCGCCAGATGCGATGAACTGGTCAATCACAACTTGCGCACAGTTCGCGAAGTCACCGAACTGCGCTTCCCAGATAATTAAGCTCTTTGGAAGCGTCGTTGCATAACCGTATTCAAATGCAAGTACCGCCATTTCTGACAATAAAGAGTCATAAATTGCTGTACGTGGCTGGTTTTCTTTCAGGTTACATAATGGAATGTAAGTTGAACCGTCCACCTGGTTGTGCAATTTTGCATGACGGTGTGAGAAGGTACCACGCCCCACGTCTTCACCGGTTAAGCGAACCAGGAAGCCTTCATCTAGAATAGTTGCATACGCTAAAGTTTCTGCAGCCCCCCAGTTCAGCGGCATTTCGCCAGTTTGCATTTTCAGACGGTCGTCAATCACTTTTGCAACCTGACGCTGCATAACGAAGCCTTCTGGAAGCTCACGCATTTTGGTACCGAGTTCTTTCAAGCGTTCGATTGGGAATGATGTATCCCATACGTCTGTGTATTCGTGACCCAGGTATGGCGTCCAGTCAACAAACATTTTGGTATTTGGTTCAAGCACCAATGCATTGGCAACATGCTTGCCTGCTTCAAGGTCTGAACGGTATTGCTCAACCATTTGGTCAGCAGAAGCACGGTCAAGAACACCTTGTTGTACAAGCTGATCAGCATAAAGCGTACGCGTAGTCGCTTTTTTGTTAATCACTTGATACATCATCGGTTGAGTTGCAGCTGGCTCGTCCGCTTCGTTATGACCACGACGACGGTAGCAGAACATGTCAATCACAACATCCTTACGGAAAGTATGACGGAAATCATGCGCTAACTGAGACACAAACAATACAGCTTCAGGATCATCACCATTCACATGGAAGATTGGTGCCTGAATCATTTTCGCGATATCAGTACAGTATTCTGTAGAACGTGCATCACGTGGATCAGAAGTTGTGAAACCCACCTGGTTGTTAACAACGATGTGAACTGTACCACCTACGGTATAACCACGTGTTTGTGACATCTGGAAGGTTTCTTGGTTAACACCTTGACCTGCAAATGCTGCATCACCGTGAACAATGATTGGCAATACATCATCACCGCCAATGTCTTTACGACGCACTTGACGCGCACGTACGGAACCTTCAACCACAGGACCTACGATTTCAAGGTGCGACGGGTTAAATGCCAATGCCAAGTGAACTTCGCCGCCTGGAGTCATCACGTTAGATGAGAAACCTTGGTGGTACTTAACGTCACCAGAACCTTTTTTATGCAGTGATTTACCTTCAAACTCGCCGAACAGGTCAGCCGGGTTTTTACCCATGATGTTCACAAGAAGGTTTAAACGGCCACGGTGCGGCATACCGATAACCACTTCTTTACAGCCTACAGAGCCTGCACGTTGAATCAGTTCATTCACCATAGGAATGAAAGATTCACCACCTTCCACACCAAAGCGTTTTGCACCAACGTATTTATTACCGAGGTATTTTTCCAGACCTTCAGCTGCTGTTAAGCGTTCTAAGACGTGTTTTTTCTGTTCAGCAGTGAAACCGAATTGGCCTTTTGCACTTTCAAGACGTTGTTGAATCCAGCGTTTTTCTTTGGTATCAACAATGTGCATGTATTCAGCACCAATAGAAGCACAATAAGTCGCTTCCATCGCTTGAACCATTTCAGCTAAAGTTGCTTCAGTCTTACCGATTGCAAGGTTGCCCGTGTTAAACACTGTGTCTAAATCAGATTGAGTCAAACCATGCGCAGCAAGATCAAGATCAGGCACGATTTCACGCTTAGCCAAACCTAATGGATCTAATTTTGCTTTTTGATGACCACGGTTACGATAAGCTGCAATGAGTTGCAATACGCCAATTTGACGACGCTCATGCTCAGAACTTACAGCACTTTGAATCACAGGTTGAACGCGACTTGAGTTGCGACCTAATAAAAGGAATTGCTCACGTACATTGCTATGTGGTTGATCACCTTTAGGGAATTTACCGAAGTATTCTTGCCAGTCAGCACCTACTGAATCTGGAGCCGTCAAATACTGCTCATAAAGTTCTTCAATATACGCTGCACTGTCAGCGCTAAGTTCAGTGTCAAGACGCAGTGCGTCAGCAACTTCTTGCATTTGTGGACCCATTTCCTATTGCAAAAACATTTTCAGGATGCTTTTTAAGCGAACCCATGATTAATAATGTCAAATTGGTAACATGACATTAGTCCCCATAAGGCATAAGCCATGAGGCGTGATCACTACATTAGGAATAACCCAATGTGAATAATGAATCATAACGCCCTCATTGGCATCATCACTCATTGATATATACTCGACCAAAACCGAGCAATTTTTTGCAAATCGACTTAGAAAAAATAACTACGTGACTTAATTTTTCTAAAGCGATTCATATTTATTTATAAACCTTATACATAATTTCAAATGTTGAAAAAATGTACGCAAATACAGGGCTTTTTTTAAATATAGCTTTGTGTGAAATCGTAACATGTTCTCCAGTTGCAATTGATTTTTTTGACACATACCTCTCATAACTTAGCGAAATACACATCTAACATTTTCATCTAACATATGGTGCTTTATCTCATAATTAGATTCAATCTAGACCAAAGTCCTAGCCCACCTCACCATATATAACAAAAGAGAGCACAATATTTAAACTGGCTCTCTTTATCTGCGTTATATAATAACATTTTAATCTCAAATTTGCAGATTCAAGCCTAAAATTAGTGCTTTAATCACCCATTCAAACCATCCCACCAGACCCAGATCGTTTTTAAGCAAAATTCTGCTTTTGTTTTAATCAATTATATATTTTTTAACACCGCTGCACACCCCCACTCCCATCTATTCATATAAGCATTTAGTATTCCATACTTATTTACAACTATTAAAAGTATAAAAAAAGCACACCTATGGGTGTGCTTTTTTTTGACTGGAGCAGATTAGCCTGCCTGGTCTAACAACATGCTACGGATGTGACCGATAGCTTTAGTTGGGTTAAGACCTTTAGGACAAACTGATACACAGTTCATGATGCCTTTACAACGGAATAGCGAGAACGGGTCGTCAAGACGAGCCAAACGCTCTTGAGTTGCAGTATCACGAGAGTCAATGATAAAGCGGTAAGCATTCAACAATGCTGAAGGACCCAAGAACTTGTCAGGGTTCCACCAGAATGACGGACATGAAGTTGAACAGCATGCGCAAAGAATACATTCGTATAAACCGTCAAGGTGTTCACGTTCTTCAGGAGACTGTAAACGCTCTTTCGGTGGCGCAGGCTGGTTGTTGATCAAGAACGGGTGAATTTTGTTGTACTGATCGTAGAACTGGTTCATGTCTACAACCAAGTCTTTAACCACTGGTAGACCTGGAAGTGGACGAACAGTAATCACTTCTGGTAAATCATTCAGGTTCCACAAACATGCCAAACCGTTTTTACCATTGATGTTTACACCATCAGAACCACAAATACCTTCACGGCATGAACGACGGAACGTTAAAGATTCGTCTTGTACTTTCAACGCAAGAAGAGCATCAAGCAACATACGGTGCTTGTCTGTCAATTCAAGTTTAAAAGTTTGCATGTACGGTGCTTTATCCTTGTCAGGATCGTAGCGGTAGATATTAAATGTACGAGTACCTCTACTCATCTTACTTCTCCCTATTAGAATGTACGCGGTTTAGGTGGAATTGCGGCAACCGATAAAGGCTTATAACGCACTGGCTTGTACTCAAGATGGTTGTCAGCAGAGAACCATAATGTGTGCTTCATCCACTCATCATCACGACGACCGTATGGATAATCCGCATGTTCTGGCGGCAATTCAAAATCGACCACCGTATGCGCACCACGACATTCTTTACGAGCAGCAGCAGAAATCAGTGTTGCTTTCGCCACTTCATACAAGTTTTCAACTTCCAAAGCTTCAATACGTGCAGTGTTGAATACTTTAGATTTGTCTTTCAAGTGAATGTTACGAACACGTGGCTCAATCGCAAGAATTTGCTTCACACCTTCTTCAAGAAGTGCAGATGTACGGAATACACCAGCGTGGTCTTGAACGATATCACGGATTGCATCAGCAACTTCTTGAGCATTTTCACCTGAAGTTGACTCATCCAGTTTACGAATACGCTCAACAGTTTGTTCAAGCACAGTCGTAGGAAGCGGTTGGTACTCATCACCATGATGTTTAGTTACATAGTCAATGATATGTTGACCAGCAGCTTTACCAAATACAACCAAGTCAAGCAATGAGTTTGTACCTAGACGGTTCGCACCATGTACAGATACACATGAACATTCACCAATTGCATAGAAACCTTTCACTGGTTTAGTGAAGTCACGGCCTTCCGCATTTGTAGAATAAACATCAGTATCTTTGTTGTAGTGTGCTTCAAGCGGAGTTGTTTCGCGAGATTCAGGAACCACAACCTGACCATGAATATTCGTTGGAATACCACCCATTTGATAATGGATTGTTGGTACTACTGGAATTGGCTCTTTAGTGATATCCACGTTCGCGAATTTCTTACCAATCTCGAATACAGATGGAAGACGTTTCATGATTGTGTCAGCACCCAGGTGCGTCATATCAAGAAGAATGTAGTCACCTTTAGGACCACAACCACGACCTTCTTTGATTTCCTGGTCCATAGAACGTGATACGAAGTCACGTGGCGCCAAGTCTTTCAAAGTTGGAGCATAACGTTCCATGAACGGTTCGCCGTCTTTGTTACGAAGGATTGCACCTTCACCACGACAACCTTCAGTTAACAATACGCCTGCGCCCGCAACACCCGTTGGGTGGAATTGCCAGAATTCCATATCCTGTAATGGAATACCTGCACGAGCCGCCATACCAAGACCGTCACCAGTGTTGATATATGCGTTAGTAGATGCACGGTAAACACGACCTGCACCACCTGTAGCGAACAATGTTGCTTTCGCCTGGAATACTGCAATTTTACCAGTTTCTTGGTCAATAGCAGTTACACCAAGTACGTCACCCTCTTCGTTACGGATCAGGTCAAGAGCGATCCATTCAACGAAGAATTGCGTACCCATTTTCACGTTGCTTTGATAAAGCGTGTGAAGAAGTGCGTGACCTGTACGGTCAGCTGCAGCACATGCGCGAGGAACCGCTTTTTCACCGTAGTTTGCAGAGTGACCACCAAATGGACGTTGGTAAATTGTACCGTCTGCGTTACGGTCGAATGGCATACCCAAGTGTTCTAATTCATAAACCACTTGTGGCGCTTCACGCGTCATAAATTCGATCGCGTCTTGGTCACCTAACCAGTCAGAACCTTTTACGGTGTCATAAAAGTGGTAGTGCCAGTTATCTTCCTGCATGTTACCAAGAGATGCACCAATACCACCCTGTGCAGCCACAGTATGAGAACGTGTTGGGAATACTTTAGTCAGTACCGCAACTTTCAAACCCGCCTGAGCAAGCTGGTAAGATGCGCGCATACCTGAACCACCACCACCAACGATAACAGCATCGAAAGTTTCGTGTGGAATATTTGTGTAATCTTCTTTAGGGGTTATAGCGCCCATGATATTTTCCTATCAATTCGCCCAAAAAATCTGGATCGCCCAGATTGCATATGCAAATACAGCAATAATGACTGCTGAAGTCAGCACCAAACGCAAGCCTGAAGCTGAAGGACCCATTTGACGAGTAGTCACATAATCCGTGAATACCTGCCACATGCCGATCCAAGCGTGTGCGACAAGAGATAAGACTGCCAATAAAGACATAATCTTCATTGGTAATGTCATCATAAAGCCAAACCATTGTTCATAGTTAAATCCACCATTAAGAAGGATCCAACCCAATACCACAACAGTATAAACAGCTAATACAACAGCACTTACACGTTGGATAAACCAATCGCGAGAACCTGAACCCGTTAAACCTGTAGCACTTTTCATTAGAGAACAATCCATACAAATGATGCGACAATTGAAATCGCAGCCAAGATCAATGAAATAGTAGCTGCTACACGACCACTTTGCAGTTCTTCAGCAAAACCAAGGTCAGCAAGTAAATGCTTAATACCCATAATAAAATGGAAAAGTAAGCCGGCTACAAATACCCATACGATAAAGCGTACAATGAAGCCGCTAAAGATTGCCTGAACTTCAGCAAAACCTTCAGCAGAAGACAATGATTTGTCTAGAAGCCACAAAAGTACCGGTACAAGTAAAAATACGATGACACCAGAAAGACGGTGTAGAATTGATGCAATAGCCACAGGGGATTTTAAGTTTACTTCTAAAACTTGACCCATGGACAAATTGACAGGTCTGTTGCTTTTCACAGCGGGCATCCTGTAAGTAAAAACTCCATCCGGAGTTTGTTGGAATTAATTCGAAGGAAAGCTAGCATTTTTAGGCAATTACTCTATCCAGTAATACCTAATTTTAAAACGACACTGAATTATAAAACGTGAACTATCAAAACACAAACAATCACATTTAGCTTTTCCATAAAAAAATATTAAATAAGAATCATTAACATAAAATCCCCAAATCAAGCAGACAAAATACATCTAAGAAAACAGAGCTATATGCTTGGTTTTTATTAAATAAAAGCCAATTTTATTTATCGTTTTTAGCTTTGAGAATTAAATTTATTTATTTAGACTAAAGATGAACAAAAGAATTACTATATTTTACAACAAACTTAACCACATTTATATTATTTATGATAGTTTTCATTTTTAATATAAATATACAGCATTTATAAAAATTATATTAGCTTAAGATCATGAAATGAAATAATCACTTAGTCTGTGAATAACTCCCTTCTACAGCAAAATCATGCTGATTTTTTCAGCAAAATTATGGTTTATTTTTCCCAATTTGAACAAATAACCAGCATTTCCACCCACTTTTAACAGTTATTTTTTAGCCAAACAAACTTTATTTTATCTTTCATTTATCGCTTTTAATTATGAATAAAAAAACAACAAAATCTGTATAAAAAAGAGGTAAGTTACGAAAATTATGATAATTTAGAATATTAAGATGAATTAAAATCTACGACTGATCAGAGCTTTTAAGAATTAAAAAACGCCTACAATTCCAACAATGTGCATATTTTTTTCTGCAACTTGTCTTTATATGACTTATCATACTGCGTCGATACTGATATTTTCCTCATGGCTGCCGGATTATTTTTTGACCAATTCCTTGTGAGAACGTCTCTTTTCATCCATAAGTATAATTGACAAAATTTCAGTACTCTCTAATCTTATAGCAAATTTTTGATCCGTCTGATTCGCGCATTAAAAGATTAGTACTACGAGTCAGATAAAACATTCACCAGGACAGGAGATCTATTGAATGTCTGCAGCAACTGGCAAAAAAGCCGTTTTACAGCTTGATGGCAAAGAAATTGAATTACCAATTTACAGCGGCACATTGGGCCCAGATGTAATCGACGTTAAAGATGTGTTGGCCGCAGGTCACTTTACTTTTGATCCTGGTTTTATGGCAACAGCTGCATGTGAATCTAAAATCACATTCATCGATGGTAATAAAGGTGTGCTTTTACACCGCGGTTACCCAATCGACCAGCTTGCAACTAAAGCAGACTATCTAGAAACTTGCTACTTATTGTTAAACGGCGAACTTCCAACTGCTGAACAAAAAGTAGAATTTGATGCTAAAGTTCGTAACCACACTATGGTTCACGACCAAGTTAGCCGTTTCTTCAATGGTTTCCGTCGTGACGCTCACCCGATGGCAATCATGGTTGGTGTAGTTGGTGCGCTTTCTGCGTTCTATCACAACAACCTGGACATCGAAGATGTTAACCACCGTGAAATTACTGCAATCCGTCTGATTGCTAAAGTTCCTACGCTAGCGGCTTGGAGCTACAAATACACAGTTGGTCAACCATTCGTTTACCCACGTAACGACTTGAGCTACGCTGAAAACTTCTTGTACATGATGTTTGCTACTCCTGCAGACCGTGACTACAAAGTTAACCCAATTCTTGCGAAAGCAATGGACCGTATCTTCACGCTTCATGCTGACCACGAACAAAACGCTTCTACGTCTACAGTACGTCTAGCAGGTTCTACTGGTGCTAACCCTTATGCATGTATCGCTGCTGGTATCTCTGCACTTTGGGGTCCTGCTCACGGTGGTGCGAACGAAGCCGTTCTTAAGATGCTTGATGAAATCGGCACTGTAGAAAACGTGGCTGGCTTCATGGAAAAAGTGAAGACTAAAGAAGTTAAACTCATGGGCTTCGGTCACCGTGTGTACAAAAACTTCGACCCACGCGCGAAAGTAATGAAAGAAACTTGTGACGAAGTTCTTGGTGCACTTGGCATCAACGATCCACAGCTTGCACTTGCTATGGAACTTGAACGCATTGCATTGTCTGATGAATACTTCATCAAACGTAACTTATACCCTAACGTAGACTTCTATTCAGGTATCATCCTTAAAGCGATTGGTATTCCGACTGAAATGTTTACTGTAATCTTCGCTCTTGCACGTACAGTGGGCTGGATCAGCCACTGGTTAGAAATGCACAGCGGTCCTTACAAAATCGGTCGTCCACGTCAGCTTTACACTGGTGAAGTTCAACGTGACATCCAAGGTCGTTAATTCATTTAGAATTGATTACTAAAAAAACCACCCTTATGGGTGGTTTTTTTATGTCTTTCACTCCCACCTCTTTATTTTTACAATCAAAATTTTAATTATTTTTTGAAGAAAAAATGTCATTTACGCTTTATATGCAACCTTATTTTACTTTTGATACTTTTTCATAAAATAGCCACGTACTATTTTAAATAAACAACAATATAATTTTTTCATTTTTTAAAAAATAGAAATCCAACTTAACAATTAAAATGATCCACCAGATTTAAATATTAATGATTCACATACATACCCTCACTCACTTCATTTGAATTCAGCATTTATTTATGCTTTTAGAATTAAACTCAGCATCTATACTTATCTTCCACCCCCAATTTTTTCTTTATTTATACCTTTAAAATTTGTAAAAGTCTCATCAATAGACTTCTTACATTACCCTCTTTACTCTACTATGAGATGAAAAAAAGAGGTTAGGAATAATTATGAAAGAGGTTTATTCTAATTTTATACATTTTAAATACAAATTAAATTCATATACTAACAGCACATTAAAATATTTTATAGTTAATTTTTTATAATAAGCTCATATATAACATTAATTAATATTAGAATATTATATTGTTATTCACCCTATTTATAAAAAACAAATAAAGCCATTTAATTACAGTCCATTACCAGTATATTTTTTATTTATTATTTACATTAAAAAGAATAGAAACACATCATTTATTTATTAATAAATTATTTCTTTTAATTTATTAGAGTTGTTTATTACAACAGTCTTACCCAAAAATAAAGATAGGACGAAAAAAATGGCTAATCGAAGTAATGAGAATGAAACAGAACATTCAAATCGCGGATTTGCAAGTATGGATCCCGAGAGACAACGTGAAATAGCAAGTAAAGGTGGTCATGCCGCACATGAAAGTGGGCATGCTCATGAATTCACCTCAGAGGAAGCCCGTGCAGCCGGTCAAGCTGCTCATAGAAGCGGACATGCTCATGAATTTACCTCGGAAGAAGCGCGTGAGGCAGGTGCGCGCAGCCATATGAATACACGCGGTCGCAGCCGTTATGATGACGACGATGACCGTGGTGGTCGCTCTGGTCGTAGCCGTTACGATGATGATGACCGTGGTGGCCGTGGTCGTAGCCGTTATGATGATGACGATGACCGGGGCGGTCGCTCAGGTCGTAGCCGTTATAACGATGATGATGACCGTGGTGGCCGTGGTCGTAGCCGTTATGACGATGATGATGACCGTGGTGGCCGTGGTCGTAGCCGTTATGACGATGATGATGATCGCGGCGGTCGCTCAGGTCGTAGCCGTTATGATGATGACCGTGGTGGTCGAGGTCGTAGTCGCTATGACGATGATGATGACCGTGGTGGTCGAGGTCGTAGCCGTTATGACGATGATGATGATCGCGGCGGTCGCTCAGGTCGTAGCCGTTATGATGATGACGATGACCGCGGCGGTCGCTCAGGTCGTAGCCGTTATGATGATGACGATGACCGCGGCGGTCGCTCAGGTCGTAGCCGTTATGATGATGACGATGACCGCGGCGGTCGCTCAGGTCGTAGCCGTTATGTCGATGATGATGACCGTGGGGGCCGTGGTCGTAGCCGTTATGAGGATGACGATGATCGCGGCGGTCGCTCAGGGCGTAGCCGTTATGACGATGATGATGACCGTGGTGGCCGAGGCCGAGGTCGTAGTCGTTATGATGACGATGATGATCGCGGCGGTCGCTCAGGCCGAAGCCGCTATGACGATGATGATCGCGGCGGTCGCTCAGGCCGAAGCCGCTATGACGATGATGATGATCGCGGCGGTCGCTCAGGCCGAGGTCGTAGCCGTTATGATGACGATGATGATCGCGGCGGTCGCTCAGGCCGAAGCCGCTATGACGATGAGGATGATCGCGGCGGTCGCTGAGGCCGAAGCCGCTATGACGATGAGGATGATCGCGGCGGTCGCTCAGGCCGAGGTCGTAGCCGTTATGAAGACGATGATGATCGCGGCGGTCGCTCAGGCCGAAGCCGTTATGACGATGATGATGATCGTGGCGGTCGCTCAGGCCGTGGTCGTAGCCGTTATGATGACGATGATGATCGCGGTGGCCGTTCAGGCAGTGGTCGTAGTAGAAATACTACGCAAAGACGCGATGAATATGGCCGATTTACATCTGGCTAATCGCGACCTGCTTCATTTAAGAAAACTTAACAACTCAAATAAATATAATTCTAATTCAATCACACACTATCAAGCGTAGATTAATCTACGCTTTTTTATGCAAAGAATTAAAAGACAAGAAAAATGGTATCGCTTTTGAACCATGCAAAACAAAAAACCAATCCTTTTAAAATTAAAAAGATTGGTTTAAAGCTATTGAGATGATGGAGTTCTAAGGACGTAAACGGTTCCAGGCATCACGTGAGGCATGTTTAGCCTCTTCCCAGGTTAGACGGGACTGCGCTTTTGATCCTTCCCACTTGGCACGAAGATCCAGCTCTACGTCTTCAAACCGCTTGTTTGAATCATACGCAGATACATCTTCATAACCTACCCGATAGGCGTGATGATAATCCCGATCATAGTCCAAATCAGGATAAGTATTTTGGCTGGACTTATAGTAAGGTTGATTAACACTGTTTTCACGCCAATACGCATCTTCAACAGTGGGATCAATCGCCTCGCCTACTGCATGGCCGGCCACACCGCCAACAATTGCACCCACTGTCCCTCCGACAATAGCTCCGATTGGACCACCTGCACTACCGATTGCGGCACCTGCGGCAGCAGCACCCGCGGCACCTACACCTGTTCCTACTGGATGTGATTCATCTGTATCTGGATCATTATCTACATCCTTTCTTACATCATTTGGATCGGCCATTTTTTTCTCCTTATAACAATAGGGTATTGAGGAAAATAAGCTGGTTATAGCCATTTTCACCTAGAGTGTTTCTATTTAAAAAAACATCCAAGTTCGGTTCTTTAATCACGATCATCATTGGTATTAGGGTATTGATCTAGACGTTTGAGCTTATCTTATGCACTGGACTCACCCATGTATTACCTTGCTCATTCTTTAAATTTCCCATATTTTCATCTTTATTTCTTTCATATATGGAATAAAGAATGACTGCAATGATGACCACGACAATAACAGCGATTATGATTTTCACATCTTTTGAGTTCATATTATTCTTCACTTTTGATTAATGTGGATGAATAGAAATAATGAGACTATAAATCTGGAAAAACTTTTCACAAAGAACACTTCCTGAGTATTAATCAATACTCCGATCAGAAAATCCAAGTCTTATTTCTGTGGTCTTTGCGGATTTTTAACTTACTGATTCTGTTGTTTATGCTGAATCTTTTGAGTATTTTCTTGTGTAGCCATTTTATTTATCTCCTATGGTCTGAATTACTGCACACCTACAGCCTTATTCACTCTACTCTTTATATTTTATTGACCAAGCTTATATCTGTTTCAATTCTCTTCAATGTAAATCCTTTTATTTTATGTAGTTGATCTATATTAGAAGAGTGTTACGTGCTTAACATTTATTCTTTAAAGTTTGACAAAAACAAATACAGCAAAATATAAAAGGCATAATTACCAGGCGATGAAATTCTATCTGATGCTTTATAGATTTTTCTAAAATATAAGGCATATCTTACCTACAGGAAATTCATGTTTAGCTTCTGACTTTCAAGATTAAGAAAGAACTCTTTTTAAAAAATTAATTATATACATCCAAGAAGTATTTTAAATTCCAACTTAATGAAAACCATGCAAAGAAAAATTAAACATGTGTTCTGGTTATATTGAGGAGATAAATTTGAGCTTTTTTTCTTAAGCATCGTTACAATATTGAATTAACAGATTCAAAAATTTTTTCCCCTTCACATTTACTCAAGCTTTATTTTGTGAATAGAATTCTAAGTATAAACGGCAAAGCAAAATGTTATGTTCCAGAAATTTAGACTCTTGTTGTGGTTCAAACTTTCTTTAATGTTTGATATTTATAACTTTCGTTTTCGTAATTTGACCACGGGTGAGATCAATCTTGCACGTCAAGTTTTCGGTAATTTAATCAATTACGATGACGTTAAAATATTTAATATCAAATATCTTCCCTGGCAACCTGTAAACATGTATATGGCACCGAATGGCAATATCTTTATGAACAACGAAAATTTTTGTGAAGACTTTTCCCAACGATCCAAAGCAATGCAAGGTCTGTTCATACATGAGATGACTCACGTTTATCAATATCAGTCCAATATCAATGTTCTCTTGCAAGGTGCTCTATTACAGTCCGGATATTTTTTGAGTTTTAAAAAATATAATCCTTATCAATATAACTTTATTGCAAGCAAACCATTTCATACCTATAACATTGAACAACAGGGCGAAATTGCAAGAGACATATTTTTTAAGAATATTCCTAACATTATTTTAAGTAATCAGCACATAGTGCATTGATTTTTTGCTCATTTTTTATATTTACATATTTGATTACTCATTTTATCTTTCTTTGCACCTCTCATCGCACCCATCATCTTGTTTGATTTTCTAAGGATGTAATTTTATCGTCCAGCCAGCTGATTGCTTTAAGAACGAGCGAGATCATGATCTCTAAAAATATCGGGTTATAGCGCTATTTGATCCAACTAAAAGCTATTTACGAAATTGCTGGGTATTCATAACGACTTGAGATGAATGGACTGATTTTTAGCCACCCCTCTACAAGCTTTAATATGTATAATTTTGTGTATAACTCTTAGCCACACCTACCTATCCAGCCTTAAACCGCCTGGCAGTTGTCCACCCGTAGCCAAGATACAAATCTTACTTCAATTAATTGATTTAAAACATTTAAAAAAATTTTCACTCCAAAATCATTTCATTCAATCATGCTAATTCATTAGCAACATGGCCATTTTTGCAGCCATGCTGTATTTTTTTGTCTAAATTCAGATTTTTTTTTGTTTTTTTCTCTACAAACGATGCAATTCGTATATAGTATCCAATTGCTAATTATTGATTAATACTTCTATTTTATTTGTCGTCACGTACACAGCATTGAACCCATAACCATAATAAATCTAGGTCTGTGTATACATCCCTATAGGTAATAGGATTAAGTTGGAATGAAAAGTTTTAAAATTGCCCTTGCACAATTCTCTCCGCATATTGGCAATATCGAAGCAAACACTCAAAAGATGCTTGAACAGATAAATGAAGCCAAAAAACAAAAAGCTGATTTAATTCTCTTCCCGGAGCTTTCCACTGTAGGCTACCCTGCTGAAGATTTATTACTCCGTCCTAGCTTGGCAAAACGCACGCAGAAAGCATTTGAGCAGCTCAGCCAAGTCAAAGATATTGTGATGGTCTTTGGTTTTGTCAATCAAACTGAAGATGGTCAGCGTTATAACGCTGCAGCAGTAATGAAAGATGGACAAGTACTGGGCGTTTACAATAAACAGAACTTGCCAAATTATAGTGTATTTGATGAAAAGCGTTATTTCAGCGAAGGCCATCAACACCTTGTTTTTGAATATTTAGGTCATAAATTTGGCGTGCTGATTTGTGAAGATATCTGGTCACTTAATACCGTTCATCAATTATCACAACTGAATGTTGAAACTGCTTTGGTGTTAAATGCTTCACCTTATGAAGTGGGCAAACCGCAACATCGCCTGACCACCATGAGCGAACTGGCGAAACAGTTGAATATTAATCTGGTGTATACCAACCAGATCGGTGGCCAAGATGACCTGATTTTTGATGGCACCAGTTTTGTGATCAATAAAGATGGCGGCATTGCTTTACAGGCAGCAAGCTTTAAAGAAGATCTTTATTACGCCGAATATGAAGCGGAACAAAAAGCCTATAAAGTCGGAACAGTGATTCCAGCTTTAGATACGCTGGCTGAAATCTATCAGGGTCTGGTTTTAGCGACTCGCGATTATGTTCAGCGCTCTGGTTTTCCTGGCGTAATTCTGGGCTTATCGGGTGGCATTGACTCGGCATTAACACTGGCAATCGCAGTTGATGCCATTGGTGCAGATAAAGTCCAGGCAGTGATGATGCCTTATACCTACACCGCGCAAATCAGTGTAGAAGATGCAGCCGCACAGGCCAAAACCATGGGTGTAACTTTCGGTATTGCTGAAATCAATCCAATCGTGAACAGCTTCATGCAAACCTTGTATCCATTCTTCGGCAACAGTCCTGCAGATGCCACTGAAGAAAACCTGCAAGCCCGTGCTCGTGGTACCTTACTGATGGGCTTGTCGAACAAGTTTGGTAATCTGGTTTTATCTACCGGCAACAAATCTGAACTTTCTGTAGGTTACTGCACCCTGTATGGCGATATGGTTGGCGGTTATGCCGTGCTGAAAGACGTGTATAAAACCATTGTGTTTGAACTGGCGAAATACCGTAACAGCATTTCAGAGACCCCGGTCATTCCAGAGCGTGTCATTACCCGCCCGCCTTCTGCAGAACTGCGTCCAGACCAGAAAGACCAGGACTCTTTACCTGCCTATGAAGTGCTGGATGCGATTCTGTATGCTTATATTGAAGAAGATATGAGCCAAGATGACATTATCGCCAAAGGCTTTGATAAAGCAGTGGTTGAAAAAGTCATTCGTCTGGTAGATCGCAATGAATATAAACGCCGTCAAGGCGCGATTGGCCCGCGTATCAGTTCACGTGCATTTACCCGTGAACGCCGTTATCCAATCATGAATGGATGGACACCAGGTGTCTAAGCAGGACTTGGCCCAACAGTTTGCTCAAGCGCTTATGCTTGAGCAAACCCGCTTTATTAAAAAACAATTATTAGCAGAACAACATAATCCCTATATTGAAAAATTTGTTCATCATATTTATACCTCTTCAGATCAGATTCTTTTAAAACAGATTATTCAACTTGAAGCGCTACAAGATGTCGTTCAAAAATATGCCTTTGAACTGAATTTAGGCGCCGAAATTTTAGAATTCATCGGGGTGGTTTCACAAAGAATTCATCATTTTGCTATTAACAGCCACACTCAAATTAATGAGCTACTGTCTGATGAATCATTTGAATTATGGATGTATAAAATCCTCGAACTGGATCAATTACGTCATTACATCCATGACAACTTGCAGCACAATCCGCAAGTCAAACATGTCAGTTTACAGCTAGCAAACCAGATTCTTGAAAGCAATACCCCATGGCTGGATCATCTGCGCAAGTTGAATACCCATCAACATGGTTTGGGTTCTAAAATTCTGGGTTTTATTCAAGACCAGCAGCAGCATATTGAACTTAAACTTGAGCAGCAACTCGCTCAGGCACTGGTCAAACAACTTGGTCATATCATCTTGCTTCCTAATGAAGAACTTGCCGATATTGCGCTGCATTTGTGGGAAGATGTAAAGCAAAGATCGCTTAAAGAAACCTACTCACAGTTCCAAGCGATCGACTTTGAAGACTTTTTTATTCTAGTTTACGAAACCTGGCGTCAGTTAAGGCAGTCTGAATACTTGCAACAGGTGGTTTTGGACGTGGTTGCCGGTTTCTATAATTATTTTGCCAACTACAACTTACAGGAACTGTTGCAATCTGTAGGGCTGAATGAAGCAGATTTACATCAAGAAGCACGACGCTTCCTGCCCTACACCCTTCAAGCTTTGGAACAACAGGGCTTATTGGATGGCATTATTCAGGAATTGATTTCACCCTTCTATTCAAGTGAAACTACCCATCAATTTATCGAGCAATACCTTCAAGAGAATTTGTAATTATTATGAAGGGTCGGTGTAGTCTATAAACGGATGATCAACAGACCTTTTTTTCTTTTAAGAATCAGTCTGACTTTTTTGATTCACAAAAAAAGAGACCATGCTGAGAGCATGGTCTATAAAAATGGTGGCTATGACGGGACTTGAACCTGTGACCCCCGCATTATGAGTGCGGTGCTCTAACCAACTGAGCTACATAGCCGTAAACTGTGTGCGCATTATCTAAATTTCGACAACTAGCGTCAAGCCCTTTATTTTACGAGTGTTCAGAGTTTGAGCGTTTTATTTTTTTTCAGTTAATATTTAAACAANATGAGTGCGGTGCTCTAACCAACTGAGCTACATAGCCGTAAACTGTGTGCGCATTATCTAAATTTCGACAACTAGCGTCAAGCCCTTTATTTTACGAGTGTTCAGAGTTTGAGCGTTTTATTTTTTTTCAGTTAATATTTAAACAAAACGGCTATTTATTCAGGCTATTTTCTGCTTTAAGCTCAAAATTAAGGTACTGAAATATTGAGATAAAATGCATCCATTCAAATTCATCGCTATCGGCTTAATGACACTCCTGAGTAGCTCGTGCCAGCTGATCTCACCCATATTCGTCGACTATAATGGGGTTCGTATGGATGTGGCACGATGGATCGACAATCAACAGCTTTTGAGCATGCAGCAAAAGCGTAGCCTTGCCCAGCTCAGCAAAGCACAACAAAAACTTTATCGAATTGAACAGATTCCGCAAGACCATAAATTAGCCATTGCCACGCAAAACCAGATTGCTCTACATTGTGCTCGGTTACATCTTACTGAAAATAAAATCGATCAATTGCAATCAATCGTTTTTGGACAAAACCGGAAACAAGAAGTTCTGCAACACTATGATCAGCAGTTCCCACAAGTTAAATTGGCTGGCAGTGCGATTCAATGTGAATAATCTATTTTAAAGACAAATTTTACCCATAAAAAAAGACCACGCTTTTAGAAACGTGGTCTATGAAAATGGTGGCTATGACGGGACTTGAACCTGTGACCCNTTCCCACAAGTTAAATTGGCTGGCAGTGCGATTCAATGTGAATAATCTATTTTAAAGACAAATTTTACCCATAAAAAAAGACCACGCTTTTAGAAACGTGGTCTATGAAAATGGTGGCTATGACGGGACTTGAACCTGTGACCCCCGCATTATGAGTGCGGTGCTCTAACCAACTGAGCTACATAGCCAAAACTGTGCGCGTATTATCTATTTCAGGCAGCTTGATGTCAAGAAATATCACGCAATAATTGTAAAAAATTTAGTGAAGTGAGCCGATAAGCCGGGTTCTGTCGTGAACGATCATTCCTCTAGGCGTACAATCACTCGTACGCTCAAGCGACCTACCCGAATCCAGCACGGGCCGTGCCTGAAGGATTCCTATTTGGTCTTGCTTCTGGTGGGGTTTACCTTGCCGTGAACTGTTACCAGACACGCGGTGCGCTCTTACCGCACCCTTTCACCCTTACCATCTCTCTTGGTCTCCCCGAAAGGAGATTGCAAAGATGGCGGTCTACTCTCTGCTGCACTTGCCGTCGGCTTTCACCGCCCAGGCGTTACCTGGCACCCTGCCCTACGAAGCCCGGACTTTCCTCCCCTGCTTCAATCACGGAGATCTCCACAGCAGCGATCGTCTGGCTCACTTCGGGGCGTATGCTAACAAATTTCAGCACTAATTACTGGTGCTTTTTTGTGCAATCAGCTTTTTATATTTTTCCATCAGTTCATCTGCCGATTCCACATGCTGGGGATCATGCGGAATACAGTCGACTGGACAGAACAATTGACACTGCGGTTCATCAAAGTGCCCCACACATTCGGTACATAAGTCCGGGTGAATTTCATAAATGACTTCACCCATGTATATCGCCTCATTCGGGCACACCGGCTCACACACATCACAATTGATGCATTCATCGGTAATATATAAAGACACGCTACCAACCTTGCTGTTGTTTCCGTTTAAAGGCCTCCACCACAGCTTGAGGGACAAACTGTGCCACATCACCATTTAAGCGGGCAATTTCACGTACCAAAGTAGATGAAATAAAAGAATATTGCTCTGAAGGGGTTAAAAATACCGCTTCAAAACCTGAGTCCAGACGGCGGTTCATATTGGCCAGTTGAAATTCGTACTCAAAATCCGATACGGCACGTAATCCACGCAGCACTGCTGTTGCTTTCTGTTCACGGAAAAAGTTGACCAACAGACCATCAAAACCCACAAATTCTACATTAGGCAAGTGACTGAGCGATTTCTTCGCCAACTCCACTCGCTCTTCCAAACTAAAGACTGGATTTTTATGATGACCGATGGCAATCGCCACCACAACTTCATCAAACATTTTCGCCGCACGTGACACCAAGTCGATATGTCCATTGGTAATTGGATCGAAAGTGCCTGGATAAATGACGCGAGATTTAGTCATCCATTTTTACTCTAGTTTTTAGTAGAGCCCTATTTTAACAAAAACTTATTTTTTTAGTGAACAATCTCCTTAATTTTGAAAAAACTTCACCTCAGCGCGAGTTTGAGGCAAAATAGAGTCAATATTGGAATATGCGTATTATGTCGAAATCAATCGTAGTTAAAAAAAATACTGGTGGCACCATTGCGCAGAACAAGCGTGCTCGCCATGATTATTTTATTGAAGAGAAATTCGAAGCCGGTCTGTCCTTACAAGGTTGGGAAGTCAAGTCCTTGCGTGCGGGGCGGATGACCATTACCGAAAGTTATATTCTTTTTAAAAACAATGAAGCGTTTTTATTTGGTGCGCAAATCCAACCCCTGTTATCGGCTTCGACACACGTGGTGCCTGAAGCCACCCGCACACGTAAATTGTTGCTTTCGCGTCGTGAAATTGAAAAGCTGCTAGGTGCGGTGAATCAGAAAGGTTATGCCTGCGTACCCTTGGCCTGTTACTGGAAAGGTCCATTGGCCAAACTGGAAATTGCCCTGGTAAAAGGTAAACAGTTACACGATAAACGCGCCACAGAAAAAGACCGTGACTGGCAACGCGACAAGGCCCGGATTTTCCACAAGTAATTTTGCACAAAAAACCTCCAGTCGGAGGTTTTTTGATATTTAAAAATGATTATTTGAATTTATTTAACAACAAGGCAATGTATTCACCAAACCAGATGGCCGTATCCAGATCCCCTTGCGGTGGTGTGACCTCTACCGGGGCATTATCCGACTGGGTCATAAGACCTAAAAAGCCCGACATCCGGTTCAGGTCCTGCGAACCACGTCCAGTCGGCATCAGCGGCAAACCTGCCCATAGCATGCCGTGCTGCATGGCAAACAGGTTAATCTGCTGCAATACCGCCAGCTTGTCACCACTCAATCCGCCACCATTGGTAAATCCTGCTGCGATCTTGCCTTGCCAGGTCCGTGCCAGCCAGCGTTTGGAAGACTGCTCCATAAATAACTTCAAGGCAGAGGTAATGCTGCCCATATATGTCGGACAACCCAACATGATGGCATCAGCCCGATCCAGAACTTCCCAATCCACCTGCTCGATGTTCATGCAATGTACCTGAATACCGGTTTGCTTGGCCCCTTGAGCAATGAAAGAAGCAACCTTTGCGGTATGGCCATAGGGGCTGTGATAAACGATGGCAAGAGATTTAGAAGATAAAGACATATCAATAAAAACAATAGATTTTAATCAAGTTTAACAGTTTCAGGCCATAAACACGAATGTCGCCATACGCCCGGTTTTGGCTGCACGGCGATAGGAAAAATATTCATCTGCCTGTGTATAGGAGCATTGGTCGCCGCCTAGCACAACTTCAACCCCATGTTGCTTTAAGATAAATCGTGCAATGGCATATAAGTCAGCAAAAAACTTGCCTGCTTTTTGACCCGCCTTAAAAGTGCTGTCCAGTTCAGGATATTTGGAACAGAAAGCTGTTTTAACTTCTTCGCCAATTTCAAAACAAGGCTGGCTAATGGCTGCGCCCAACCATGCCCAGGTCGGCTGGGTCTGCATGGCTGCAATGGTATTTTCCACAATACCATGGGCCAGACCGCGCCAGCCGGCATGCAAATTCGCTATCTCCGTTCCATCGGCATTACCCAGTACCACCGGCAAACAATCCGCAGTCATCATCATTAAGGCATGTGCTTTACGCTGAGTCACCACTCCATCCCCTTCCAGGGCGTGAAAAGGAATTTCTTCATTGATGGTATGGCAGATGGTGCTATGCGTTTGCGTCATCCAGGTGACTTTATCTACCCCGAATTCGGCAAACTGTTGCAGCAAGGCCATACGGTGCTGCTGTACACGTTTTGCATCATCACCCACATGCAAGGCCAGATTAAATCCTGCCAATTCAGCTTGTGCAGAAGGCTGAGTTTTTTCATGATGCACTCGCGTCTGCCCAACCCACACACCTGATGGAAGCCCTTTAACAAATCGCATGTCAATTTCCTTGTGCTTTTCCTTATGATTCATACCCAGCCATAAAACCGCTTAGTAGGCTTTATTTTCACTGCGCAATACCTCAATCAACTGCGCAAAATCCTCTGCCCATGGTGCTTCAAACATCATTTCTTCACCGCTACGTGGGTGAATCAGCCCAAGTTTTGCTGCATGCAAGGCCTGACGTTTAAAGCCGCGTAAAGTGTCGGCCAGTAATTCTGAAGCACCTGCCGGTACACGGACACGATTCATATAGACCTGATCACCGACCAGACCAAAGCCCAGATAACTAAAATGCACACGAATCTGATGGGTACGGCCGGTTTCCAGACGTGCCTGTACACGGGTGAAATGCTGAAAGCGTTCTTTCACGTTGTAATGGGTCACTGCATCGCGACCGCCTGGCAATACGGCCATTTTCACGCGATCGACCGGATGGCGCTTGATTGGCTCATCAATCGTGCCACCGGCAATAATGTTGCCATACACCACCAGATCATAAAGACGATATACCGATTTCTTGGCCAATTGCTTGCTTAAAGAAAACTGCGCTTCCAGATTTTTCGCCACCACCAGCAAACCGCTGGTGTCTTTATCAATACGGTGTACCAGGCCGGCACGGGCCAGTTCGGCAGATTTTGGATAATGATACAGCAACGCGTTCACCAGTGTACCGGTCGTATTTCCCGCACCCGGATGGACCACCATACCGACCGGCTTGTTAATGACAATAATATCGTCATCTTCATACACCACATTGAGGGGAATATTTTCCGGCAAACTTTTGGTTTGTACTTCCAGCTCGACATCCAGCGTGAGCAGCTCATTGCCTTCACATTTATACTTGGGTTTGACAGTGTTACCATTTACCAACAAATGGCCATCTTTCAGCCACTGCTTCAATTTTTCACGGGAAAATTCATTCCAGATGAGTGCCGCCACCTGATCGATACGTTGCCCCAAATAACTTTCATCCAATTGAAATTGCAACGATAAACGTGTTGCAGTAGAGTCTGAAGTATGGTTATCTGCATCCTCAGAATCTTCAAGTAAATTGAAATCAGTTTCAGGGAAATTAGAATTAGAAGATTGTGCTTGACTCATTTGCTCATTCAGACAAAAGTGGTTTAATAGCGCAATTGTAGCTCATTGCCAGTATTAACAGAGGAATTTTTATGTCGTTACCACGTTATAAAATGACAATGCTTGCTTTATCTTTAGGCGTTGCGTCGGCAATAGTGGGCTGTAGCAGTAATCCAAAGAAAGAAGTTGTGGACACAGGACCGCAGTCTAGCGAGCAAGTGTATATCCAAAAAGCAGAAAAAGCGCTTGAGCGCGGACAATATACCGATGCGGCCAAACATCTTGAAGCCATAGATACCTATTATCCAACAGGTGACTATGCACAGCAGGCACAACTGGAATTGTTATACGTTAAGTTTCAACAAAAAGATTATGAAGGCGCAGTTGCCCTGGCTGAGCGTTTTATCCGCTTAAATCCGCAGCATCCCAATGTGGATTATGCCTACTATGTTCGTGGTGTAGCGAACATGGAACAAAACTATGACGGTCTGCTCCGCTATACCTCGTTAAAACAGTCGCACCGTGATGTCAGCTATTTAAAAGTGGCTTATCAGAACTTTGTCGATTTCATCCGCCGCTTCCCATCAAGCACTTATGCTGTTGATGCTGCACAGCGCATGAAATTTATCGGCACGGAACTGGCTGAAAGTGAAATGAACGCGGCACGTTTTAACATTAAGCGTAAAGCATGGCTGGCTGCTATTGAGCGCTCACAATGGGTGGTAGAGCACTATCCACAAACCCCGCAGATTCCTGAAGCTTTAGCCACCATGGCTTATGGTTATGACAAATTGGGTGATCAGCAGACTTCACAGCAGTACATTGAAGTGTTAAAGCTGAATTATCCGCATCTGGTCAAAGCAGACGGTAGCGTGAATATGCGTGCCGCGCATAATGAAGGTAGCTGGGTTAACCGCGCCACTTTAGGTATTTTTGGCCGTGAAGCAAAAACCTCTACCGAGGCAGAGCAACAGCAAATTTCAGAACAGTCTGAAAAGCGCAGTCTTACCAACCGTTTAAGTTTTGGTTTGCTGGATCGTCCTAAAACTGAAAGCAGCATTCCTGCTGCACCAGAGCAACAGCCTCAAGCAGAAACGCCGACACCAGCACCCGGCGCAGAATAAGCCCGGCTTATTGTTCGCATTTTCCTGAAGGGCAAGTTATTATACTTGCCCTTTTGCGATTTCAATGCATCATATTGATCATTTTGCGCAAAAGGTATACAAATTACTTTTAACCGAATCACGCAATTTTTACTTGCGTATATTCTGACGGCTTATTGGTCACTCATTTAAATAGATTACAACCCGATTGCATACCTATGGCTATTCCTCAACACACGATTGATCAAATCCTGGATCGTACCGATATTGTCGATCTGATTGGTCAGCGCGTGAAACTCAAGAAAACCGGTCGCACCTATTCAGGTTGCTGCCCTTTTCATCAGGAAAAATCGCCATCTTTCCATGTCTATCGCGACAAGCAATATTTTCACTGTTTTGGCTGTCAGGCCAACGGCAACGCCATCCGCTTTTTAATGGACATTGACGGTCGCAACTTTATCGACGTGATGAAAGACCTATCGAGCCGTACCGGGATTGAACTGCCGAAAGACAATAACGACAGCAATAGAATTAAATATAAACGTGAAGCAGTAAAACCTGCGCCCACAGCACAGCTGAAAGAACAACCGAAAAGCACCACCGATCAAGCACCGAATGCAGCACTTGACGCACATTTTGATCCTTTTGCAGAATTTCAGGCCCAGGAAAACGACTACTATGGCGACCCTTTTGCATCCTTTGAACAGATGCCAATGGAAGAAACCCCACAAGACGGCAACCTGTTTGATCTGCTGGAAAATATTGCCCAGTATTACCAACGCCAGTTACCGCAAAGTGCCAGTGCACAGCAATATTTTAAACAACGTGGCTTAAGTGCAGAGACCATTGACTATTGGCGCTTAGGCTATGCACCTGAAGATTGGCAACACCTGGAAAAAGCTTTTCCACAGGATATTGAAGGTTTAAAACTGCTGGGTCTAATCCGCACCAGTGACAATGGCCGTGATTTTGACCTGCTGCGTGACCGGGTCATTTTCCCGATCCGTGATGCCAAAGGCCGTGTGGTCGGTTTTGGTGGCCGAGCCTTAAATGACGAAATCAAACCGAAGTACATCAACTCGCCTGACTCTGAAGTGTTTCATAAAAACCAGTTGCTCTATGGTTTATATGAAGGCCGCAAACAGAAAGCCCAAGACTGGCTGATGGTTGAAGGCTATATGGATGTGATAGCCTTGCAGCAATATGGTATCTCCGGTGCTGTAGCAACTCTGGGAACGGCGAGTAACACCGAACACCTGAATATTTTATTCAAACAAAACAACCGTATTACCATTGCTTTCGATGGTGATGCTGCCGGACAAAAAGCTGCCCGCCGTACACTCGAGATTGCCCTGCCGCTGCTGAATGATGGCCGCGAACTCAAGTTTTTTGTGCTGCCCAATGATCACGACCCGGATTCTCTGATTCGCCGTGAAGGCATTGAAAACTTCCATCGCCTGTTACAGCAAGCGCCATTACTCTCCGATTTTGTTTTTGCCCATCTCACCCAGAATCATGATGTGACCAAGCCTGAAGGCAAAAGTCAGGTCATGGGCGAATTACGCCAACTGACCGAACTGTTGCCAAAACAGGGGTCCTACCGTTATTTATTACAGCAATTTTTCCGGGAAAAATTGGGCTTTAGCCGCAAATGGCAACCGCAAGTCAATAATGACGCATCCTTAAGCTTCAGTACCAAGATTGATGCCGAAGAATATGTCATTGCGATTTTGATGAACCACCCCTATCTGTATATTCATTTTGAACCGCTACGGGCCTTAATTGCGCAGGATCAACTGCTGTTTAAAATTTTAAATATTTTCAATATCATTTTTGATGATTTACCTGATGATACCGAGCTGTCGCAGTATTATGTGTTAGGGGCTTGTGCAGCTTATCACCATGATCTGCAAAATATTTTGCTACATGCCAATGTCAGTGATTACACTTCTTCACCTGAACAAGCCGATAAACTGGCGGAAGATTTTTCCATTAAACTGCAATACCAGTGCCTGCAACAAAAACTTAAATCGAAGAAATTTGCTAGCATTGCCGAAATGCGCAATCTGAAACAGAAAATTTATGAGATTGATAAAAAACGCTCGCTCACCCTGCTGGAAGACTAAGCGAGCGGCAGTCATTTACAGCTTAAAATTCGTGTTTGGTATTACGCCGTTTGGCAAATACTTCTTCTAACTGTTCACGCATCGATTCAAAACATCCCGGATCTTCCGCCTTGGCTGCCTGTCGCAACAAGATAGAAGTCGGATGCAGTAATTTTTGTGTCAGCCGGTGCGAAAATTCCTGCAAAACCTGCTCCGGATTGTCACCCTTGGCTATACGGGACATTGCCAAAGTCAGTTCTTCTTGCCTGAGTACTTCACCCTGTGCACGATAAGCCTGAATGGTACTGCCAGCATTTTTAATTTTTTGCTGCGTGAGCAAATCCGTAGCCAACTGGTTGACCATCACCTCGGCTTCAACCGCTGCCTGACGGCGTTGGGCAAGATTGTCATCAATCACGCTCTGTAAATCATCGACGCCATAAAGATACACGCCATCCAAAGATTCTACTTTGGGATCAATATCGCGCGGAACGGCCAAATCCACCAACAGCATTTGCTGATAACGACGCTTTTTCAACGCTGTTTTAACATCTTGATAGGAAATAACCTGATGCAAACTTCCGGTACAGCTTGAAATGACATCTGCACGGTGCAAATTTGCCGCCAGTTCGGAAAACTCGATGATTTCCACATCAACACGATGGGCAATTTCCTGTGCCAGATTTTCTGCACGCGCACGGGTCCGGTTGCAAATCAGGATTTTTCCCACACCCATTTCCGCTAAATGCTTCGCCACCAGACTGTTCATTTCCCCTGCTGCGACCACCATCACAGTCAGTTTTTCAGGTTTGCTAAAAACCTGCAAGGCCAGCTGGGCAACGGCATAGCCCATCGAAACCGCATGACTCCCCACTGCGGTTTCCGAACGCACACGTTTGGCTGCATAAAAGGCATATTCAAAAATCCGGTTTAAATCCGGCGAAACGGTATGGGCATCTTTAGCCAGAGACAGTGCAGATTTTACCTGTCCCAAAATTTGCGGTTCACCCAGCATCAGTGAATCCAGGCCACTGGCCACCCGCATTAGATGGGTCACTGCCTGCGCATTTTCATAACGATATACATGATTAAACAATTGTTTAACATCTAGGCCATTTGCTTCGGCGAGCCAATTCATTACCATGTCTGCATTTTCAGACATGGCATAAACTTCGGTGCGGTTACATGTAGAGACCACTACCATATCATTCAGGTCATGGTTTTGGCTTTGCTGGGCAAGCAAGTGCATTAATTTTTCAGGATTAAATGCAATCTGCTCACGCAGTTCTACAGAGGCGGTTTGATGGTTGACACCCAATGCAAAGAAAGACATATCAGATCATCATTTCGCTAAATTTATGCTATTGTGCGGTATTGGTGTCATAAAAAGCATTACTTGGATCAAGAAAAATTGCGTCAAACAAATAGCCGGATAAACGGCACGACAATTAAGCAATATTCTACCACATTCTTACTTGTGGGTAGCATGGCTTCCAGTGCTCATATTAGAGCATCTGGAGAAATTTATCATGCCAATTCAAACTATAATGCCATAAAACAAAGCATGATTGCTGAATTTGCACTGACCTATCATGACATTCCCACAGCATTACACAACTACACCGTGCTTGCAATTAAAAGCAATTCCACCACGGTTAAACAACGCGCCTTAAATGTTGCGATTGAACAGGATGACCTGAAAGCGGCCCTGGATATTGCCACCCATTGGGTGGTACAGGAACCAAGCGACGTACCGGCTTTATTTTATCTTTCACATATTGCCTTAAAAGCCCATGAATATGAACTGGCCGCAGAAACGCTGGACAAGATTTTAAAGATTGACCCTAATGCAGACCTGGAAAAGATTTTGGTCGGGATTGCGCCAGAAGATCCTGAAGATCGCGATTATTTAATTGATGCCTTGCGGAAAAGCAAAGAACGGGACAATCCTTCGGTACTGGTACTCATTGCGGGTTTAGAAGCACAAAACGGCCAACTGGAACAAGCGCTGACCACCATTAGTCGTGCATTAAAAAAACGTGCCAATGTCACCGGCTTTATTTTAATGAAGGCCAATTTGCTCAGTGCCCTGGGAAATGATGAAGAAACCCTAAAATGGTACAACAAAGCCAGCCGCAAACATAAAAACAATATAGAGGTTCGCTTAGCTGAAATTAAATATTTGATTAAGCTAGATAAATCAGAAGAAGCACTCAATAAACTCGAAAATTTGCTAAAAAAATGGCCCCATGAAGAAGAAGCGCTGTTTATTGCCGGTTTAACCAGTATTGACTTGCAACAATATGAAAAAGCTGAAAAGTATTTAGTCGAGTTACGTTATTCTACTCAATATCAAAATGAAGCCTATTACTATCTGGCAGTCAATGCCGAAAGAAAGCAACATTTTGAAACGGCAAAAGCCTATTATCGTCTAGTGGATGGCAGCCTGTACACAGTTTCGCGCCGCAGCATGATCAATATTTTTTCCGCCCAGAACCAGCCTACCGATGCACTGCGCTTTCTGACCCAAGAACGGGTCAATTACCCGCAATATGCCAGTTTTCTATATCAGGCACAGGCCGATATTTTAAAACGCATGGACAATAAAAAAGCAGCGATACGCCTGCTCGATGAAGCCATTAAAAACATTCCGGATGATCCGGAACTGATTTACTCTGAAGTGTTATTGCTCGATGCTTTTCAAGACCGGGAAAAACTTGATAAATTATTGAAAAAATTACTCGAAATAGAGCCCAATAGCCCGACTTACCTGAATGCCTATGCCTATACGCTGGCACTGCAAAACCGGCGTTTAGATGAAGCCCGCCAGTATGTCGAACACGCCCTGGAATTTGCTCCCGAACAAGCCTCTATTTTAGATACTTTAGGCTATATCACCTTTTTACAAAACGACTTTAAAACCTCGGCTCAAGTGTTAGAGCAAGCCTATAAATTAAGTCAAAACGTGAAAATTGGAGTGCGTTATGCAAAATCTTTATACATGCAAGGTGAGCTGACAAAATTTAGTAAAGTGTTACAACAATTACAAAAAAATCATCCGAATGATCCGCAATTAGAACAATTGAAATCGTTACTGTTACCGCAACCCATGAAAAAGAGTTAACTATCTGTATGCACATTTTTTCTAAATTCAGTTTAAGCCTGATTGCAGCAAGCACGCTAATCCTGAGCGGTTGCCAACAATACACCCAACCTCAAACACCGAATGTTGCCCAGATTCCTGAAGCGGCAAAAAACTTCAATCTGCAAGGTAAAATTGGGGTAAGAACACCGGGACAGTCTGGCAGTGCATTTTTCACCTGGGTACAACAGCAGGATGAATTTGACATCGAGTTAAGCGGAATTTTGGGCGTGGGTAAAACCCAGATTTCAGGCCAACCTGGTAATGTCACCCTCAACAGTGCCAAAACAGGTCTGATTCAAGCCGACACACCTGAAGAATTATTGCAGCGTGCCACTGGCTGGCAAGCCCCTATTACCCACCTAGTCGATTGGGTACAGGCCAAACCGGCAACCACACAGGCAAAAATCAGTAAAGATGAGCAAAACCGTCCCATTCAGTTTCTGGAAGATGGCTGGACCGTTGACCTGAGTTATAACGAACAGGCGCAGCTGCCAAACAAGCTGATTCTCAAACAACTCCTTGAGTCGGGTCAGGAAAACCGTATTACAATGCTCATTCAAAACCGTTAAGCCTATTCAAAAGTTCAAAATTCTATGATTCGTGTTCCTTCTCCTGCCAAGCTTAATCTTTTTTTGCATATCACTGGTCGTCGCGAGGACGGCTATCATGAATTGCAAAGTATTTTTCAGCTGATTGACCTGTATGACTGGCTGGAATTTAGCCAAACAGCAAGTCCTGAAATTAGCATTGATGGATTAAGCAGCGTCGATTTAGAGCACAACCTGATTTTCAAGGCCACACAGATTTTAAAGCCGTATGCAAAAGCATTTTCGGGCTTAAACATCCGCATTGAAAAAAACATTCCCATGGGTGCAGGACTTGGCGGCGGCTCCTCAAATGCGGCCACCACCCTGATTGTGGTCAATCAGTTATGGCAATGTGGCTTAAACATTGAGCAGCTGGCCGAACTGGGGCTAAAACTCGGCGCCGATGTGCCCATTTTTGTTCATGGCCGGAATGCCTGGGCAGAAGGCATTGGTGAACACTTAACATTCATAGACTTAGATCAAAAACAATACATTGTGTTAAAACCTGATTGTTTTATCAGCACTCAACTGCTTTTTTCACAAAAAACGTTGACAAGAGACACGAAGCCTACTAAATTTTGCGCCTATCAGTTAAAGCCATTTAACTTTGGAAATAACTTTGAGCCTTTGGCAAGAAGCCTATATCCTGAAGTTGATGAAGCGATGCAGTATTTAGACCAGTTCGGTATTGCAAAACTTACAGGTACAGGTGCTTGTGTTTTTACTGAAGTAACTACCGATATGAATATTGATGAGATTTTAGCTCATTCACCATGTAAAGCTTACTTGGTCAATAGTTTAAATGAATCACCATTACGTCATTTCAAGGTTATATGATAGGGGCGTCGCCAAGTGGTAAGGCACCGGGTTTTGATCTCGGCATCCGTTGGGTCGAATCCAGCCGCCCCTGCCATCATAGTCATCTGTAGATTACTGTATTAGGGGCGTCGCCAAGTGGTAAGGCTCCGGGTTTTGATCTCGGCATCCGTTGGTTCGAATCCAGCCGCCCCTGCCATCATATTCATCTGTAGATTACTGTATTAGGGGCGTCGCCAAGTGGTAAGGCACCGGGTTTTGAGCTCGGCATCCGTTGGTTCGATTCCAGCCGCCCCTGCCATTTAAACTTATGGTTTAAATCACAATATAGCAAACAAATTTAGGGGCGTCGCCAAGTGGTACGGCACCGGGTTTTGAGCTCGGCATCCGTTGGTTCGATTCCAGCCGCCCCTGCCATTTAAACTTATGGTTTAAATCACAATATAGCAAACAAATTTAGGGGCGTCGCCAAGTGGTACGGCACCGGGTTTTGAGCTCGGCATCCGTTGGTTCGAATCCAGCCGCCCCTGCCATTTTTCTCAAAAAAGACAGTACAGTATTTGCATGTTCATTTGTTAATTCACCTTGACACAGAACAGCAAAAATATTAAAGTTCTGCCGCATTAGGGGCGTCGCCAAGTGGTAAGGCACCGGGTTTTGATCTCGGCATCCGTTGGTTCGAATCCAGCCGCCCCTGCCATCTATTTTCAAACATTCCAACCGCCAAGGGTGCTTCATGCCCAATCTTGTCGTTTTTAGTGGAACTGCACATCCACAATTCGCCCAAAAAGTCGTAAGCCATCTGCACATCCCTTTAGGTGCAGCATCTGTAGGTCAATTTTCTGACGGTGAAATCGCTGTCGAAATTACTGAAAATGTCCGTGGTAAAGACGTATTCCTGGTACAACCTACTTGCGCCCCAACGAATGACAACCTGATGGAAGTCCTCGTTATGGCTGACGCTTTGCGCCGTGCAAGTGCAGGTCGTATCACTGCTGTCATCCCTTACTTCGGATATGCTCGTCAAGACCGTCGTCCTCGTTCAAGCCGCGTACCAATCACTGCAAAAGTTGTCGCAGACATGCTGACAACTGTGGGTATTGACCGCGTAGTAATGATCGACCTTCATGCTGACCAGATTCAAGGTTTCTTCGATATCCCTGTAGACAACATCTACGGTACTCCTGCATTACTTGCTGACCTTCGTCAACAGCAACACCATAACCTCATGGTTGTTTCTCCAGACGTTGGCGGTGTAGTTCGTGCCCGTGCTGTAGCAAAACAAATGGGTGATATCGATCTTGCAATCATCGATAAACGTCGTCAAAAAGCCAATGAATCACAAGTGATGCATTTGATTGGCGATGTTAAAGATCGTGACTGCGTTATCGTGGATGACATGGTGGATACAGCAGGTACCTTATGTAAAGCTGCTGATGCACTTAAACAGTTTGGTGCACGCCGTGTAGTTGCCTATGCAACTCACCCGGTACTTTCTGGTAAAGCAATTGAGAACCTGAAGAATTCTGTAATCGACGAACTCGTTGTCACAGATACCATTCCTCTGTCTCAAGAAGCCCAAGAACTTGGTAAGATTCGCCAGGTTTCAGTCGCCAGCATGGTTGCTGAAACAATTCGTCGTATTAACAACGAAGAATCTATTAGCGCAATGTTTGATTCTTATCTATAATATAGCGCTAAATTTTCAAAACCCTGCTTCAAGCAGGGTTTTCTATCGCTGAGCTGGTCGAAAACTCAGCTTAATTAAACTTAAATAGGAATGTCTATCATGGCAAACTTCGTATTAAACGCAGCAGCACGTGAAGAAGCAGTACAAGGGAAAGGTTCGAGCCGCCGCCTTCGTCTTCAAAACAAAGTGCCAGCAATCATCTACGGTGGTGCTGCTGAACCTGTAGCAGTTACTTTAGAGCTTCGTGAACTTGTTAAAGCGCTTGAAAGCAACGCTTTCTTTGAAGAAGTTGTTGAAATTAAAGTAGGTGACAAAGTTGAAAGCGTTAAAATCCAAGCTTTACAACGCCACCCAGCTAAAAACACTCCATTGCACGCTGACTTCAAACGCGCATAAGTGTTAACGGTGTAAATTAGTGTCAAAACTTTCGCTAATTGTTGGTTTGGGCAATCCTGGTAAGGAATACGCCCAAACCCGCCATAATGCAGGCTTCTGGTTTGTTGAACGCCTTGCAGAACAATATGGCATCTCTCTCAAAGCCGATCCTAAATTCTACGGAATCAGTGGTCGAGGTAATATCGAAGGTCAGGACGTTCGTCTGCTGTTACCCACAACCTTTATGAATGCCTCTGGCAAAAGTGTTGTACCCTTCGCCAAATTCTATCAAGTTGCTCCTGAATCAATGCTGATTGCACATGATGAACTGGATATGGACCCCGGTGTCATTCGCCTGAAAACAGGTGGTGGTCACGGTGGACATAACGGTTTGCGTGATATCGTTCCGCATACAGGCCCTAATTTCCATCGCTTGCGTATCGGTATTGGGCACCCGGGTTCTAAAGAACGCGTATCGGGTCATGTCCTGAGCAAAGCTCCGAGCAGCGAACAAGGTTTAATGGATGACGCTATTGCACATGCTTTATCCCGCATTAAATTGCTGGTGAACGGTGACATACAGCCAGCCATGAATCAAATTAATGCCTACAAACCGAACTGATCATTCTACAAATAATTGAATTTTCCTTCTTGCCATGTTGCTTTTTTCGGAGCAAAATGCGCTTTCTGCGGATTACTGATCCAGTAAGAAGTGATTTGATTTAACTAAGATAAAATCTTAGGTCAACTAAGGAGACGCTAGCCATGCTTTCTCGTTTATTAAAAGCTAAAATTCACCGTTGTGTCGTGACACAAGCAGAATTACATTATGAAGGTTCTTGTGCAATTGACGGCGTGTTAATGGATTTAGCCGGTATCCGTGAATATGAAGAAATTCATATGTGGAACGTGACTAATGGTAAGCGTTTTACCACTTATGCCATCCGTGGTGAAGAAAATTCAGGCATCATTTCAGTCAATGGCGGCGCTGCCCTGCAAGCGGATGTGGGCGATTTAATGATTATCGCAACATTTGGCGATTTCACCGAAGCTGAAGCGAATGCCCATAAACCTCGTCTGGTATATGCTAACCCGGACAATACAGTGAACCATACCGCCAACTGTATTCCTGTACAGGTTGCCTAAACGGATCAGGCCAGGTCAAAAATTCAAAAAGCTCGCTTCTGCGGGCTTTTTTATACCCTACATATTCATAATTATAAAATTATTCTAGAGTTATTCTTGGTTTGACTATGGATATGACTGATTGATCTATAGAAATTTGTGCCCTCCCTGCAAAACAGGTCTATACTTATGGCACATCGCTTCAGGGCGGGGTGCAATTCCCCACCGGTGGTAATTTAAAACTATATTTTTATAGGATTTAATCAGCCCACGAGCCTGTAAACCAAAGAGGGTTTACTCGCAGATTTGGTGAAAAACCAAAGCCGACGGTATAGTCCGGATGAAAGAAGACGACGTAACCGATATTTATACGTAATATATCGCTGCGACCCCATTTCTGCATCAGTCCTGAAATGTTCAACCGTATGTTTATTTTACGAGAGCGTTTCAATGTCTAGTTTGATTCAACCCGAAATTTTCTTCTCAGCCCTTCCCCCAGCTGAACAACGTATTCAAAAAGCATTAGAAGATATCCGCCAGGGCAAACCGGTTTTGGTGATGGATGACTTTGAGCGTGAAAATGAAGCCGACCTGATTGTGGCGGCAGAAACCTTAACTGTGGAAACGATGGCTCGCATGATTCGTGATGGCTCCGGCATTGTCTGTCTTTGCCTGACCGATGAGCTCGCCAATCATTTAGAACTCCCACCTATGGTGACTGACAACTCCAGCCAGTTTAAAACCGCCTTTACCGTGACCATTGAAGCCGCACAAGGGGTGACTACAGGAGTTTCTGCAAAAGACCGTACTACCACCATTAAAGCCGCAATTCAGGATGGTGCCGTGGCCAGTGACCTCAACCGTCCGGGGCATGTGTTTCCCTTGCGTGCGCGCGAAGGCGGTGTTTTGACTCGACGCGGCCATACCGAAGGCACCATTGATCTGGCACGTTTGGCTGGCCTAAAACCCGCTGGTGTTTTGTGCGAACTGACCAATCCTGACGGTACGATGGCCTCTGGCATTCAGGTTCTGTCTTATGCACAGACTCATCATTTAACCGTGATTACCATTGAAGAACTTGTACAGTACCGTTTGCAGCACAATCTCTAAACCACGCCACATAGCTTTCTACAAAAAATAAAAGTCATCTGGCTTGATCATTAAGCCTGATGACTTTTTTAAATCCGGACTTTCTTAAATCCGGACTTTCTTAAATCCAGACTATTTCACTGCATCCAAAAATGAAGGAATCTTCTTTATAAATTTTAAGAGATAAAAATGAACCTAGTCCTCTTCTTGCATACTTTGCAGCAAATGCATACTGATGCCATCCGCCCGTAAAAAGGCCAAATCATAACTGGCCGTGGCAAGAGCCAAGACACGTCGCTCAAATTCATCCCACAAAGGACGCACGTCTTTATAGTGAATACCTAAACCACTCTCATCAGTAAAATGACGATTTTTCTCACACAACTTTAACGCATGGTACAGCTTGCGTCCCTTGCTCGCGTCCGGACGCAAACGTACACGTTTGGACAAAACAAAACCTTCAACATGGGCGATATCCGCCATGGGCAACATCGGAATCAAAATCTGATCCAGTTGTGAATCCAATCGACGCCAAATGGCTATATGCTGCTCTGCTGTATAGGTATTCCACTTAATCACTTCATGATTAAAACGACGGCACCCCCGACAGACCGAATCACCAAACACCGTAGAGCAACGCCCTGCACATGGAGTCAAAGAGGCCATTTGACGATCAGTATTCAAAATAAACTCCGAAATTCAACAACATTCAGGTCTGGCGAATTCAGACCATTTTTCTGATTTAAGATGCAATGAGCACAGGCATCATACATCCCCAAACAGCAAATTAAAAACCATATTTCATACTCGGTTTTATCGCTAATTGTGCCAATTCACGTTAGAATATGCGCCTTAAATTTTGTCTTACCTAAATACATTTGGAGTTTTCCATGAACGCTACTGTAGAACAGCTTGCACCTGTAGAACAGCAAGCGACCACTGACTGGGTTGTTGCGGCACTATATCAATTTAAAGAAGTTCAAGATCCGGCCGATCTGCAGCAACGTCTTCTTGATTTGGTAAAAACCATCAATCTTTGTGGAACTCTCATTGTTGCAGGAGAAGGCATTAACGGTACTGTAGCGGGTGACCGTGCAGCAATCGATACCATTCATCAATTCCTTTTGAATGAAGGTTTTAACGCAATGGAATATAAAGAGTCTCACAGCTCTGACAAGCCATTCCGTAAAATGAAAATCAAACTGAAAAAAGAAATTGTAACTTTAGGCGTTGAAGTCAAACCGCGCGATTTAGTCGGGCACTATCTTGATCCAAAAGAATGGAATGAACTGATTGCACGTGACGACGTAATTTTGATTGATACGCGTAACGACTACGAATATAAAGCCGGAACCTTTAAAGGCGCGATTGACCCTAAAACTGAAACCTTCCGTGAATTCCCGGAATATGTCAAAAAAGAACTGGAGCAGCATAAAGACAAGAAAATTGCCATGTTCTGTACTGGCGGTATTCGCTGCGAAAAATCCACTTCATTATTGCTTCAAGAAGGTTTTAATGAAGTCTATCACTTGAAAGGCGGTATTTTAAAATATCTGGAAGAAACACCTGCCGAAGAAAGCATGTGGGAAGGTGAATGTTTCGTCTTTGATGGCCGTACTGCTGTGACTCATGGTGTAGAAGAAGGTCAAAACATTAAGTGTCATGCTTGTGGCTGGCCTTTGCTTCCCGAAGAAGTAGAACTTCCAAGCTATGAACATGGCGTGTCTTGCAAATATTGCATCGACAAAACCAGCGAAAAGCAAAAAGCCGGTTTCCGTATGCGTCAGTCACAAATTGCAGCAGCGAAACGCAAACGCCTATAATTGATGTCCTGAATCAAAGCCCTCATAAGAGGGCTTTGATTATTTACCTAAAAACAACAATAAATAAAAAAAGATCACCAAGTTTTACCATTAATGTGTGTCAAGTCACAAATAATCTGTTAATCTGAAATAAAAATTACAACAAACTTATAAACCATTAATTTTTAACGTGAAATATTTAACATATAACCTAAAAAGTAACGTGAAAAAGGAGTTAAATTATGTCAAGAACAATCAGTCGCTCAGCCCATTATACTCGACGCTTTTACCTGGTACGCGAAAGAAATCTGCAAAAAGTAGAACACATTAAACAAACTTTAGAGCAAGAATCCCATCTTTTTATTGTAATGATGGGAGCAGTGATTGGCAGTATTTTCTCCCTGTTTATTGCCTATCATCTCACACCTAATTTGCTGGAATATGCCTTGCTCGGTGTGATTCCATTTGCACTCGCCTATAGTTTAAGAAAAGTTTATATCCACACCCTGATTCATAGCCAAGAATAATCCAAAGGGATTGCTTGGCTATGCTTTACCCTGCAACAAATTAAATTTAGGATGGTGTAAATATCACTAATATTTTTATCACTTTATGAATCTGACAGAGTGGATTATTTCCATTATGGAACAATTGGGCTATCTCGGTATTGCCCTGCTCATGTTTCTTGACAATGTATTTCCTCCTATTCCTTCTGAAATCATCATGCCTTCCGCTGGCTATTCTGCATCGCAAGGCCAGCTAACTTTGTTTGGCGTCATCATTGCCGGCTGTTTCGGTTCATTGCTTGCAGCTGCTTTACTGTATTGGATTGGCTATAAGTTTAACCATGACAGCATCTTTCGTTTTGTCGACCGCTATGGCAGATATTTATTTATCAAATCGAGCGATGTTAAAAAGTCACTGGACTGGTTTGAACACTATGGACATCGCATCGTATTCTTTGGCCGCATGATTCCTGCCGTACGTTCGCTCATTAGCATTCCTGCAGGCATGAGTCGAATGCCTTTTTGGAAATTTATGTTTTACAGTGGCTTAGGTACTATTATCTGGACTACATTCCTAGCGTGTGTCGGTTTTTATTTTGGAGAAAATCAGCACTTAATGCAGCAAATTTTCAGTAAAGTCAGTTATGTGATGATGTCCATTGTAGTCATCATTCTTGGTTGGGTTGTATACCGTAGACAGCAGCGTAAAAATCGTCCATCCTGAATCAAGGTTATCCTCGGGAGGCTAAGGCAATGTCGCATTATCTTAAATATTTTGCAGTTGTTTATAGTATGGTCTTGATTCTTTTGGTCAGCCTCTCGTTTTTTTGCTTAAAGCTGAATGCCATTACCGTGCTGCCTGGGCTGATCGCTTCAGCTTTTCTAAGTGCCAGACATTTTGTCAAAAAAGAACAACGTTTACCCAATGCCAAGGAAAAAAATACACTGGTTTGGGGATCAACAGTGATTGCCATGACCATTGGTTTTATCGTGTTGTTTATCTCAATTTATATGCATCCGCGAACTGAGGAAATTCTAATCACGATGAATTATGCCGGTAGAGCCCGAAATTCATGGTTAGTCGCAGCTGCGATTGCCTTACATGGACTGATCTTTCATATTGCTTACAATGGCTATGCCCGCTATACATTAAATAAATTCAAATAGTTTTTAATGATGAATTACCCTGTCTCCTATAAAAAATCACGCCTAAAAAAAGCACCTTATGGTGCTTTTTTTATCTAAGGAATTAATTTGATATGAATACATGAACTGTGATTATTACAGTGCAAGGCGTACCATCACGCTGGCGTGTGGTACATTAAATATAATTCATTCAAATTATCTGGAATTTCTTCAGCAATTTCATCCATAAGCTGACCATTGCGACGGAAAGATTCCATTTGCGGATCTTCTTCATCCACACCACTGAACACCATCATTGGCAGAGTTAAGTCGACCAATTGCTCTTCATGTTCAGGCGTGAACCAGGCATCTTCATTTAAGAACATCGCATCGACAAAGCCAACGCTCCAGTCACCTAAACTTGAATCCACATCTGCTTCTTCAATTTCAAAAGGAAACTCGATTCCTTCTTCATTGGCCAAGCTTTGACGAATTGATTCTAACCATGCTTTTACTTGTGCAATAATTTCTGCAGGTACCTTCTTTTGATTGTTGTCAAAAAGTTCGTCCAGCCATTTATCGAATTTCGGACCAACCGCAATTGCACATAAAAAGCCATGAGTAGCCGGGAAATCTAGACCATATTCATTTTGGTCGCCATCTAGATATTCGCTCAAAAGGTCTAAATCTAAAGCACTCATTTAAAATCCAGTTTGTAAAATAACTACGGCATAGCATAGCATTTTAGCCCGCTATACAGAATCCAATTTTAGTCTTCTTCGTCATCAAAATCGTCGTCATCATCCAGATCATAATCAAAATCTTTCAGCTCGCGCTCTAAACGACGTTGTGCGAGAAGATCATCAATGAGGCGACGTTTTTCTAACGACTCTTTAGCACTAATTTTGCTTGATACTTCATCAAAACTAACATCATCATCACTGTAGCTATCATCTAGTTCAAAATCTGTAGAAGACACTAAAACTACCTCATGGTGAAAAAAAGTGAATGGGTCTAGGCGCTATTTATCCTGCTTATATGCTCTTGTCAAGTATTTTTATTTTTTTCTCTCACAAACCAGGTTTAATCTTGTTTTTCCCCCTAAAAATTGTGTATTTATTAGTACCTAGAATTTTCAGCCTGGCCCGTTAAAAACTCAGTATATTTTGAGTGTTCCACCCTATGGACTTGAAAAAAAAAATTCCAGCCCAATATTGAAAACAATTGTTAAATCAAATTCATATTTTTAAATGAGACTTGAGCAATCAATATTCAAAACAATTTTAAGCAAATTGTGCTATCATGCACGGTTTTTCACTGCCACAGATTCAACGAAGAGTAAGCAAAGATGAGCGATATGACTTCCCCTACTTCGCAAGTAGCGGCTCTGATTAGCCGAGGCAAAGAGCAAGGTTACTTAACTTACGCTGAGGTTAACGATCATCTCCCGGACTCGATCACGGAAAGCGAACAGATTGAAGACATCATTCAGATGCTTCAGGACGTGGGTATTCCAGTTCATGAACGTGCGCCTGAATCTGATGACGCCATGTTCGATGGCTCAAATGCTGAAGCTGCCGATGAAGTTGCCGAAGAAGAAGCGGCAGCCGTACTTGCTTCTGTTGAAAACGAACCTGGTCGCACCACAGATCCCGTACGCATGTACATGCGTGAAATGGGAACGGTTGAACTATTAACGCGTGAAGGCGAAATTAGCATTGCTAAACGCATTGAAGAAGGTATTCGTGACGTTCTGCACTCGATTGCCTACTGGCCGAATGCCGTTGAAGTTGTATTAAAAGAATATAACGATGTCATTGAAGGTGAACGTCGTCTAGCTGATATTTTATCGGGCTATTTAGACCCGGAATCTGATGAAGAAATTCCAGAAGTTTTAGAAGATGAAGCGGACATTGATGACGAAGAAGAATCAACCTCTAAATCAACCAAAGATGTAAAATTGGACGATGATGACGAAGAAGAATCTGAAAGTGAGGATGATTCTGAAGGTGAGTCAGGTCCTGATCCGGAAATTGCACGCGTACGTTTTGCTGAACTGGAAGAAGCCTGGAAAACAACCAAAGCTGCAATTGAAAAGCACGGTCGTAACAGTAAACAGGCAGATGAAGCGCTTCAGGCACTGGCCACCGTGTTTATGATGTTCAAGTTCACTCCACGTCTATTTGACATCATTTCTGAAATGATTCGTGGCACCCATGAACAGATTCGTACATCTGAGCGTGAAGTGATGCGTTATGCGGTACGCCGTGGCCGTATGGACCGTACCCAGTTCCGCACCTCTTTCCCGGGTCAGGAATCAAATCCAGCCTGGTTAGATGAGCAAATTGCCAAAGCACCTGCAGAGCAGAAAGCTTACCTGGAAAAAGTACGTCCAGATGTACTGGCATTCCAGCAAAAGATTGCCGACATCGAAAAAGAATTAGGCTTGAATGTTAAGGAAATTAAAGACATTTCTAAACGTATGGCAGTGGGTGAAGCCAAAGCCCGTCGTGCGAAGAAAGAAATGGTGGAAGCTAACTTGCGTCTGGTTATTTCGATTGCGAAAAAATATACCAACCGTGGTTTGCAATTCCTTGACCTGATTCAGGAAGGTAACATCGGCTTGATGAAAGCCGTAGACAAGTTTGAATACCGTCGCGGTTATAAATTCTCGACCTATGCCACCTGGTGGATTCGTCAGGCAATTACCCGTTCAATTGCCGATCAGGCACGTACCATTCGTATTCCGGTACACATGATTGAAACCATCAACAAGATCAACCGTGTATCACGTCAATTGCTTCAGGAAATGGGCCGTGAACCGACGCCTGAAGAATTGGGCGAACGTCTGGAAATGGACGAAGTCAAAGTGCGTAAAGTGCTTAAAATTGCCAAAGAGCCAATTTCTATGGAAACGCCAATTGGTGATGATGAAGATTCACATCTTGGCGACTTCATTGAAGATGGCAACATCACCTCTCCGGTAGATGCAGCAACTTCAGAAGGTCTGAAAGAAGCGACTCGAGAAGTGCTGGAAAACTTGACTGAACGTGAAGCGAAAGTCTTGAAAATGCGTTTTGGTATTGATATGCCAACCGACCATACACTGGAAGAAGTCGGTAAACAGTTTGACGTTACCCGTGAACGTATCCGTCAGATTGAAGCCAAGGCATTACGCAAATTACGTCATCCTTCCCGTTCTGAACACTTGCGTTCATTCCTGGAAAATGACTAAGCCATAGTAATACCGATGAGGGTTGAAAAGTTGTCCAATAGCCCCATCTAGTATTCAGCAACACATAACGCCTGCACTACGCAGGCGTTTGATATATAAGTGGGACTATTATGACCATGTTAGACCGTACACCATCTCGCGAACTTCAAGAACATCTTTGGGTCTTTCCTATGGATTATCCAATCAAACTGATTGGTGAAGCCTGCGAAGAGTTACATATTGCTGTTGTAGACATTTTGGTAAAACATTTCCCAGACTTTGACAGTAACAGCATTAAGGTACAACCTTCACGTACCGGGAAATATCATTCTTTGACTGCTCGAATTGTTTTTGTCGAACTGGAACAGGTACATGCTTTATATGCTGACCTGGCAGCCTGCCCATTGATTAAAACTGCGCTTTAAGAATATAAAAAACACGCTTCATGCGTGTTTTTTATATTTATAGGACAATAAAAATATTATTAATACTACAAAAAAGTTTAAATCGTGCAGCGATCATCCCCATGTTGGCATGATTTCATTATAATTCTTGCATCCTCTTAAAAACTTTTAAGGACGCACTTCACGTGACTGATGCTGTTCTAAAACCCAAACTGATTATTCGCCAATTTAACCAGCTCACTCCCTATCTCGACCGCTTTCAGGATATGAAAAACCTGACTGAAAACCGTGATGAGAATACCCCAGATGAACTGTGGATTTTGCAGCATCATGATGTGCTGACCCAAGGCCAGGCCGGCAAGCCTGAACACATTCTTATGTCCAGCAATATTCCGGTGGTACAAACGGATCGTGGTGGACAAGTGACCTGGCATGGTCCGGGTCAGCTGGTTGCCTATTTCATGTTTGATTTAAACCGCTTGGGCTGGAATGTACGCACGCTGGTGTCTTATGCTGAGAATTTAATGATTGCACTGCTGAAAAAATATGGCATTGCAGCCTATGCCAAACCGGATGCACCGGGCGTTTATGTCAATGAGCGTAAAATTGGTTCGCTGGGTTTTAAAATCCGCAAAGGACGCAGCTATCATGGACTGGCCCTGAATATTGACTGTGACCTGTCTGGTTTCCACACCATTAACCCATGTGGTTATGCAGGTTTAGAGATGGTCCGTATTCAGGACCTGGTTCCAGATTACCCAAAATTCGAGAACTTATGCATAGATATCATTGAAACTTTAAACAGCAGCGGTTACTTTAGTGAAGTTCAAATCATGCAACAATAACTTTGCTTTTGACATAAAAATAAATTAGAGTATTTACTCTAAACTAATAAAATATTTTTTAGATAAGGGATACGCGAGTGATTTCAACCAAATCCGTTAAGCCCGCTTTACAACTGACCTATGTCAAACTCATGATGGATGTGATTGGCAGAGGTTTAGTCATGGCGAGTCAAGTCGATGCCGAAGTCAAACAGGAAGTTGCAAAATTTCCTGTCGGTTTTGTGCTATCGATGAAAGTATTTCCGAATGGCCCAGCTTTTATTGCAAAAGTCACGGAAGACCATCAATTACAATTACTGCAATCTGTAGACCGCAAACCTGACCTCACCATTACTTTTAAGCATTTAAGCCATGCTTTTTTAGTGTTTTCTTTTCAGGAAAGTACTGCACAGGCTTTTGCCCACGACCGTATGATAGCCGATGGAGATATTTCATTTGCCATTCGTCTGGTACGCTGCTTAAACAAAATGGAAGCGCTGATTTTACCTAAACTCCTCGCCGAGCTTGCTGTAAAACAATACCCAACCGAATTGAGCCTAAAAGAAAAACTGATGGGAGCTGCAAATATTTATTTGAAAGTAGCTCAATCCTATTTTAAACGGAGTGCATAACATGGCTAAGCCTTATTACGAATTTTTCTGTCCAGTCAAAGTCATCGCAGGTCATGCCGCCTTAGAACATATTCCGTTTGAACTTGCTACTTTAGGTGCAAAACGCCCGCTCATCATTACCGACAAAGGCGTACGCAGCAACAATCTGCTCGCTCCTATTGAGGCTGCCTTTGAATCTACCGATGCGGTAATTGGCCATATTTTTGATGATGTTCCACCAGATTCAAGCGTACAAACCGTTCGAAATGCAGCAAAAGCTTATCGTGATCATAATTGTGATGCGATTATCGCCGTGGGTGGCGGTTCAGTCATTGATACTTCAAAGGCAACCAATATCCTGGTGACCGAAGGCGGCGATGACCTGCTTAAATATTCAGGTGCACATAACCTGCCAAAACCGTTAAAACCATTTTTCGTGATCCCAACCACATCAGGTACCGGTTCAGAAGTGACCATGGTGGCTGTGGTGTCTGATCTGGAAAAAAATGTCAAAATGCCATTTGCCTCTTATTACCTGATGCCGCATGCTGCCATTCTTGATCCGCGTATGACCCAGACCTTGCCGCCGCATTTAACTGCCATGACAGCTATGGACGCGCTGACGCATGCGGTTGAAGCCTATACCTGCATGGCAGCCAATCCGATCAGCGATGCTTATGCAACTGCTGCGATCAAAAAAGTCAGCAACAGCCTGTTCAATGTTCTGGACAACCCGACAGATGAGTTTGGTCGCCTGGAACTGGCTCAAGCTTCAACCATGGCCGGGATTGCATTTTCCAATTCCATGGTTGGTTTAGTGCATTCATTAGGACATGCCCTAGGTGCGGTTGCCCACCTGCCCCATGGCCTATGCATGAACCTGTTCCTGCCTTATGTACTTGAGTACAACAAGGAAGTGAATGGTGACAAAATTGCCGAATTGTTACTCCCTTTAGCTGGCCCAGACATTTATGCGCAAACCCCAGCACATTTACGTGCCGATAAAGCGATTGCTACAATTCTGACCATGCGTGATCGTTTATATGCACTGACTAAATTGCCACGTACTTTACGTGAAACCGGCAAGGTTTCAGAAGCGCAATTGAATGAAGTCGCAGACAAAGCATTAAATGACGGTTCTATTATTTACAATCCGAAAGAAGCCACCCTGAGTGATTTAAAAGCGATTTTAGAAAAAGCTTGGTAAATATTGAAAAATAAGTGAATATAGCCAAAAATAAGCCTGATGTTTTTTTGAGCATCAGGCTTTTACTTTATGGAAAATTAAAGCGAATCTTTTATATCAAATGGCATATTTACTGCATTAAAAATTCATAAAGATATTGGCAAAAGGTACCAAACTGGAGTAGATTGGCGCACTTTTGTTTTATTCATTTAGGGGGGATCGTTCGTCTCAAACGATCCTTGTAAACATGACTGATCCTTGATCAACGATAAGAGGATAACGCCGTTGACAAATATCTCTGGGACTCAATCGGCAGCTAAACTGCAAAAAACGCTTGGACTGTGGCACATCATTATTATTGGTTTAGCTTATATTCAGCCAATGACATTATTTGATACATTCGGTCTGGTTTCCGAAGAAAGCCATTATCACGTGCCAACTTCATACATTATTGCCCTCATTGCAATTCTGTTTACTTCTATTAGTTATGGACACATGATCCGTCGTTATCCCTCATCAGGGTCGGCATATACCTATGCTCAAAAATCGATTCACCCTAATGTCGGTTTTATGGTGGGCTGGTCATCATGGCTCGATTATCTACTGTCACCAATGGTCAACATCATTTTGGCCGTCATTTATCTGGAAGCCCTTTTCCCTGGCGTGAACCATTGGGTTTGGGTCGTTGTACTGACCGCATTTATGACCGGGGTAAACTTGCGGGGTGCCAGATTCGTTGCCAACTTCAACGGCCTGATTGTATTGGTTCAGCTGGCAGTCATCGGGTACTTCACCTGGATGGTTTATTCTCTACTTGCAGGTGGGGTCAATGCCGATGGGACATTGGCAAATGCCAAATACCAGTTGTGGAGCCTGGATCCGTTCTGGAATGAAATGACAGCTTTAGGCCCTTTAATTACCGGTGCAACATTGCTTTGTTTCTCTTTTACCGGTTTTGACTCACTCAGTTCACTGGCAGAAGAAACTAAAGATACTGAAAAGACCTTACCCAAAGCGATTTTCCTGACTGCACTTATTGCAGGTGTCATCTTTATTATTAGCACCTACTTCATGCAAATCTACTTTCCAAATGATCCGAAGACATATTTTGAAGATGTTGCTGCAACCCAGCCGGACATTCTTCAAGCCGTTGGTGGAGTAGCATTCAAAACTGTGGTGCTTTATTTCGCAATCGTTACGGTGATGGCATCCGGTATTTCTGCACATGCGGGCGTTTCACGCCTAATGTATGTGATGGGCCGTGATGGCGTGATCAACAAAAAGATTTTTGGTCATATCAGTCCGAAAAGCTACACACCGGTTTACAACATTCTGATTGTCGGTGGCGTGGCTTTAACTGCTGGTTTCATGGATCTGGACATCGTGATTTCAATGATCAGTTTCGGTGCCCTCACTGCTTTTACCTTTGTGAATCTGTCTGTAATTTCACGTTATGCATTACGTGATGGCCGTACCAAAAATATCAAAGACATTATTAGCTTTGTCGTCATTCCTTTACTCGGCTTCTTAAGTATTTTTGCCATGTGGCTAGAAATTGAAGATACCGCATTGAAATTCGGTTTATGGTGGGCAATGTTCGGTATTTTGTACCTGGGTTATAAAACCAAAGGTTTCAAACACCCTGCTCCACAGCACAACGAGTTTGATGATACGCATTAATGCCTTGATTCCATGCATAAAAAAAGACGCTCAATGCGTCTTTTTTTATGATCTGAAATTAGACCAGTTCTTTAAAACCTTGCTGACGCCATGCTTCATACAGAATAACTGCTGTAGCATTAGACAGGTTCAAACTACGAGAGTTTGCTGCCATGGGTAAACGAATCCAGTGTTTTTCCGGGAACATCATGCGTACATTTTCAGGCAGACCGCGTGTTTCAGGGCCCATCAATAAAGCCACAGGACGGTTTAAATTTGAGGTATGCGGAGTTTCAGAACCTTTGGTGGTTAAAGGATAAATAGCATCCTGATCAATGCCTTGCTCTTCTAAATGAGCTAAGCATTCTGCAAAGTTTTCCCACACTTTCATGTGTGCCCATTCATGATAATCCAGACCTGCACGTCGCAGCTTTTTATCGTCGAGCTCAAAACCCAGCGGTTTAACCAAATGAAGTTGCGCACCGGTATTGGCACATAAACGGATGATATTCCCGGTGTTGGCAGGAATTTCTGGCTCGTACAAAACAACGTGGATCACTTTTTACTCACTCTAATTTTATTTAGGCAATGTTTGGACTTTACTGATCAAGCCGGGAACTCGATAGAGGATTTCTTGGCCAAGTACCGCGTTCCGTTTGCAATTGAACAACAGCAAAAATTCGCTGCTTATCCTCTTTACTCAGGCACAGCCTTCGTCTTGCGCTCGGGCAACACGAAGTGTTGCTTATCCTCGCTCATGCCCACTGCAATTGTTCACGCAGTTTTACCACTTCACCAATAATGGTGAGCGTTGGCGCTTGAATCTGATGCTCCGTCACTTTCGATGCGATATCGGCTAAGGTTCCCACCACCACTTTCTGGTCAGGTGTAGTCCCTTTGGAAATCAGGGCAACCGGCATGTCTGGACGCTGGCCATGGGCAATCAGCTGGGCACAGATTTTTTCCAGCCCCACCAAGCCCATATACAATACTAGGGTCTGGTTTTCATACACCAGCTCATTCCATGGCAACTCTGGCGAGCCTTCCTTTAAATGCCCGGTCAAGAAGCGCACACTTTGAGCATAATCACGATGGGTTAAAGGAATACCGGCATAAGCGGAACAGCCCGAAGCTGCAGTAATTCCAGGTACCACCTGAAAAGCCACGCCTGCAGCAAACAGTTCCTGAATCTCTTCGCCACCACGGCCAAAAATAAACGGATCACCGCCTTTCAAACGGCAGACGCGCTTACCTTGAGCAGCGTATTCCACCAATAACGCATTAATGCCTTCTTGCGGCACACTATGATTGGAACGGGCTTTACCCACATAGACCTTTTCCGCATCACGGCGGCACAAGTCCATAATCGCAGGCGACACTAGACGGTCGTAAATAACAACATCTGCCTGTTGCATCAAACGCAATGCTTTTAAGGTCAACAGTTCAGGATCGCCTGGCCCCGCACCCACCAGATAGACTTCACCTTTCGGCGCTTTCCATTCCATTAAGGCTTGCTCAATCAAACGGTCGGCTTCAGCAAGATTGTCATTAAACACCTGTTCTTTGAGTGGACTGGCATATAAGTCTTCCCAAAAAATACGGCGTTCATCCGGATTTTCAATTTTGGCTTTGACCGCAGCTCGCCATTTACCTGAAAAATCGGCAAGTTTTCCCATGCCATGCGGAATGCTCGCTTCCAGCTGGGTACGGATTTGACGGGATAAAACTGGTGATTTGCCATTGGTGGCAATTGAAACCACTAAAGGAGAACGGTCGATAATGGCAGGCACCATAAAACGGCAATGCGGTAGATCATCGACACTATTCACCAGAATTTTTTCAGCTTCGCAAGCTTCAAAAACCTGAACATTGGTGGCTTTATCATTGGTTGCCGCAATCACCAGACGGTAATCACGCAACGGAATATCTGGACTAAAAGGCGCTTGGACATATTGCCCCTGGCTGGCACGAACAATCTCAACTAAATCATTTTCGATTTCAGGCGCAATCACATCAATGACTGCTCCTGCTTTTGCCAAAAGTACGGCCTTACGGTAAGCAATGCGCCCACCACCGACAATCAGACAAGGTTGCTGCTGCAACTTTAAAGAGATTGGAAAGATATCCACGAATGACCTCAATATTTTAAATCTGACTGTCTTAAGCAATTTTCATGCACAAAATTGTGCTATTCATAAATTTATTGATCAATCCGAAGATCAATCAATAAATTCCGCACCGCCCATATAAGGACGAAGCACTTCAGGAACCTCAATCGAACCGTCTGCACGTTGATAGTTTTCCATCACCGCAAGCAAGGTACGGCCAACAGCCAAACCTGAACCGTTCAGGGTATGCACAAATTCGGTTTTCTTCTGGTCAACACGGTAACGTGCTTTCATACGGCGGGCCTGGAAATCGCCCATGTTTGAACATGAAGAAATTTCACGATAGGTATTTTGGCTCGGTACCCAGACTTCAAGGTCATAGGTCTTGGTTGAACCAAAGCCCATATCGCCACCGCACAGGATGATTTTACGGTATGGCAGACCAAGTGCCTGCAAAATGCCTTCAGCATGCCCTGTCAGTTCTTCCAAAGCCTGCATCGAATCTTCAGGTTTTACAATTTGCACCATCTCGACTTTGTCGAACTGATGTTGACGAATCAGGCCACGGGTATCACGGCCATAGGAACCTGCTTCGCTGCGGAAACATGGCGTATGTGCGGCATATTTCAATGGCAAACGTTCAGGATCAATAATTTCGTCACGCACGAAATTGGTCACTGGCACTTCAGCGGTCGGAATCAGGTAATATTCTTTTTCACCCTGCAATTTGAACAAATCTTCTTCAAATTTAGGCAATTGACCTGTACCGCGTAAAGAGTCTGCATTGACCAGATAAGGCACATAAGCTTCGGTATAACCATTTTTCAGGGTATGGGTGTCCAGCATGAACTGGGTCAGCGCACGCTGTAAACGCGCCAATGGGCCTTTCAGAACACTGAAACGTGTACCGGTCAATTTGGTTGCAGTTTCAAACTCCAAACCGCCCATCCATTCACCCAGGTCAGTATGATCCTTGATTTCAAAATCGAATTGACGCGGAGTGCCCCATTTTAAAATTTCAACGTTGTCGTCTTCATCTTTACCCTCAGGTACAGATTCATGCGGCATGTTTGGAATGCTTAAAGACTTGGTTTCAATTTCAGTTTGCAATTCTGCAAGAGAAACTTCCGCTGCTTTAATTTCATCACCAATGGCAGCCATACGTGCCATGATTTCAGATGCATCACCACCAGATTTTTTAATTTGGCCAACTTGTTTTGCACCCGAATTACGCTCTGCTTGCAAAGCTTCAGTTTTCGATTGAAGCTCTTTACGGCGAGCTTCAAGGGAAGCCCACTCTTCGACATTAAGCTGTACACCACGTTTTGCCAAGGCTAAATTTACAGCCTCAATATTATTTCTGATTAATTTCGGGTCGATCATAGCCAATCTTTTACAAAGAAAAAAACTGGCTATAGTGTAAGCGCTAAACACTAAAAAAGACAGTGATCGAGCGGACAGCTGTGGCTTATTAGAGCAAATTTACCCGAATTAAGTTGAAATTAGGACGATGGATACTTGGGTAAACCTGGCAGATATTCCGCTTTAATCAGTTTAGTGAGTGCCGAATAAGGCAAGGTCAGCTCGGTCATGCCTTCTGCATAGGAAGCCAGCTCATACAAGGGATAGACAAAGACAATGCCATTGGCACCATAGTAAAAATTATCACTTAATTTCAGTTTTTCCCTGTCGATACTGTGCTGCTCCAGCCAGATGCTGTTTGAATCATACAAAGTATTCAACAATTGCTGCTCTGTGCCTTTAACCATAATATCTTGCAGTGCCAGACGCTTTTTGTTTTTCAAATCGAAATTGACAAATTCCTGATGATACATGCCATGCGCAGCACCGGATGAATAGGTATAGGTCTGAATGGCAAAGGTTGCCCGATCATACTGCTGACTGACAAAACGGATATAGGTCGAGCTTTGACTTAGATTAGGATTCGCGCCTTCGGCAGTATTGATCTTTTGATTGGGTGCTGTAGAAAATGCAATCGGATCGGCTTTTTTCACCCGATCGAGAAAATAGTCATCTACCCATTTCAGATTGGTTTTTACCGTTTGAATCTCATACTGGGTACAACCTTCCGCATCACACGCTTCCGGTTTGCTCAGTTTCACAGGAACAACCTTGGCTTGAATTAATGGAATTGCCTGAACGTTTTCCTGTTTTGCAGTACTTGCCTGTTCCGTTTTCGGGGCTGGTCGCTCCTGACAACCCGTGATGACGAGTGCTGCCAAAGAAACAGGAAGTGCCCATAGCCATTGTTTATTCGTGCGTGTTTCCATTTTATTTTTACAACCTGAGACCCTTAGAATGCTTCTGCACTATACAAAGCCAAGTGACTGAATAAAATTTAAAATATGTATCTTTAAGCATGTTTAGCCGAATAATGAAGCATTCGTATAAAAATGCCTGCTTTAAGACAGGTCCACCCAATTGCCATGAAAGCCCAGGGGCACATGTACACCCAGGATGATTTCGGCTTGAGGCTGAACATTGAGTCCTTGCGCTTTCAGAATCACCACTTTGGAAGATTCTTTATGGATATTATGCACATAAGATAACAGATAGCCCTCACCTTCAACCGCTTCAACTGATTCAGGAATAAACACCACTTCTCCCGTTACCCATTGCTCTCCAAATTCATGAGTGGTTTTTTCCAGAGTATGCATATCATGACAAAGCAAATGATTGGCTTGGGTCATGATCGAGGGATCAAAACTGACACTATAAATATAACGCTGCTTTTCACCCATATAGCGCTCATCGATTCTTGGAAACTCCTGCGCCTGTTCATCAATCACCTTGCGATCTACCATTTTCTGCTGCAGGTCAATCTGCCATCTTTCCAGTCGTGTATTTTGCTGTTCAAAGGGGCCCTGATAGGATTTTTTAAACATGCTTTGATGTACCACGACATCCAGCACAATCTGCTGTTGCTCATTTCGGTAAACATTTGCGGCATGGAAAATAAAACAAGGTTCTACAGGAATCCACTGCACTTCATCGACACATCCATATTTAGGCAAAATGCCAATTCGTGCCTTATGCTTTTCATTCCATTCATAAGGCAAAGGATTCCCCTTCATGAGTTGCTTGAAAGAGAACGTGACCGGTAAATCAAAAATTAAGACATCCTGTTCAGTAATGGCACAGTCATGAATCATGGGACCATGCTGCACAGGAATTTTAGCCCAATGCACTAAATGCCCCTGCTCATCAATCACTTCATAATAGGCATGTTTCATATCCAGCGCATCATAGCAAACTGCATGCAAATGCCCGGTATGCTTGTCTTTATGTGGATGAGCAGTAAAAGGCAGGTCTGCATCGGTATTAAAAAGGCGGTGTTCTTTTGTGTTCAGCTCCAGATCTAGACGTGCCGGCAGCGCACCTGCCTCAACACTCGCCCAGATTTGACTGGCATGATAAAAAGCGTTGGTATTGACCACATCCCCTGGACCTCGGCGAAAACCGGCTTTAACAGGCTGGTGCTTTTGCTTTTGAATGGAATCCGTTTCGATATACCGGCTCTTAAACCACACCGCTTGACCCTGTTCAATTTTTAAAGCATGCAGCATTCCGTCACCGCTAAACCAGTGATAGGCTGCTTGATGTTCAATATGAACCGGATTTGGCCCTATTCTTAACAATAGTCCAGTCAACTGCTGTGGAATTTCACCAATCACCTGAAGTTCGCGCGTTTCGACCTCATCCACAGGACCAAATATTCCATGCAGATAAGGATTTTTCGCCTTGTTTTGAGCCGTCTTTTTCGATCTTCGTTGTAGCCAGCTAAGCCCCAGCCCCATAGCTTTTTGACGATAACCATTAAATCTGGATTTTAGTTTGCTGAAATGCGGATAATCTACCGATGAAGCAGCTTTACTGATATTTTCCACTTTTTTAATTCTCCTGAGTTTTTGCCTTTTTAATTTTTCTTTATTTTAGGCAAGGCTGATCTTGCGTATGTTTATACTCAACCCTGGTTACTAAATTCTTATCTTTAAGCATTATGGATTGTAATGTCTAGGGCCGGGCTTGAACATCATTTTGCATGGCCGTACTTTTTCAGCCAAGCATCCCTGACTTTTAGCAAAATCTCCAATAAAAAAGCAGCCACGCAGGGCTGCTCTTAATTGATAAAAACTTAATTAAATATTATAAATCAATATATTATTGATCAATAATATCGGTACCTTTTGGTGGTGTGAAATTAAAGGTTGAAGAAGCAATCGATGGATTCACTTTCACATTATTGAAGCGCACATAGGTGGTTTGCCCCAATGAGTCCTGCAGAATCATCAAACTTGGTGCTTTATTTGCGCCAAAACTGATGGTCAGGCTTTGGAATGCACTGTCTTTCACTTTAGGATACAAGGTGTAATAAGTCTTGCCTTTATCTGGTTGAGTCACCCGATAAGACTTCATAATCTGGCTGGTATTGCCCGACAATAACAATGCCGGTGTATTTGCTACCTGTTCATCCAGACTTTGACGGACGGCTTGCTGTAAATCGGGATCATAAATCCAGACGGTTTTACCGGAAGTGACAATGGTCTGTTTGGCTGGACTGGTGGTTTCCCAGAAGAACTTGCCAGGACGCGCCACCTTCATCACCCCTTTAAAGGTCTGGTTCATGTGTTGTCCGGTCAAGCCTTTTTTCTGCGGGGCTTTACCCGAAGTTGCCTTGGTGGTTTGTTCAAAATTAGCGGATAAGGTCCGGATATTGCTTAACTGTTTGACCAGATTGTTCGTTGCTTGCTGCTCCGATGCTGCTACAGGTGCAGCAAAAACAGTTGTACTCATTACCGGTGCAAGCGTTGCAGCACCCAAGGTCATCGCACACAGGGTTTTACGAAGCATTTTCATATCATCACCTTTTTTATTTGCGGTATCGCAATTTGTTCAATGCGTCCATCTTAAACCAATTTTTCTTTCTAATAATTGAGAAAATAAGAAGTTTTGTATTGTTATTAATAGCCAATGTAGCCATTTCTACATCATGATGGAGAACCGGGATTGTTTTTGAGGGATTTACAGCCATAAAAAAACCCACATTAAATGTGGGTTTTTCGTACCATTAAAACTTATGCAGTTTCAACAGATACGTAGCGACGGCCAAATTGACCTTTCACTTCGAATTTGATCACGCCGTCAGCGGTAGCAAATAAAGTATGGTCACGGCCCATACCTACGTTTGCACCAGCGTGGAATTCTGTACCACGTTGACGAACGATAATGTTACCTGCAGTCACAGCTTGACCACCGTACATTTTAACGCCTAGCATTTTAGGGTTTGAGTCACGACCGTTACGTGTCGATCCACCAGCCTTTTTAGTAGCCATGTTTCATAATCCTCGTAATTAGCCTGAAATAGCAGTAATTTTCAACTCGGTAAACCATTGACGGTGACCTTGTTGTTTACGGTAATGTTTACGACGACGCATTTTAACAATACGGATTTTGTCGTGACGACCGTGGCTAACTACTTCAGCAGTTACTGTCGCACCAGCAACAACTGGAGCACCAATTTGAATGCTTTCGCCGTTTACAAGCATCAATACGTCATCAAACGTAATCGTTGTACCAGTTTCAGCTTTCAATAATTCTACTTTAAGGGTTTCACCCTCAACCACACGGTGTTGTTTACCACCGCTTTGGATTACTGCGTACATAATGTACTCCAAATATGCCCGTGTCGTCGTGCCGATAAAGGAATATATCGATCTTAAAACGAACGCCACTGGGGGGGATATATAAGGGCAAACATATTAAGTGATAATAAATCAAACAACAAGCCATTTCAGCGTTTTTTTGCACTTTGTCCGCAGTTTATTTTATAAACAATCAAGGCGCATTAAAAAAATGCTCTTTAGCGATGTAGAGCTGACATTTTGTAAATGTAATAGATTTTTAAAATCAATTCGCTAATATAAAATACCCAACGCCAGTTTCATCACACATCTGGCTGGATAATAATAATTCGACTAAATTTAAAACCATTTGCCTAATCAGGATTTAAACAACTATATTAAGATCTTCGCTTTATCTGAGTTATAGTTGTTACACTATAATAAGCAATTCAATTTTTAGAGGTTTCTCTTCATATGGCCATCGACTTTAAGCAAGACATTCTCGCTCCTGTTGCTTCAGACTTTGCTGCGATGGACACATTTATCAATGAAGGGATTACTTCAAAAGTTGCCTTGGTCATGGCGGTCAGTAAACACGTGGTTGAAGCGGGCGGCAAACGCATGCGCCCGATTATGTGCCTATTGGCGGCAAAAGCCTGTGGCGCGACCGATATCGAACGTCAGCGTAAACTGGCAGCCATTATTGAAATGCTGCATACCGCAACCCTGGTGCATGATGATGTAGTGGATGAGTCAGGCTTGCGCCGCGGTCGCCCTACAGCGAATGCCACCTGGAATAACCAGACTGCGGTTTTGGTCGGCGATTTCCTGATTTCCCGTGCTTTCGATTTGCTGGTCGACCTGAACGATATGACCCTGCTGAAAGACTTTTCTACCGGTACCTGTGAAATTGCCGAAGGTGAAGTATTGCAACTGCAAGCCCAGCATCAGCCAGAAACCACTGAAAAGACTTATCTCGACATTATTCACGGTAAAACCTCGCGCCTATTTGAGTTGGCCACTGAAGGCGCTGCCATTTTATCGGGCACACCCCAATACCGTGAACCCTTGCGCGTCTTTGCCGGTCACTTTGGCAATGCTTTCCAGATTATTGATGATATTTTAGACTATACTTCCGATGCGGAAACATTAGGTAAAAATATTGGTGATGATTTAATGGAAGGCAAACCGACTTTGCCCTTAATCTCTGCCTTGCAAAAAACCACCGATGAAGAACATGAAATTGTTCGTCGTAGTATTGCCACTGGCGGTCTTAACCAGCTAGAACGGGTGATCGAGATTGTACAAAGCTGTGGTGCGCTGGATTATTGCCGCCAACGTGCCACTGAAGAAACCCAGTTTGCACTCAACGCATTAGATGCACTTCCGGAGAGTGAATATCGCCAGGCATTGATTAATTTGGCCCAACTTGCCCTTAACCGGATTCAATAACGGGATTTGAAAAATATAGTTTTACCCCTCGCCTATGCATATAAATTTTAATGATCTATTTTTAAAAATGCAGGAGCAGCTTGAATCCAGTCAGGCTGTTCTTGATGACTCACTGCTGATCGAGCTGGTGAGCCGTATTCGACCAAATGACTCTACCAATCTCGACGAAATCAACAGCAAATTTCACGCTTTCATACAAGCGCTGCTGCTTACGCCCCATGCAGTCATTACATTTCAGAATTTTATCCTGAAACTCATTAACCAGTACAAGCAAACCAGTTTATATGCCGATACCGGCATTTTGTCTCTGGATGGTTTCTGGAATCAGCTTGCTCAGCGGCTGGGTGCGCATTTTCTTCCCCTGATTAATGATCAAAGCCAGCTGCAAGATTTAGTACGGCGTGTTTTTTATCAGCGCAGTGACAAATACTGGCTGGATAGTATTGCCGATGCAGACTGGCAAAAACTCTTTTCTCTGATCAATCAGGGTCACAGCAATCAGCAAGACAAGCTTAAAATTAAGAGCGAGCTGATTAAGGCCATTACCGTTTTGTCTTACCGGATTAGTGGCATTGGGCTTTATCCGGAATTTATTAACGCCCATCCGGAACTCACCGAATATGAATCGCCTTTCCTGGTACAAAACCGGGAAATCAATGAATTTATCCAGCATTACAAGGCACTGCATCAAAACACCGACCCGATGGCCTTAATTGCTGCTCCCGACGCTTCTCAAGCTTTGGTCATGATTGAGCAATGTCGGGATGTGGTGTTAAAAATTCGTCGCGCCACCAAAAGAATTGGCGTGAGTTTAAGCCTGACCTATCTGCTGTCATTACTGGAACAATGTCTGGACCGTATTGAACTGTTGCTTAATCTGATTATGGATGAAGACCAGCTGCGCTATGAATCTTTAGGCTTATTGCTGGTCGATATCACCCATGCCATTTATAGCGAGCGCAGTGTCCGGTCACTTTTAGCCGCCAATAGCGAACTGATTGCGTTACAGGTCACCGAGAATGCCAGCAAAACCGGTGAACATTATGTCAGTACCGACAAGCAAGGTTTCTGGTCGATGTATAAATCGGCTGCGGGTGCCGGTGTCATTATTGCCACCATGGCCACCCTAAAAATATTGGCTGCGCGACTGGCCATGGCACCCATCATGCAGGCCCTGGTGTTTAGCATGAATTATTCGTTCGGTTTTATGCTGATTCATGTCTTGCATTTTACCGTTGCTACCAAACAGCCCGCCATGACTGCCGCGGCGCTTGCAGCAACAGTACAACAGACCAAAGGCTCTAAAACCGCACAGATTGCTGAACTTGCCGCACTGATCATTAATATTATCCGCACCCAGTTCATTGCCATTCTGGGCAATATTTCCATTGCCATTCCAACCGCAGCGTTAATTACGCTGCTCTGGCAGTACGGCATGGATGAGCCGCTTTTAACGCATGCCAAGGCCAGCAACACTTTACATTCCCTCAATCCATTTACCTCGCTGGCCATTCCGCATGCAGCGATTGCCGGGGTGTGCCTATTCTTTTCCGGACTGATTGCCGGTTATTTTGACAACATGGCGGTGTACCGTAAGGTGGGTCCACGTTTACAGGCCCATGCAAACTTAAAACAGTTATTGGGGCAAGAACGCCTGAATAAATTTGCCGCCTATATCGAACGGAATTTAGGTGCTTTGGCCGGGAACTTCCTGTTCGGGATCATGCTCGGCAGTATGGGCACCATCGGTTTTATTTTAGGATTGCCTCTGGATATTCGCCACATTGCCTTCGCTTCAGCCAACTTTATTCAGGGTCTGATCTGTATTAATGGCAGTCCTGAAATTGGCCTGATTATTGTTTCATTTTTAGGGGTATTGTTAATTGGTTTGACCAACCTGTTTGTGAGTTTTAGCCTGACCATCATTGTGGCCTTGCGGGCCCGCCGGGTTCGCTTTGAACAATGGAAGCCGTTGGCCAAACTGGTACTCACCCACTTCCTGACCCGACCAAGCGACTTTTTCTGGCCACCCAAAACCCCATTAGAAGTAGAGGAATTTTCAACACCACAAAAATCGGCAATGAAGTAATTTGCTGTTTTTGTTTTACTTCGTGTTAAAAAATCGGTAAAAAGAAAAGCATAATTTACACATACTTGAAATAAAGTGTACTGATGAGTACACTTTAACCATTCATTAGTCACGCTTCAATCGGCTAAGATAACCAAGGTTCCATACATGCCTTATCTGTTGCTTGGTGTAGGATTTTTTTTATTTATTTTCAGCATATTAATGCTGGTTATGCCATCCTTGCATCACTTTGACTGGGTGATGGTTGAATGGCTGAGCCAGCATCGTAGCGTGCCTCTAAATAGAATATTCATCATGCTTTCGACTATAGGCGGTATGCCATTTGTGTTATTTTTAACCACAATCTGGTGTTTACATCAGGCATGGTATAAAAAATTTACAAATGTTGTTTTCATTGGCATAGGACTATTCGGAAGTACTGCCACGGTTTGGCTGCTTAAATATGTAATTTCAAGACCTCGCCCACCTGAAATGTATCATCTGGTCGAAAGCTATGGTGCTGCATTTCCCAGTGCACATAGCATTTATGCCGCAACTTTGGGTTGTCTTGCAATTTATCTCAGTCAAAAACATCCACAGCACATACTGGTTTGCATCTGTGCTTTTATGTGGCTGTCTGTTATGGGAATTTCCAGAGTCTATCTGGGCGTGCATTTCCCCTCTGATGTCTTGGCGGGTTGGAGCGTAAGTTTTATTTGGATCACACTACTTTATCTGCTGTATGCCAAATTGAGTAGAGAGAAAATAAATTAGTTTTTAGAGAAGAATCTAATCGAGGTGGAACAATGATGTCTGCAAAGCTATGGGCACCCGCCCTTACCGCTTGCGCATTAGCAACAAGTATTGCACTTGTTGGTTGTAGCAAAGATCCTAAGGATGCGCAGCAAGCTGCAGCAGCCCAAAAAATGCCACCGGCTGAAGTCGGTGTCATTGTTGCTCAACCACAAAGCGTCGAGCAATCGGTAGAACTTTCTGGCCGCATGACGGCATTTGAAATTTCTGAAGTCCGTCCACAAACCAGTGGCGTCATTCTTAAACGTCTGTTCACTGAAGGCAGTTATGTGCGTCAAGGACAAGCGCTGTATGAAATTGACTCGCGAACCAACCGTGAAACTGTTGCCAGTGCACGTGCTGCGCTCAACCGTCAGCAGGCCAACTTAAGCCTATTACGCGTGAAAGAAGGACGTTACCGTCAACTTGTCGGCACCAATGCCATTTCAAAACAAGAATATGATGATATTGCTGCACAAGTAAAACTGGCTGAAGCGGATGTCGCGGCAACCCAGGCTGAACTTAAAAATGCAGAAATCAACCTCGGTTACTCTACTGTTCGTTCACCTATTTCAGGCCAGACCAACCGTTCAAGCGTCACTGTAGGTGCTCTGGTTACAGCAAGCCAGGCAGAACCTTTGGTGACGGTGCAACGCCTGGACCCAATCTATGTCGACATTAACCAGTCGAGTGCCGAGCTGCTGCGTTTACGTCAACAGTTGAGTCAAGGTGATTTGGGCAGCAGCAACAATACGAAAGTGAAGCTTAAGCTTGAAGATGGTAGCTATTACCCGGTTGAAGGCCGTCTTGCATTCTCCGATGCCAGCGTGAATCCGGAAACTGGTACCGTGACTTTGCGTGCTGTGTTCCAGAACCCGAACCATTTATTGCTTCCTGGCATGTACGCAACTGCCCAAATCGTGCAAGGTGTGATTCCGAATGCCATGCTGATTCCTCAGGCAGCGATTACCCGTACCCCAACAGGTCAGGCGATTGCCATGATCGTGAATGCCAAAGGTGTGGTTGAAACACGTCCGGTAGAAACGGCTGGCGTGCAAGGCAAAGACTGGATTGTGACTAAAGGCTTGCAAACGGGTGAAAAAGTGATTGTGGATGGTATTGCCAAGGTGAAAGAAGGTGCAACTGTGGTTGCCAAACCTTACCAGCCTCAAGCTGCTATGCCTCAGGGTGCAGGCCAGCCTGCAGCAGATGCAAATAAAGCAGGCCAACCTGCCGCTCAAGCCCAACCTAAAACTGAACAAAAAGCTACTTCAAATGCATAAGGGGTAGACTGAATGGCTCACTTTTTTATTCATCGCCCGATTTTTGCCTGGGTGATTGCATTGGTGATTATGCTGGCGGGTATTTTGACCCTCAGCAAAATGCCGATTGCACAATATCCGACCATTGCACCGCCAACGGTAACCGTTGCTGCAACCTATCCGGGTGCATCTGCTGAAACTGTAGAAAATACAGTGACCCAGATTATTGAACAGCAAATGAATGGCCTGGACGGCTTACGCTATATTTCTTCAAATAGTGCCGGTAACGGTCAGGCTTCCATTGCCTTGAACTTTGAACAAGGGGTCGATCCCGATATCGCTCAGGTTCAGGTGCAAAACAAATTGCAGTCCGCAACAGCTCTTTTGCCTGAAGATGTACAGCGTCAAGGCCTCAAGGTGACCAAATCGGGTGCCAGCTTCCTGCAAGTTTTGGCATTCTATTCACCGAATGGTTCAATGACTGACGCCGACATTAAAGACTACGTCAACTCCAATATTTCTGAACCGCTGAGCCGTGTGGCTGGTGTGGGTGAAGTACAGGTGTTTGGTGGTTCTTATGCCATGCGTATCTGGCTGGACCCTGCGAAACTCAGCAGTTATCAGCTGACCCCAAGTGATGTGGTGGCTGCCCTGCGTACTCAAAACGCTCAGGTTGCCGTAGGTCAATTGGGTGGTGCGCCTGCTGTTCAAGGCCAGGTACTGAATGCCACTGTAAATGCGCAAAGCCTGTTACAAACACCTGAACAGTTCCGTGCCATTTTCCTGAAAAATGCCGGTTCGGGTGCAAAAGTCACCATTGGCGATGTGGCTAAAGTTGAATTAGGTTCTGACAACTATCAGTTCACCTCTAAATTCAACGGCAAACCTGCTGGTGGTGTCGCAATTAAACTGGCGACCGGTGCAAACGCGCTCGACACGGCAACAGCTGTTGAAGAACGCCTGCAACAACTGCGCAAAAACTATCCAGCTGATCTGAAAGACCAGTTGGCGTTTGATACCACTCCGTTTATCAAACTCTCAATTGAAAGTGTGGTTCACACCTTGATTGAAGCGGTCGTGCTGGTATTCCTGGTGATGTTCCTGTTCTTGCAGAACTGGCGTGCCACCCTGATTCCAACCATGGCCGTGCCTGTGGTGGTGTTGGGTACTTTTGCCATCATCAACCTGTTTGGCTTCTCGATTAACACGCTCACCATGTTTGCCATGGTACTGGCCATTGGTCTGCTGGTGGATGATGCGATTGTTGTGGTCGAAAACGTGGAACGTGTCATGCAGGAAGAACACCTCGATCCGGTTACCGCGACTGAAAAGTCAATGCAACAGATTTCGGGTGCCCTAGTCGGCATTACCACCGTATTGACTGCAGTATTCGTACCCATGGCATTCTTTAGCGGGACGACCGGGGTCATTTACCGCCAGTTCTCGATCACGCTTGTCACCGCGATGATTTTATCCCTGGCGATTGCCCTGACCTTTACCCCTGCCCTTTGTGCAACCTTGCTCAAACAGCATGATAAAGACAAACCGGAAAGCAATGGTGTGTTCGCGCGCTTCTTCCGCTGGTTTAACCATAGCTTTGACCGCATGTCAGGCGGTTACCAGAAGTGGGTTGGCAAACTGCTGATTCATAAAGTGATTGCCGGCGTTATTTATGCTGTGGTGATTGCGGGTCTATTGTTCATGTTCAAGAACCTGCCTAGCTCATTCCTGCCGAATGAAGACCAGGGTGTGGTGATGACACTGGTTCAATTGCCACCGAACGCCACACTGGACCGTACCGAGAAAGTTATTGATCAAATGACTGGCTTCTTTATGGAAGGTGAAAAAGCCAATGTCGATTCTGTATTCAGCGTTGCGGGCTTCTCTTTCACAGGTGTCGGTCAGAATGCCGGTCTAGCCTTCATTAAGTTAAAAGACTGGAGCGAACGGACCTCCCCTGAATCTCAAATCGGCGCCATCATCCAGCGTGGTATGGCCCTGAACGTGATTGCCAAAGATGCCTCTTACGTGATGCCGTTGCAGCTTCCTGCAATGCCGGAACTGGGTGTTTCTGCGGGCTTTAACTTGCAGTTGAAAGATGCTGCCGGTAATGGTCACGAAAAACTGATTACTGCCCGTAACATGATTCTGGGTATGGCGGCGCAAGACAAGCGTCTGGCCGGTGTACGTCCAAATGGCCAGGAAGATACGCCGCAATACAAGGTTTATGTCGATAACGAAAAAGCCAGCGCCATGGGCGTCAGCATTTCTGAAATCAACAGCACCATGAGTATTGCCTGGGGCGGTTCATACATTAATGACTTTATTGACCGCGGTCGCGTGAAAAAAGTCTATGTTCAGGCCGTACCTGATGCGCGTATGATGCCGGAAGACTTGAACAAATGGTATGTACGTAACAATCTGGGACAAATGGTGCCGTTCTCTGCCTTTGCCACAGGTGAATGGACCTATGGTTCGCCACGTCTTGAACGTTATAACGGTATTTCATCGGTCAACATTCAGGGTACCCCTGCACCGGGCGTCAGCTCTGGTGATGCAATGCTCGCCATGGAAGAAATCATTGCCAAACTGCCACAAATGGGCATGAGCGGTTTTGACTATGAATGGACAGGTTTATCTTTAGAAGAACGTGAAGCAGGTTCGCAAACTGCGGGTCTATACGGACTTTCGATGTTAATCGTGTTCCTGTGTCTGGCTGCCTTGTATGAAAGCTGGTCTATTCCATTCTCGGTACTGCTGGTGATTCCTTTGGGTATTGTGGGTGCAATTGGCTTAACGTTCCTCGGCATGATTGTGCTGAAAGATCCAAACTTGTCGAATAACATTTACTTCCAGGTTGCAATTATTGCGGTCATTGGTTTGGCCGCGAAGAATGCGATCCTGATTGTCGAATTCGCCAAGGAGCTGCAGGAAGATAAAGGCGAACCTTTACTTGAAGCCACACTTCATGCAGCGAAAATGCGTTTACGTCCAATCATTATGACCACCCTTGCCTTCGGTTTTGGTGTACTTCCGCTTGCCATTGCTTCAGGCGCAGGCGCAGGTAGCCAACACTCGGTCGGTTATGGTGTACTGGGTGGTGTAATCAGTTCAACCTTATTGGGTATCTTCTTTATTCCTGTGTTCTATGTCTGGATTCGAAGTATCTTTAAATACAAACCTAAAAACCGAAATAATCAGGAGCAAGCATCGTGATGCAAAAGGTATGGTCTATTACAGGTCGTAGCATTGCGGTATCTGCACTTGCGCTTGCTTTGACTGCATGTCAAAGCATGCGTGGCCCAGAGCCCGTAGCTCAAGCAAATATTCCAGAACAGGGTTATTTAACCGCAAGTTCCGGACCTTCAATTGCTGAACAAGGTTATAAAGACTTTTTTGCCGATCCACGCTTGCTTCAAGTGCTGGATCTGGCATTGGCCAATAACCGTGATTTGCGTACTTCGACCTTGAACATTCAGCGTGCGCAGCAACAGTATCAGATTACCCAGAACAACCAGCTTCCAACCATTGGTGCCAGCGGCAGTGTACTTCGTCAAGACACGCTCAACAGCAATGCCATGACCAGCTACAATGTCGGTCTGGGTGTGACGGCCTATGAGCTGGACTTTTGGGGCCGTGTACGCAGCCTAAAAGATAATGCTCTAGATACGTATTTAGCGACTGCAAGTGCGCGTGATGCGACTCAAATTGCATTAATTGGCCAGGTTGCTCAAGCCTGGTTGAATTATTCGTTTGCCAATGCAAATTTAAAACTTGCCGAGCAAACGCTGAAAGCCCAGCTTGAGTCTTATAACCTCAACAAGAAACGTTTCGATGTCGGTATCGACAGTGAAGTTCCTGTTCGTCAGGCACAGATTTCTGTCGAAACGGCCCGTAACGATGTTGCCAATTACAAGACCCAGATTGCCCAGGCTCAGAACCTGCTGAACCTGCTTGTCGGTCAACCAGTTCCTGTGAATCTGCTGCCTGCGCAACGTATCACACGTATTACCAGCAGCAGTGCTTTAACTGCAGGCTTACCAAGTGACCTGTTAAATAACCGTCCCGACATTCGTGCTGCGGAATATAAATTGTCTGCGGCGGGTGCCAATATTGGTGCAGCTAAAGCACGCCTGTTCCCGACCATCAGTTTGACCGGCAACGCAGGCTATGCATCGACCAGCTTGAGCGACCTGTTTAAATCGGGTGGATTTGTCTGGTCGATTGGCCCGAGTATCGACCTGCCAATCTTCGATTGGGGTACACGTAAGGCCAACATCAAGATTTCAGAAACAGACCAGCAAATTGCCTTGTCTGACTATGAAAAATCCATTCAGTCCGCTTTCCGCGAAGTGAATGATGCCCTGGCCGTGCGTCAAAATATTGGTGACCGTCTGGCCGCGCAGCGCCGTCTGGTAGATGCAACCAATACTACTTACCGACTGTCGAATGCCCGCTTCCGTGCCGGTATTGACAGCTACCTGACGGTACTGGATGCACAACGTGCCTCATATGCAGCCGAACAGGGTTTATTGTTGCTTGAACAGGCCAACATGAACAATCAGGTTGAACTGTATAAAACCCTCGGTGGTGGCCTGAAAGCCAATACCGGTGATGCGGTTCAACAGGCACCTTCTAGTGCTGAACGCAAAGCGGCAAACAGCGCTCAATAAATCTGGATTCATAAAAAAGCCTGCGCCATGCAGGCTTTTTTATTGCTTTTTTAAACATGATTTTCTATCTTCAATAAATCCTATTTCATTTGAATATCAAAACATGCTGCTGAGTAATTTAGAAACCGTTCCGGGTCATACTATTAGCCGACAAATTGATGTGGTCTATGGCAGCACTGTGCGCAGTAAACATGTGGGTCGTGACCTGCTTGCAGGCTTAAAAAACATTGTCGGTGGTGAACTGACCGCTTATACCGAGCTGCTGGAAGAGTCGCGTCAGGAAGCCATGAACCGCATGATTGAGAAAGCAAAAGCTATGGGTGCCAATGCCGTGGTTGGCATCCGTTTTTCAACCTCGAATATTGCCCAAGGTGCATCTGAGCTATTTGTATATGGCACCGCAGTTGTGGTGGAGCCAAACCTTCCCAAACTTCCCGACCCATTTCAGGCGCAGGTTTAAGCGATGGATGGCTTGATTCTCCAGATCGTTGTTTTTGCCATTTTATTTGTAATAGGTTTTGGTTTCGGCAGATACAATGAACGCAAGCACCTGGATTCACTGGCGGAAAATGAACAGCGCCTGGCTTATATCACCCTGGATAATAGCCGCTTTAAAACGTCTTCCCAGCCAGGACAAATGATCAGTAGCAATGTGGTCATCTCGCATGATTACTTTAAATATGTCATTGCCAATATCCAGAACTTTTTGGGTGGCCGCTTAACCAGTTATGAAAGCATAGTTGAACGTGCCCGCCGTGAAGCGATTGTCCGCTTAAAGCTGGAAGCGGAAAAAATGGGCGCAACCCGGATTATGGGCTTACGTCTCAGTACTACAGAGCTGGGCATGCAAGGCGGGATGGTAGAAGTGTTTGCATATGGGACTGCAGTTCAGGGTTAAGTAAATTAAATAAGGTTTGAATTTCCTTAAATCCCCTTTTTGCAAAGGGGGACTTTAAAGCTTCCTTTAAAAAGGAGGGAGCTTTAATTATTTCACTTTAGCCTTACGGATCATTTTATACAGCGTGCTTGGCGATAAGCGCGACATCCAGACACCCAGTTTTTCTTTGGTTCCCCCGACCACAATGTATTCTTCACCGTTCAGCAGCGCACTCACCACTGTTTTGGCAAACACTTCTGGCTCTAAACCATTTTCAATCGCTTCATCCTGATGTCCTTGCGGTTTACCGGCACCATCTAAGGCATTGAAAGACACGTTGGTTTTGACAAAGCCCGGGAAAATCACCGAAACATCAACCCCGTCCTGTGCCACTTCGGCCCGCAAACTGTTGGCCCACATATGAATGGCCGCTTTTGCTGCTGAATATGAAGCACGGTACTGAGTGCCCAGCAAGCCTGCCACGCTGGAAACAAAGACAATACGACCGGACTTTTGTTTTAGAAATGTCGGCAAAACCGTTTTGGTCAGAAACACCTGCGAGAAATAATCCACTTCCATAATGGCACGTTCGGTTTGCATGGTGGTGTCGGCAATTAAGGCACGCTGGCTTAAACCGGCATTGTTGATTAGCCAGTCAATCCGCCCTTTCTGGTTTAGCACCTGTTCATAGGCATGGCGAACCTGATTTTCATTGCTAATATCGGCACTGACACAAATATGCCGGTCAGGATTGGTCAAGCTTAAACGGACTTTTTCCAGTTCATCTACACGGCGTGCGGTCAGTACCACCTGCGCCCCCTGTAAAGCACACTCTTGAGCAAGTGCCTTGCCTAAACCTGAAGATGCACCGGTAATCCATACCACTTTATTGCTTAAACTGCCCTGCTGCGCCATGTTGTCGTTCCTGTTTTGAATTAGGTTTCAGAATGGTGTGGTCTGTCATTTTTAGGCTCCTGGTTCAAAAACATCAGAAAATGATCAAGGTAACGATGCGTCTCTTGTGCATCGTAATAAGCACCCAGTTTTTCCAGACGTTTATAGCCCATTTGTGTGGTCAAACTAATGACACCGTTTAAGGTTTTATCAACCACCAAATTGAATTTCAACATTTTTTTAGGTTCACGCACCAAATAGGTCACACCTTGATCGACCATTTCGGTAAACGCTTTCAAGGCAGGCGAAACATATTGGCTATTGCCACTCTTGACTTGTTCCACACAACCTAACAGTTCCACCACCAGCACATGGTCAACCCGATAGGAAATATAGTGCTGATCATTTTTTTCATGTGCCATTTCAATCAAATAATTGACCATCGGAATGAGGCGGTCATTGCCAAAAAATGACACGGACCACGGCATATACTTACGTACTGTATCTAAAATCTGCTGCACCACCTTGTCTGACTCCCTGTCACCCGAGGTAGATAAACGCGAAATTTCGCCAAAAACCTGATCAACAATTTCACAGGAAATATCTGCCAGCACTTCACCCAGCGGTTTCGCCAGGCTTTCGGTTTTACCTTCATTCAGCTGCTGGTGAATCTGGCGGAATCTGTGGTGGGTGTCTGCTTTTAATTTTAAAGAAATCAAGTAACTCATAATCATTATCTCCTTTTAGAATTGTTCTGCGATCATCTGCGCTGTTTTTATCATACTCTCATCATAGAACCGAATTGTGTATGTGCCAAATGCTTATTTTTTGCATTTTCTTTAGCTGCCTCATCTGTGTTTTTTTTTGCTACAATAGATGCAATTTTTTATTCACTTTTGATCTGTTCGAACTATGACTGATTCAGCGCAAAATATTGCTACAACCTACGATCCGACCGAGATCGAGAAAAAATGGTACCAAACGTGGGAAGAGCGTGGTTACTTTAAGCCGTCTGAAAAAGGCGAGTCTTTCTGTATCATGATTCCGCCGCCAAACGTCACTGGTAGCTTGCACATGGGTCATGGTTTTAACAATGCCATCATGGATGCCTTGACGCGTTACAACCGTATGTCTGGCAAAAATACGCTTTGGCAACCGGGTACGGACCACGCCGGTATTGCAACGCAAATGGTGGTAGAGCGTCAGCTGGGTGCAGAAGGTATTAGCCGTCATGACCTGGGTCGTGAAAAGTTCATCGAAAAAGTCTGGGAATGGAAAGAACAGTCTGGCGGTAACATTACCCGTCAAATCCGTCGTTTGGGTTCTTCTGTAGACTGGTCACGTGAACGCTTCACCATGGATGAAGGTCTATCTAACGCAGTAAAAGAAGTGTTCGTGAAACTGCATGAAGAAGGCCTCATCTACCGTGGCAAACGCCTGGTGAACTGGGACCCTAAACTGCAAACGGCGCTTTCTGACCTGGAAGTTGAGTCTGATAAAGAAGAACAAGGTTCACTGTGGCACTTCAAATATTTCTTTGAAGATAAATCACTTCGCACGCACGATGGTAAAGATTACATCGTGGTTGCAACCACGCGTCCTGAAACCTTATTAGGTGATACAGCAGTTGCCGTTGCGCTGGATGATGAACGCTATGCTCACTTGGTAGGTCAAAACATCATCCTGCCAATTACAGGTCGTGCGGTTCCTATCGTTAAAGATGAATATGTCGACAAAGAATTCGGTACCGGCTGTGTAAAAATTACCCCTGCGCATGACTTCAATGACTATGAAGTCGGTAAACGCTGCGAATTGCCAATCATCAACATCTTCAACAAAAATGCTGAAGTGTTGGCTGAGTTTGAATACATCGCGAAAGCGGGCGAGCAAATTTCTAAAACCATTCCTGCCCCTGCAGACTACATTGGTTTAGAGCGTTTTGAAGCACGTAAAAAGTTAGTCGAACAAGCAGAAGCTGAAGGCTGGTTAGACCAAATTCAACCATACACCTTGAAACCACCTCGCGGTGACCGTTCAGGTGTCATCGTTGAACCGTTATTGACGGATCAATGGTATGTAAAAATTGCACCGCTTGCGAAACCTGCGATTGAAGCGGTTCAAGACGGTCGTATCAAGTTTGTGCCTGAGCAGTACAGCAACATGTACATGGCGTGGATGAATAATATTCAAGACTGGTGTATCTCGCGTCAATTGTGGTGGGGTCACCGTATCCCTGCTTGGTACGATGCAGAAGGTAATGTTTACGTGGGTCGTAACGAAGAAGAAGTTCGTGCGAAAAACGGTATTGCCCCTGAAGTTGAATTGAACCAAGACGAAGACGTATTGGATACATGGTTCTCTTCTGGTCTTTGGACATTCTCAACTTTAGGTTGGACAGGTGACGAAGCGAAAGACAAAGAAAACTATTTCTTAAATACTTTCCACCCGACTGATGTATTGGTGACAGGTTTTGACATCATCTTCTTCTGGGTTGCTCGTATGATCATGCTTACGATGCACTTCATGAAAAATGAAGATGGCACGCCACAAGTACCATTCAAAACTGTGTATGTACACGGTTTGGTACGTGATGGCGAAGGTCAGAAGATGTCTAAATCTAAGGGTAACGTGCTTGACCCATTAGATTTGATTGACGGTGTTGATCTTGAAACTTTAGTACAAAAACGTACCACAGGTTTGATGAATCCGAAACAAGCAGCGAAGATTGAAAAATCAACCCGTAAAGAATTCCCTGAAGGGATTCAATCTTACGGTACAGATGCGGTTCGTTTCACATTCTGTGCGCTTGCGAACACAGGTCGTGACATTAAGTTCGACATGAAACGTGTTGAAGGCTACCGTAACTTTGCCAACAAAATCTGGAACGCAACCCGTTTCGTGATGATGAATGTCGAAGGTCAAACGATTGGTTCAGAAGCACGTCAAGACCTTTGGGAATTGCCTGAACAATGGATCGTGAGCCGTCTACAAAAAGCGGAACAAGCGGTGCAAACAGCATTTGCAACCTACCGTTTAGACTTGGCTGCGCAAGCGATTTACGAGTTCATCTGGAATGAATACTGTGACTGGTATGTGGAATTAACCAAACCGGTTCTGAACGATGAAAATGTGTCTGAAGAGCGTAAAGCAGAAGTGCGTCGTGTTCTTCTTGCGGTAATGGAAGCATCTTTACGTTTAGCGCATCCGTTAATGCCATATTTGACAGAAGAAATCTGGCAAACGCTTGCGCCGAAGTTAAACATTTCGGGCGAAACCATTATGTTGGCTCAGTACCCTGTTGCTGACCAAGCGCTTATCAATGAACAGGCTGAAGCGGATATGCAATGGCTGCAAGGTTTGATTGGTGCAGTACGTAACATTCGTGGTGAGATGGGCTTAGGTAATGCACGTTTGTTACCTGTTCTTCTGCAAAACACGACGGATGCTGAAAAAGCGCAAATCGCACGTATTGAACCGTTGTTCAAAGCCTTGGCAAAAGTTGAAAACATTACCTTCTTGGCTGATGGCGAACAACCACCATTGTCTTCTTCTTCTGTCGTGGGTCACGTATCTGTATTCGTTCCAATGAAGGGCTTAATTGACCCGAAAGCGGAATTGGGTCGTCTACAAAAAGACTTAGACAAGGTTCAAAAGCAGCACGACCAAATTGCAACTAAACTTTCTAACGAAGGTTTTGTGGCGAAAGCACCTGCTGCTGTGGTTGAAGGCGAGAAAGTAAAACTTGCTGAGTTTGCTGACCAGTTAGCGAAGATTAAAGCGAATATGGAGCAGATTGCGGCGCTTTAATGTGTTGTTAATTCAACCAATTTTGTGTATAAAGGGCTGATTATTCAGCCCTTTATATTTATGCAAAAAAGTTTTTCTTCACTCCTCCGCAAAAGCATTGAATCTGAATCAATCTTGCAAAATAGATTTCAAAATAAAGAACTCTCTGAACAAGAGCGTCGTTTCAAGCGTATCTATGAAGTTGCAATTGAAACTAGAAATTTTGAAATAACTCAATTAGTACACCGCAATAATTTTTTCATGATATTTCAAGGAGTATTAATAGCTTGTATCATTAACTCCAATAATACTGTTCCTTTGATACACACCTTAATATGTTTAGTTGGTATAGGTATTTCCTTTTATCAAATGCAAGCTGCATCAGGTGCTAAATTTTGGCAAGAATACTGGGAAATAGAAGTTAATAAATCAGAAAAAAAATTAAAGTTATTTTATGAAAATCAGGGTAAGGAATTTCATCAACTTTTTGATAAAAAAACAGAAATAGTTCAAAAAGAAGTGTATGAAAAATTACACATCAAACAAATTAATAAATTCAGCTTATTTTGCTCAAAATACTATTCTACAAACCCATATAAATTCTTCCGAACTTATAACCCTTTTACTTTTACTAGAAATCGTATTCTCACAAAACCATCAGTGAGTAAAATTCCTATTCAAGTTGGAAGATTTTTACTATGTATTTGGCTTATAACTTTATTTACGACTACTAAATGGGGTGCCAATAGTTATGAGTACTTAAAAAATACAGGTATCATTAATGGTTTACCAGGAAAATCAATAACTAACATTGATATCAGAAATCAAGCTATTCCAAACAGGCAAGATGGTTTCGATGATCCCGATGACATAAAGAAATTAAACATTCAGGATAAGTAAATTATGAGCGGATATGATTTAGAACACAAACTTGTTATAGGTTTAGCTTCAAGTGCTTTATTTGACTTAGAAGATTCAGATGCAGTTTATAGAACTCAGGGCGAGTTAGCGTATCGAGAATACCAACGTGAACATGAAAATACTCTTTTAGATCCAGGTGTAGCGTTCCCATTTATTCAACGTTTACTTAGTTTAAATAGTATTTTCCCAAAAGATAAGCCATTTGTAGAAGTCATTTTGCTTTCTCGAAATGATCCTAACACGGGTTTACGTGTTATGAATTCAATAGAACACTATGGATTAGGTATTAAAAGAGCTATCTTCTTACAAGGTCGTACACCTTATAAGTATATTGATGCTTTAAATATTAGTTTATTCCTTTCAGCAAATGAAACAGATGTGAATCAAGCGATTACAGCAGGCTATCCCGCTGGTCTAATTTTGAAAGGACAAATATTTGATGTAGCACATGATGAAGAACTTCGTATTGCTTTCGACTTTGATGGAGTTATTGCTGATGATTCATCAGAACAAGTCTACAAAGAAAGTGGTCTTGGCGCATTTATTGAAAATGAGAAAAATCTTGCAGACCAACCTGCTAACGAAGGCCCACTTCATAAACTTTTGAAAGAACTTTCTACTTTACAAAAAGCAGAACTAAAATATCAGTCCGAAAATTTAGATTATAAAAGTCGTTTACGAATTTCTATTGTTACTGCTCGCAATGCACCTGCTCATAAACGTGTAATTAATTCTTTACGCTCATGGGGAATAGAAACAGTTAATGAAGCCTTTTTCTTAGGTGGAATCGAAAAACGTAAAGTTCTAGAAATTTTGCAACCTCACATATTCTTTGACGATCAAGTTACTCACCTTGAAAGAACCGCTGAAAGTATTGCTTCTGTACATATTCCATTTGGAATAGCTAATAAAAAAACTGAGGCTACTCAATCCACAACATCTGAAGATATTACTGAACAAGCTACTCAAGCGTAGCTAATTATCCCTCACCCCAGCCCTCTCCCAGAGGGCATAGGTATCTACACATCTTTAGGTACCTAATGCAATGGTTGCGATTTCATTCAGTTCATCTATTGAATATTCTGAGAGCAGTTGAAGGGTGCTCAGTAAAATGGAAAGTCCTGCCAATATGGCAGGCGCACTTTCTATCTTGCCTCTTTTCTGCTGTCTGCCTGA